>JBFHPA010000041.1:0-15227 GCA_041592955.1 Pontiella sp.
CCCCCCTTCAGAATCAGCTGTTCCCGGGCGGCCTTTGATAATCCAATCCACGGAAAAAGATACCGGAAACGATGCACCTCAACGGATTCATGGGTTTCAACCCCCGGGGTGGAGAGCATGTCGGTGCAGCAGATGCGGTTTTTGACCCCCCTGCGTTCAAGTGCGCGAGCCAGATTGAAGACCACGCTCTCCGTTCCTCCCCATTTCTGGAAAGAAAAACGACGCATCACATGGGCAACCGTGGTCAGTTTTGGCATAGCAAATGCGTTTATAAGGGAAATTTTAACGGCTTCAAAGTCCTAGTTGCGGGTCGGTGATTAAAGCCTTGTTTATATTTACCGTTTTAGGACCGATACATATAGTAATGAGAACTTATTCTCTTATGACAACTTCGATTTACCGCTGGATCAGCGTGGTTTGCCTGGCAGCCTGCTCACAGGCTGTGGCGGTGAATGATGCCCAGGTGGACCCATCGCAGCCCCCCCGGATAAAAGAATTCATCATTGTCGCGCAGCCCGACTTCGCTCCATTCGAGTTTGTCCATAAAAACCAGGTCAACGGAATGGATGTTGAACTCATCCAATGGATGGCGACCGAACTGGGGTTCAAGGTCTGCTTCGAGGTCGCCCCGTTGAACGAGGCCATGGAGATGGTGCGGAGCGGGCAAGCCGATGCCCTGACCACCCTAATCTATTCATCCGACAAGGATGATGATTTTCACTTTTCACACCCCATCGCGCGAACCACCGCCGCGATCTATGTCCACGATACCTGCAACGATATCCGCAGCCTGAATGATCTGGAGGATCGCGAAGTGGCCATCGTCGGGTCCGGCCGTGCCATGGAGGCTTTGCAGAAGGCCCGCGTCCGCTGCAAGATCAGGTTTGTGCCCTCGGTCGAGGAGTGTGTTGAGCTAATCGTTTCCCGCAAGGCGGATGCCATGATCGGAAACGAAGTGATGACGCAACACTATTTATCCACTTCCGGGAAGACCGATCTGAAGGTGGTCGGCGAACCCATCGTTACGGGACAATTGGGCTTTGCGGTCGCAAAAGGGAACAAAGGCCTTTTGGCGATTCTCAACAAGGGTCTGGATCATGCCCGCGAGCACGGCACCCTCAACAAGATCACGGCGAAGTGGCTGGGCTCCGAACATGCCCGTCGGGTATTCCCGATCAAGACCATTCTTCTGGTGACCGCGCTTCTTTTAACCGGCGGAGCGGCCATCATTTATATCGTCTTGGCCTGGAACCGTAAGCTGCAGCGCATTGTCGACGAGCGTACCCGCCATTATGCCGAAAGCGAAGAGCGGCTTCGCCAGATTTTTGAAAACTCGCCCGATGCGGTCTTCGTGCTGGAAAGGAACGGTCAGGTTGTGTCGGTAAACTCGCGCGCATGTGAGTTGCTAAAAATGACCAAGGCCGAATTGCTGACCAAAACCGTCTTCGATCTCTCGCCCGCGGAGATGAAAGGCGAGGTGGAATCCAACCTGCGCAAATTATTTTCCGGCAGCATGAAGCAGTGCGAAGGCGTCAGCCTGGATTCCAACGGTAAAGTCGCCCCAGTCGAAATGACCGGAGCCCTTCAGAATATCGGGGGAGATACGGTGCTCCAACTACACGTTCGCGATGTGACCATTCGCAAGGAGGCCGAGGAACAAATCGACTCGGCGCGCAAAATGGCAGAGGAGGCCCGGGAGCTGGCGGAAGGAGCCCGGGTGAGTGCTGAAAAAGCCAGTCAGGCCAAGAGCGAGTTTCTGGCAAACATGAGCCATGAGATCCGCACGCCCCTGAACGGCATCGTCGGCATGGCGCAGCTAATCGCCGACACCCTGCTCACCGACGAGCAAACCAACTGCGTGGATACCATTCTCCAGTCGACCAGCGGACTGCTGAAAATCATCAACCACGTGCTCGATATTTCAAAAATCGAAGCCGGACAAATGGACGTCAGGGAATCCTCCATCGACCTGCGCGACATGTGCAAAACCCTCCAGGGAATGTTCTGTTCCCAGGTTGACGAGAGAAAGGTGACCTTGTCATGCAACTGCCAGGAAAGCGTGCCGCGCTATGTGGTCGGCGATGAGGGTCTTCTGGAGCAGGTTCTTATCAATCTGATCGGCAATGCGCTCAAGTTCACTCATCAGGGCTCGGTCTCCCTCAATATCGAATGCCACAACATTGCCGACAACCGAGCCGAACTCTACTTTCAGGTCATCGATACGGGCATCGGCATCGAAAAGGATAAACAAGCCACCATCTTCGATAAGTTCACCCAGGTCGACGGGTCCAGCAAGCGATTTTACGGCGGCACCGGCTTGGGGCTGGCCATCAGCAAGAAGCTGGTCGAACTGATGGGCGGCAAGATGGGCCTGATCAGCTCCGCGGGCAAAGGCTCCACCTTCTTCTTCAACCTCACCCTGCGGCAAACCACCGCCCCGGCAACCGGAAGGGATGACGAAAGCGGAAAAACCAAGATCGTGACCAAACCCAATACCCGCGTGCTGCTGGTCGAGGATAATGCCGTGAATCAGAATGTGGCCACGGCCATCCTGCGCAAGGCGGGCTGCCAGGTCGACACCGCCGAAAATGGACAGGACGCCATTCAGCAGGTTCAACGAGAAACCTACGATGTCGTGCTCATGGACTGCCAGATGCCCATCATGGATGGATTCGAGGCCACCGAAAAAATCCGCGCCATGAAATCTCCCATGTGTGATTTGCCCATCATCGCCATCACCGCCCATGCCATGAAGGACGACAAGCAGATGTGCATCGACAGCGGCATGAACGACTATATTCCGAAGCCGGTCAGCCGGCAGGCCCTGATCGACATTATCAACAAGTACACCACTCCGCTTAAGCCCGCTTAAACGAGCAGACGATCCAGCTTGGCGGCGCGTAAACCCTCAAAAGTCTTTAAACTCGTCGGTTCCATCATCGTTTTGGCTCACGCAATTTTTATATGAACCTCATATAAAAAGGTATTCCCTGAGTAAACCACCCCATCTGGACTCCTTTCGGCCACAAGATCTTGCGGAACGCTTCGCGTGCCGAAAAGTCCGTTCGAGCCGTCCTTTGCGCTCGTTCACGCTCGCAACCGTGCTATCCTCGCAACAGGCGTCTCACTCACAAGCGGGGTGTAAATCATAAAAGGAGATCAGGTCATGGGAGACACAGGGAAAAAAGACAAAGGGAAAAGAGAACAGCAGAAGAAGGCCAAACTTACGCCAAAAGAGAAAAAACAAAAGAAACGCGACAAGAAGAATCAGTTCTGAATTAAAAAAGGCAGTCCCCCAGGTCAGCATCCAACAATGGGGTGCTCGACGTATACATTGAAAACACTGCGCGCTTCCCGCGCGCGCGGTACTCAACCCACCAGCGCATCCAGCTTGGCGGCGCAGATAAAGTCGTTTTCTGAAAGACCGCCGATCGCATGCGTGGAGTAGGTCACGCCGCAGGTCTTGTAGCCCACCTGCAGATCCGGATGATGGTCCTCCTGATGCGACACATAGGCCGACGCATTCACAAAGGCCATCGTTTGATAGTAATTCCGGAACGTGAAGGTTTTCTTGATTTCACCGCCCTCACGAATCCATCCATCCAGCTCGGTCAGCATGACATCGGCCTCCTCGGCCGAGAGCGGAGGCGTACCCCCTTCGCAGGGCTTGCATCGTCTTTTGGTATAATCAGTCATGACTCCTCCTTATGCTCATGGGCATCCTTGCCCAATCCATACTGGTTCAATTTACGGTGCAGCGTGCGCCGGCTGATGCCCAGTTTTTCGGCGGCTTTGGTCCGGTTGCCTCCGGTCTTTTCCAGCGCCTGAATCACCATCTGTTTTTCCATCTCATCGACCGTCAGTTCGGCATCCACTTTGACGACGCCGACTGCGCCGGTCTTTTCACGCACCTGCGCCGGGATATCCTTAACATCCAGTATCTTGCCGCGCGCCAGCACCACCATGCGCTCCACCAGATTGCGCAGTTCGCGAATGTTCCCCGGCCATTCGTAGCTCGACAGCAGGTTGTACGCCGCCGGCGTAAAGCCCTCGATCTGCTTTCCGTTTTCTTTGTTGAACAGAGCCAGATAATGTTTCAGCAACAACAGGATATCATCCTCCCTATCCCGCAGGGGCGGCAGGGTGATGACCACCACATAGAGACGATAAAACAGATCCTCGCGAAAGTCTCCGCTATCAACCATTGCCTGCAGATCGCGGTTGGTGGCGGCAATCAGCCGCGTGTCGACATCAACGGGCGTATCGCCCCCCACCCGCTCGATCTGCCGCTCTTCCAGCGCACGCAGAATCTTGACCTGCACCGAGGCATCGATCTCACTGATTTCATCGAGAAAGAGCGAGCCGCCATCCGCCTTTTCAAAGCGGCCGAGGCGCCGCTCCATCGCGCCGGTAAAGGCCCCCTTCTCATGACCAAACAACTCGCTCTCCAGCAGATTTTGCGAAAGAGCCGCGCAATGCACTGCCACAAACGGCCCCTTGTTCCGAGGACTCAGGTGATGAATCGCCTTTGCCACCAGCTCCTTGCCGGTCCCGCTCTCGCCCTGAATCAAAACCGTCGCGCGCGAGGTCGCCACCTGCCGGATCGTATCAAAAACCTCCTGCATGGCGGTGGAGCGGCCGATGATGTTCTCCAGGCCATACTTGGTGTCGAGCTGCACCTTGAGCTGCTCGTTTTCCAGCTCAATCCGTTTGGCCTTCAGCACGCGCCCCAGCACCAGTTCCAGCTTGTCGAGATTGATGGGCTTGGTCATGAAATCCGTTGCGCCCTGCTTCATGGCCTCGACGGCAATGTCGACATCGCCATAGGCGGTCAAAATAATGCAGGTCAGCTCCGGGTTGTTGGCGAGGGCGCGCTGCATCAGCGTAATCCCGTCCATCCCCGGCATGCGCACATCGCTCAGCAGCACATCCACGCTTTGGCTGGCCAGTACCTCCAGCGCCGAGCTTCCGTTCTCCGCCGCAAAGACGCGGTAGTCCCCCTGCAGCGCGCGAACCAGTCCGTCGCGCGCGCTCTTTTCATCGTCGACAATCAAAACAACCGGTTTCGCTTTCATAACGAGTCCTTTCTTTACACCAAGATCGCAAAGTGCGCAAAGACAGTATCGAGCTTCGCGTGCTTTGCGCCCTTCTGTAAAATTATTCCTGCTCAGGCGCTTCGAGCAAATTCATCCGCGCATCTTCGCGCGGGAAACGCAGGGTTAAACGCGTTCCCCGTCCCTGCTCGGAATTGATTTCAATCTCACCCCCGTGGTCGCGCATGATGCGCTGGACAATCATCATCCCGAGGCCGGTTCCTTCGGCCTTGGTAGTATGATACGGCTCATAGATCGCGCCCAGTTTTTCGGGATCGATTCCCTCTCCGTTGTCCTCGATTACTACGCTGACAAAGCGGTCGGAAAGCAGGGTTTCCATCTTGAGGATGCCACCATCCTCCATGGCCTGCAGCGCATTTTTGATGACGTTGAAAAAGACCTGCTTGACCTGGGTCTCATCAACAGCGACCCGCGGTATGTGGTCGGGGAAGTCGGTCTCGACCAGCATGCGCCGGTCCCTGATCTCGTGCTTCATCACGTCGAGTGTCTCCTCGACCAGATCGGACAGCTGGTGCGGCTTGCGCTCGGGAAGTGAAGGACGCAGTGCTTTCAGAAACTGCCGGATGATGGTATCGAGCCGTCCCATTTCCTTGCGTGAGACTTCAACCAGCTCCTTGAGTTCGTTTCTTGCCTGCTCATTCTCCAGATAACCGAGTTCACGATCGAGCAGCTGAAGATGGATATTGATGGAATTGAGCGGGTTCCCGATCTCGTGGGCCACCCCGGCCGCCAAAAGGCTCAAGGCATGCAGCCGCTCCGACTCGATCGAGTCGGCTGTGGTTTCGCGCTCGCGGGTCACATCGCGGAAAATCACGACCGCCCCCTCCTCGTTCTCATCGACCGCTGTGAGCGGCACCACGTAGAACTCCATGAAGCGATGCTGTGGGTAGGTGATTTCGATTTCGCGCCGAACCAGCTGGCTCCATTCGGATTCATCGAGATTGAGCACCAGATCCCAATGGATGTCCTTCAGGTAGCGGCTGATCTTCGTGCCTTCGGCATCATCGAACCGGAAGCCGAGAAACCGCTCAGCCGCACGGTTGGCGTAACTGATCTGCGCCTTGGGATCGAGCACAATGATCCCCTCTTCCAACGCCTGGAAAATGGTCTCCATCAGACCCTTTTCGCGCGCGAGACGCAGGAAATAGGTTTGAAGACTGCCTTTGTCCAGATGATCCAAGCGATCAACCAGCTTCTCGAAAAATCCCGGTTTCATGCGCCGACTGTGACATAACGTCGCATTTAGTGCAATTGGTTTTTAATGATCTTCTGATGGGACAAAAAGGCGCTAAAGACAACTATTGGCTGAATCCGCTTTTCCAGAGCCGCTGAGGCATCAGACCCGCAATACAGATGGCGATCTGAGCCAAGACAAAGATAGCCAGCGCACGGGTCGCCGAATCGGTAAAACCATAAGAGTGCAGACCGACGCTTAGCTGGTTGACCCCGAACCACGACCAGGCCGTAACCACATTGCCGAAGATTGCCATGACGGCAAACCCACGGCGCTCAACCATTTTTCCATAGCGGGCATGGAGCATGATCGCATTCCAGATGACAATCAGCAGGGCGCCGTTTTCCTTCGGATCCCAGCCCCAGAAGCGACCCCATGAATCATCCGCCCAAAGGCCGCCAAGGACCGTACCGACAAAGCTGAGCAGCAGGGCGAAGCAGGTGGTGCCATACATCATGCGATACATGCCATCGGCCGTCTCGTCATCAAGCCGACGGGTCAGCAGACCGGAGAACACATACAAGACCGCGATGGTTCCGGAAACAAAGGTCGCCATGTAGCCAAGGGTGATCGTAATCACATGCGTCGCCAGCCAGAATCGCGTGTCCAGCACGGCGCGCATCTGCTCCATCGTGTCGCCGTCGCCCGCCAGAAAGTGGGCGATCAGCAGCGTGGCGAAGCCGGCGACGCCTCCTGCCAGATTGCCGATGCCGGCCGCCTTTTTACGGAACCCGAGTTCAATCACGATACCGGCTCCGACGGCGGCCCATCCGATGAAGATGGCGGAAGAATAGAGGTTGGTGACCGGCGGGTAGCCCGAAAGGAACACGCGCGCAATGATGGCGAACGTATGCGGGATGAAGGCGGCGATCATCAAGGTGCGGGCGGCGGAAAGCAATCCCTCTTTGCGAAACAGCCAGCCGAAGCAGCTGAGCACAAAGACCAGCAGGTAGAGTTGCGCCGATTTCATGAAGGCGCTCAGGCGGTTGTAGAAAACCTCGAACGATGTCTTGTCGAACGCCGTCGGGTTTTCCGAATGCAGGAGCGTGCCGTATTCCATCAGCTCGCTGTTGAACAGATCCACGTTGCCTTCGCGGTAGGCCGCCAGCATGACGCCCATGTGCACCGCCAGAGGTTCCACGGAAATATCATGACCCGTTATG
This sequence comes from Pontiella sp., assembly GCA_041592955.1. GTDB lineage: Bacteria > Verrucomicrobiota > Kiritimatiellia > Kiritimatiellales > Pontiellaceae > Pontiella. The sequence continues at coordinate 7,512 of JBFHPA010000041.1, forward strand.
GCGCCTCCCATGGCTGGATGCGCGGCGAGCAACGTGCTCATCAGCGGACGCCAGCGCCCGTTTCCTTCGGTGGGAGGAATCAGCAGCGGTATGGACATCCCTTCCAGCCGCATATAACGCTGGGCCGTCGCCATCAGCTGCTCGGCGGGAATCGAAGAGGGATCCTCGAACGAGCCCAGTACGTTCTGGAACATATACAGCTTGTTCGCCAGCTTGATGACTTGGCGATCGTACAGATCGCGGTTGCGGTCCTGCTTGGCGAACGCAGACCGGGCGGCCAGATCGAGCTTTCCCAGACTTGGCAGCAGTTCTCGATAGGAATAACGAAAGCGCTTGCGCTCCTCCAGGCCGAGATTGGTCAGCACATCGAGGTTTTCGATGCGGATGACCGGATAGTGCTGTGCCTCCGGACGACCGGCGACATTGTCGAGCAACCACTGCACGGCACTGATCTTTACGCCATCGTCCGTGCGCACCGATTGTTTGCCGGAAAGTATGGTCAACAGGTTACGGGCCATCGTATCGATGGGTTTCTTGCGCCCCTCGTACTTAACAGGCAGGTGGGCAAAAGCGTTGAGCTGGTAGTCGGTCGCTTCTTCCTTGGGAGGCTTTACACCCGATTGGAAGAACCATACGGCAAAAAGAATCGCGGCAATCTGAATTATGGTACGTCGCATTAGGCGTCCCTCCTGAGGTAGCGACCCAGCGACTGGATAAACTGGGCGGCCATTCCGACGAAAACGATCATGCACGCGAGATAAGGAATCATCCATGTGTCATTGCGCACCACCTGCAGAACCGTGCCGCTGTCATCTGGCAGATAGCCGGACTGATAGAAGGTGAGGCGCGCATAGCGCAGCGGGTTGTTCATCCAGATCCGCAACTCGCGCTCGACGTCGTCGCCCTCGTTGATGAGCAGGATCTGGCTGGCGAAATCCTTGGGCATCTGCGTGCCTTCATATTTTTCATGCACAAAGTCCAGCAGCTTGATCGAGAAGGGGTTCCCGCTCGGTGAGGTGAGGTATTCACGCTTGAAGCGGAAATAGGCGGTATAATCCTTTCCATCGACGGTGAAGTTGGTCGGCATGTCCCATGACTGATTCACAAAGTTGGGATAGAACCAGATGCTGAGGATATAACGTCCGAGCGAGGCCCCGCTATTGCGGTCGAAAAACTCCACATCGACTGCGGGGGCGTTCATGGCGCCGGTTGCTCCGCTCACCTCGCGCTGTTCGGCTACATAGAGACGGGAGCCGTAGCCTTCATACCGGGGATAAGCGGCCCTTGCCGATTCGGAGATGGATTGCAGTGGTTGCGGCCGGCTTGAGTTCACCATGTAGCGGTGCACCTTTACATCAAATAGCAGCGCATCGGGCTGAAGCATAGCGCCATCCCTGAGCATGCGCTGAGGTAGCACGGTGACCTGGTCATAATCGGGATTGGAGGAGTCGATAAAGGCCAGCTCAAGCTCCTGCGAGCGATCGAGATAGTTGACCGTCTGCCCCTCTTTGATGGTCATTCGGGCCTCGACCGCAAACTGCGCCGTCGCAAATTCACCGATCAGCAGGAAGAGGATCCCGGCATGCAGCAACACCATGCCGGCGCGCTTGCGATAGAGCAGCACGCAGGCCCCATAGAGCACCACGGCCGCAAGGGTACCGCGACCCAGTCGCAGGAAGACCCGCCAGAACGCATCGCTCTCTGTTGCCGCGACCGGGGCCGTTCCCCAGCCGAACATGACGCCCACTGTTACGAGCACGCCAAGAAGAAGCACAATGAATCCCGCAATCCGGCGACTGCCTGTGGCCAGCACCTTGAAATTGGACATGTGTACCGCAAGCAGATTGATGGTCAGCAGGAAACCGATGAGGAAACCGCCGGGAAAAGGAATCCGCAGGTTGGGAATATCCAGATTGCGCGGAAAGAACACCGGCAACTCGATCCATGCGATGATGCAACGGAAATACTGGTCCATCACCGTCCAGATACCCTTATCGACCTGGGCCAGCGTGCCGGCAAATACCAGCACCATGCTCAGCGATAGCAGGATGACCGTCAGTTTAAGTGAAAGGAAAAGATCGAAAATTTTCTTTATCATATTCGGCTCTCTGTGACCCATTGCGACCGCATCGGGGCCGAACCATTCAATTAATTTTCACAGATTCGAGGAATTTGCGGATATCGGCGGCATGGGCCTGAAGCTCGTCTACCGTGCCCTTGGCCGTGAAATACCAGTATTTCGGAGCCAGATCGACGATCGCTGCAATAATACCTTTTCCGCCTTCTTCGTTGTAGATCTCAATATAATTCACGCTACGACCGCCGGCCTGAAGCACCTGAACCTCTGCAGCAATCTCATCCGCAGAGGCGGCAGGCAATCCCACCTGCCCGCGCCAGCGGTTGACGTTGCTCGCAACATCGCCCATCGAAAGTGAAATGAGATAGAAATCGATGGCGGTGCCTTCGATGGCATAGCTGACCATCCGCATTCCCGAACCCACCTTTTCCTCCCAGCCGTCGGGCAGCTCGGCCGCAAACCCGGCATCCGGGGGAGCGTGCGCCGTCATGGCCGCATGGGCCGCCATCACTGCCTGATTATCCGCATCCGATCCCATCTGCTGAGCCGGAGGCGCGGTCTTTTCCTTGGGGGCCTCATAGGTGACCGGCTGCTCCTGTCCGCATCCGGCTATGAGCATCAAAGTAATCAATCCAAAGGCTGTATGTTTCATGCAATCATTCCCGTTTAATTAATTCCGAGGAATATACGTACCCCTCTGCAAAAGTCGACTATTATCATAATCATAAGCGCAAAACCCGTGGCAGACCGCCGAAAAACGGAACCAATCTTGACTGCGTTGGTCATCTTATCCATATTTCAATGATGAATTCCGAAGCCCCCCGTTCCACTGACCATCGAAAATTCAACATTCCCGTACTTGCCAGCTGCATTGCCATCGCCGCGTTGCTTCTGATGCTCGCAATGCTTTGGCGAAACCTCTCCAGCACGAATGCAAAGATTACAACTCTTGCAGAAGAAAACAGCCGACTGCGGACGGAGCTTATGAATACGCGGAACGAGCTCGATTTTTTTAAAACGGGTGACTCATCGACACCGGCCAAACAAACAAAAGCCAGACCAGCGCCAGTTAGACCCGAGCCGGTTGAAGAGTTGGAGACACTGGTTTTGCAGCCGCCTACGGTAAGCCAGATCCACGCAGGGCTTGCAGTCCGCCTTGAATTCAAACCCGTCGGCGCCGAACTACCGAAACAAATTACCGTGGTGGTCCGTGTACCGGGCGATTCCGCCTCCCGGATTCTTTCGCTTAAGCCGATATCGGAGGCCGGCTACGCAAATGTGGAATCGATCGTCGATCCCAAGGGCAGGCTCGGCATGGTTGAAGGATCCCCTGTCGAACTGGAGACGCTGGTGTTTGAGCTTTCGGTATCGGACGGCGTCACCGCCACCGTGCGTGGTTCGGAAGGCATCAAGGATTTCGAGATCGACATTGCATCCGATGGGTGCATCGTCCGAAAGCTTTAACTTACGGCGTTTTCGACCAGTGGCAAATGTAACAGCTTTCCGTGGTCAGAATATCGTGGTTAAAACTCGCTCCACCCCAATACTGCTCGTGTAGCGTTACATCATTTCCGCCCTCGTGGCAGGTCACGCAGCCATCTCCCGCAGTGGATGTGTCGTGGCATCCGATGCAATGGGTCGGTTTATAGCCGGGGGCACCCCACCGCGCATTATGTGATATGGGCCGCGTCTGCGAATGACACGATTGGCAGGAATCCTCTTCGTGGCAAACCGCACAGCTGGCACGATCCCATCCGGCTTCGACGCCGTGCGTGCGCATCCGGAAAAGATTATTGTGGGAAACGGGCGTCATGACGCTATGGCACTCGGTGCAGGAATCTTCCGTGTGACAGACGCTGCATGCGGCATCGAACTGCATGCCGAGTTGTCCATGGCGCCTCATCCAGGCGTGGTCATGGTTTGCCGGTTCTAGATTGCGATCCATGTTGATATGACACATCAGGCAATCCTGCCCCGAATCGTGTGCTGCATCGCGAAGCCGGACAATATCGTTTCGAGTCAGTTCCGGCACCACTGCCAGCTTTTCATCCAGCAGCGCCCCGTGGCAATCGTTGCACTTCCCGGCTAAGGCATCGGTATGAACGAAAACGTTCACCGCCGGCTCACTTGATTCTTTTTCCGAATCCTCGGCCATCAGCGCAAAGAGACGTTCCATATCAAGATGTGGAAGCTGTTTTTCCTCGTGGCAGTAACCGCAGGTTTCCTGACTAACCTTCTCGGCTTCCACCTCGTCATGGCAGTCGGAGCAACTCGCATGCGTGATCGCCGTAAAGGCCGGTTGTCCCACTTCACCATGGCACTCGTCGCAATCCATGCCATTGTCTTCAACGTGGATATAATGGCTGAAACGAAGGCTGTATTTTTCCTCATCGCATCCGACAAGAAGCAACAGACCGGCACCTGCCAAAAAAGCCATGGCTTTGGGTTTCATTTTCATAACCTTACCTCGAATGATGTGCGTACCCTGTAGCCGACATGCTCTTCGGTGCTGTCGTCTTCGAGTTCGCCGGAGAGGCGCAATATCATATTTTTTGAAATGTTCCACTTGGCCTTAAGGAAGTAAGTGAAGGCAAAAGGTGAGCGTTCCACGCGGTTGCCGTCCAGCGGAGTGATGACCGGAGGAAAAACGTCGTCGTCGGTAAACACCGAAGTGTCCGAAAGCTGCAGGTAGGTATAGTCGAGGAAGGCCGCTCCGGCCGACACTTCCCAGAGCTTGCGGTGGCGGTAGCGGATATCGCCGCTTAGCCCCCAAAAGCGATCCCCCTCCTCGACATCCCAGTATTCCAATGCAACAGACGCGCTCAGGTCATCCATCGGCTCAAAAATAAAGTTGAGGTCATGCCGTTCGAAACGGCGGTTGGTAAAATCTGAATCATCCGGCCGGCGCACCATGACACCGGGCGAGAGATAGAACCAGGGCAATACCTGAGCTGTGCAGCGACCGTGGGCGGTGGTGTAGGGCTCCTGATCGGCCAGCACTTGTACGAGCGGAGAATACGCTCGGGTATCGGCAGCATACTCTCCCCACCGGCGGATGCCCAAAACGGCATCGAACACCTTGTCGGTATGGGAAATGTAGAAAAGGTCGGCACCACCCATTCGCACATCTCCGTTCATTACAGATAGATAGGCGCGTGTTCTGAGGTCCTCCGCCACATGCTGATGCATATCCAGAAAATAGTGGTCGTCCTCGGCCGATTCATCATCGTCCTCATAACGGGCATAGGTGGCACGGGTACGGTTTCCCTTCCATGGCCGGCCCACAAGAGAGGCACCGAAGAAAATATCTCCGGAAACAGATGTATAGTCGCTGACCGGCTGCCCCAGAAAAACACGCCCACCCAGCTTTTGTTTTTCAAATAGCTGGCCCTGCAGACCGTCCATCTGGATATAGTCCGCCACATCCACATACTGCCGTCCGATGCGCAACGCCTTCTCTCTCTTACGATCATGCAGGTCGATGTAAAGCTGCAGTAATCTGATGTCACTTTGGGAATCATCACTGATACTGCCGAAGGGATCATATGAGGCGCTTGTTCCATCGAGGTCGGAGTGAAGCCGTCCGGAGGTATAAATGTCCACCCGCTCGTCCGCCAGATCGCGCCCGCGCAGATGCCAAAAGACCTGCGCGTCCTGATCCGCGTACGAACCTAGCCCGCGATAATCGTAGGTCGTGCGCAACGATCCTGAGTATTCAACCTTCGATTCCTTTTCGGCCTTGGCCTGCTCTTCGGCAGCGGCCGGCCATAAAACCAAAAAAAGCCCTGCAATAAACAGGGTCACGCAAGGGCTTTTTTTGATAGGTCGTTCCATTGTCACTCTCTGGAGAATAGACCGGGTTGGCCGCTGACGGCCAACCCGTTTCCCCTATTTTATTCCTCGATAGCGCGGTAGAAGCGGCTGTTGCCGTTGGTCCGCATGCTGTCGAACTGGAAGACCCAGTCGCCGGAGGCATTGGTGTGCGCCGGGCCGATATCTTTCCACGTTCCGCCCATCAGGCTTTCCATGGCCTGGAACTTAACCGTCGTGTTCGTGCCCTGCGGCAGGTAGCCGATTTCGGCCGCAGACAGGATAATCATGTCGTTGGACAGGATATCGTTGATGTCCAGCGGATCGCTGCCGCCCTGCACTTCGAGCAGATCCGAGAAGCCGTCTCCATCGGTGTCGACCAGTTTCGGATCAGTGCCGATATTCGCTTCGGCGATGTTGTTGAGGCCGTCGCCGTCGTAGTCATCCGTGCCGTTCTGACTGCTCAGATCGCCGAAGTGCTCCATTTCCCAAGAGTCGAGCAGGCCGTCACAGTCGATATCGATTCCGCCCATGAGGTCGGCAATCGAGGAGCGCAGGATGGCTGCGGCATATTTCGGGTTATGAACCCCGTAGCTGCCGTCATATTTAACGTACTTGTAGTTGTAGCCGGCTTTTCTCAACTGAACCGTGGAGAGGTCGGTAACCACAACATCCGTGGATCCATACGGAGGCAACAGCATGGCCAGTTCATCCATCAGATGATGAATCTCGGTCTGAACACCTTCAACCACGCCATCGCGGTCATAGTCTTCACCGCCAAAGTCAAAGTCCTCCTGTTCACCGTGGCAGGATACGCAGGTTTCGGTCAGGTAGATCGGCGCGTTAGTGCCATCATTGTATGACAGCGTGAACGAGTGTCCACCCACCTTGTTTTTAGCATAGGCCGGAAGGTCGGAGGGCGTTTCCTGCATATGGCAACCAACACAGGAGTCTTCTACAACCGTGAGATGCTTCGAGCTGGGCATATTCTGGCCATACTCAATCGCGTTCTGACCGGCGATCATATCACCGGGAACACCGTAGTGCGGACCGAAGTGCCTGCTTGGATCTCCAAGGACATACGTATCGGCATGACGGCGGGTCTTATGACAGGACATGCAGATGAGGCCGTTGCCGCCTTCGGTGATCACATGGTCGTTTTCAAGCGTAACACTTTCGATACCGCGAACCTGGTGTAGACCCGAACCCGGAGAGTGCGGATCGTGGCAGGCGACACAGGTGATGCCCTCCTTGAAGGTCGCCGTTACCGGAATGATATCGCCGTATTCATTCATACCGGGATCATTGACATCAATGAATCCTGCCGTGGTGTGGCAATTCTTGCAGCTTCCACCGCGGTCGACTTCGGTCTGGCCGTGTACGGAAGTTCCCCACTCGAAATTCTTTACGTGGTGCGATGCAGCGTCGTGGCACTGGCCGCAGGTGCCGGCACTCAGGCTCATGCCGATTTTGGTGATGTCACCACCCGCCCGCATGTGTTCCTGGGCCGGACCATGGCAGCTTTCGCATTGAATGTTGGCTTTTGCCTGCAGCTCGGGAGGCATGTTGTCCCAATTGTTGGTCGACAGTTCGGTCGGGAAGGTCCATCCGGTGTCGAGCATGACATCGTCGAAGCCGCCGTTGACCGCGCCCGGTGCGCTATCATAACCGGTGGTGTGGCACTTGATGCAGTAAGCCGCAAAGTGATCGCTGCCTTCGCCATTGATCTGATCGATGAAGGCGCTGGCATGGTGCGTCAGATTAAAGTCCGCCTGCTTGCTGGCATGGCAGAGTGTGCAGGCCACATAATCCTTGCCGAGAAAAACGGA
>JBFHPA010000042.1:0-14991 GCA_041592955.1 Pontiella sp.
ATTGATCACAGCCCGACGTCCACTCCGCCAAGCACGCCGGGAAGCGCCAGCGAATGGCGGCACACAAAGAAAGCCAGCCTCGTTCCTCGGTTGGCTTTCTTTGCGTTCCGCCACCGGGAAAGCGTCGTATAATGGATCCATTATGCGTTCGTTCATTCGCAGGCTCATTCACACGTTTCCCCTTTCGCAGGCACATCCCGGCTGAACAGAAAGTCTTCTGTTCACTTGGCTCCGGGGTTCCGCCCGACCTGCGCACACGCCCGGGAAAAGGGGTCAGCCCATGAATCTTAGAATAGATGATTGACTCCCTCTCTGGTTCCTGCAATTCTCCTCCCCATGGCTAGATCTCTGCGAGTTGAATACCCGGGGGCCCGTTACCACCTAATGTGTCGGGGCAATCAGAGCCGCGATATATTTCAGTCCCAGTCGGATGTTGATCTTTTTCTTAAAACGCTCGGCGAGGTGTGCGAACGAAATCAGATGGTGGTGCATGCCTGGTGCCTGATGTCGAATCATTACCATCTGCTGGCTGAAACTCCGACCGGTAATCTGGTGGATGCGATGAAGTGGTTTCAGGGCACGTTTACGCAGCGTTACAATGCCCGGCATAAGTTGTGGGGGCATTTGTTTCAGGGGCGCTATAAGGCGAAGGTGATCGATGACAGCAATACGGGATATTTCCGGACGGTTGGCGACTATATCCATCTGAATCCTGCTGATGCCGGGTTGGTGAAGCAAGGGCAGTTGAGTGATTATCCATGGAGCAGTTACCCGTTGTATTTGGCTGCTCCATCGGCACGGCCGGATTGGCTGGTTGCTGGGGATATGTTGAGCGCCTGTGACATACCGAAGGATATTCCCAAGGGCCGTCAGGCATATGCCGCTCGCATGGCTTTGCGTCAGCAGGAGGTGGCGGCACTGAAACAGGGATGCGCCGATGCCAGGGAGTGGGCGCAAATGGAGCGGGGCTGGCTTCATGGAGACGAAGCTTTCAGGAAGCGAATGATAGCCTGTCTGGAGGAGAGCGATCCCGACTCATTACGGCATGTGGCTGACAGGGAGCAAAAACGGGATTTGGGTGAAGCGGCCGCGCTGGCTGTATTGGAGCGCTGCCTGATGCACTTTGGTATTGCTCATGAGGAGTTGCCGGGCCTTCCAAAATCCGATCCGCGCAAGATGCTGATGGCCGGTTTGCTGCGATATCATTTTCCCGTACAGGCTGAGTGGGTGAGCAAGATGCTTGCGATGGGGCATTTTACAACCGTCAGTCGTGCCATGCGGTTTTATGATGATCCGGGCGGGAAGTGGAGTCGGGCAAAGCAACAGATTCTAAAATTCATAGGCTGACCCTTAGTTTCGGGCGGGAAGTGGAGTCGGGCAAAGCAGCAGATTCTAAAATTCATGGGCTGACCCCTAATTGTCGATCGTGTAAATATTTGCAGGCAAACGGGGTTGACTCATTGAGTCGATCCTATATAAATGCCCGTCTGTTTTCCCGTAAAACGGAATCCTGACCGAAGGATCATCGCCAGAAAGACAAATACCGCATGGTGCGGGGCGAGCGCCCGGATTCGAACAATCCTGACGGGCGGCCGGTGAAACCGGCTTAATTTGCAGGGATGCACGCGGGAGTAAGGAAAAGAAAATGAAATATACTGGACCGAAAATCAAGAAGGCGCGCCGTCTGGGCGTAGCCCTGTCACCGAAATCCGAAAAATATCTGGAACGCCGTCCGAACCCGCCGGGTCAGCACGGCCCGAGCCGCCGTCGCGGCAAGCAGTCCGACTATGGACGCCAGCTGACTGAAAAGCAGCGCCTGCGCCATCAGTACAACATGAGCGAAAAGCAACTGCGCGGTATCTTCACGAAAGCCTCGCATAAACAGGGCAACACCGGTGAAGTGATGCTGCAGCTGCTCGAAAGCCGTCTGGATGTGGTGGTGTTGCGTGCCGGTATGGCCCGCTCCATCTATCAGGCCCGCCAGATGGTTTCCCACGCGCACTTCCGCGTGAATGGCAAGAAGGTCAATATTCCTTCCTACTCCGTGCGCATCGGCGACAAGATCACTGTTCGCGAAAAGTCCAAGGATCTGGATGCCTTCGTTCTGGCGCAGCAGGTGGCCAAAACCCCTGAGTATATCACCGCCAACGACAAGGAACTGACCGCAGAAATGAACCGTCTTCCGGCAATGGAAGAAGTTCCGGTCGTCTGCGAAATCTCCAGCGTGGTCGAGTTCTACGCCCGCTAAGCCTTCCCGGAAGGGATTGGAAAAAACCGCTCTCTAACCGAGGGCGGTTTTTTTGTGTTTGCATCGCTCGAAAATGTGCCAGTATGACGCATGGAATGTGCGGAATGACGCACTTACTATTCAATGCATTCCGTCGAAGCCTTTGGAAACGGGGGTTTCCTGCTTTGGCACGGCTGGTGCGATGGTGCTTGCGGATTTCAAGGAGAATTGTGCCATGGATATGAACAAGACAACCCAGAAGGTGCAGGAAGCCCTGCAGCAGGCGCAGGTCAAGGCGTTGCGGTTCGGGCATCAGGAAGTGGATGCCGAGCATGTGCTCTTTGCGTTGCTGGAACAGGAGGGCGGACTGGTGCCGAGATTGATTGAAGGGATCGGCGCATCGGTTCCGGTCATCAAGGCGCAGGTCGAACAGGAACTCGAAAAGCGACCCCGGGTGCAGGGTGCCACGGAGGCCGGCAAGGTTTACGTGACCCAACGACTGAATCAGCTGTTGGTCAAGGCGGGCGACGAAGCGAAAAAGCTCAAGGATGAGTTTGTTTCCGTCGAGCATCTGCTGCTGGTGTTCTCGGATGAGATCAAGCTGCTGAAGCAAAATGCAATCGATCGCAACGCGGTTTTGCAGGCGCTGGAAAATGTGCGCGGCAACCAGCGGGTGACCTCCGATAACCCGGAGGGGCAGTACGAGGCGCTCGAGAAGTATGGCATGGACCTCGTCGATGCCGCGCGGGCGGGCAAGATGGATCCGGTGATCGGCCGCGATGCGGAAATCCGTTCGGTCATCCGCATTCTTTCGCGCAAGACGAAAAACAATCCGGTGTTGATCGGTGAGCCGGGCGTCGGCAAGACGGCGATCGTGGAAGGGCTGGCGCAGCGGATCGTTCGCGGCGATGTACCGGAAGGGCTGAAGGAAAAGTCGATCTGGGCTTTGGATATGACGGCGCTGATGGCCGGCGCGAAATATCGCGGGGAATTCGAGGAGCGCCTCAAGGCCGTGCTGCAGGAGATCAAGGCGGCCGAAGGGCGGATCATTCTGTTTATCGATGAGCTGCACAATATTGTCGGCGCCGGCCGCACCGAAGGTTCGACCGATGCCGGGAATATGCTCAAGCCCATGCTCGCACGCGGTGAGCTCCACTGTATCGGGGCAACCACTCTCGACGAGCACCGTCTTCACATTGAAAAAGATGCGGCGCTGGAACGGCGCTTCCAACCGGTGATGGTGGATGTGCCCAGTGTCGAGGATACAATCTCGATCCTGCGCGGATTGAAGGAGCGCTTCGAAGTTCATCATGGTGTACGCATTCAGGATGCGGCGCTGGTATCCGCCGCCGTGCTGTCGGATCGCTATATTGCCGACCGCTTTCTACCGGACAAGGCGATTGATCTGATGGACGAAGCGTGCGCAACCATCCGCACGGAGATCGACTCAATGCCGGCCGAGCTCGATGAAATCACCCGCAAGGTGATGCGGCTGGAGATCGAGGAAACCGCGCTGAAGCAGGAGAAGGACAAAGCCAGTAAAGATCGGCGCGAGAGTCTCAAAAAAGAGCTGGCCGACCTGCGTGCGGAAGCCGATGCCATGAAGGCGCAGTGGGAAAACGAGAAGGGTTCCATCGAGAAGGTGCGCGAGCTGCGCGAAGGCCTGGAGCTGGCGCGTATGGAGGCCGAGAAGGCCGAACGCGAATATGATCTGGAACGTGTGGCCAAGCTGCGCCATGGAACGATTCCGGATATTGAGCGGCAGCTCCATGAAGCTGAGGAGGCGATCGGCGAACGCGAGGCAGGCTCACTTTTGCGCGAAGAGGTGACCGAGGAGGAGATTGCGGAAGTCATATCGCGCTGGGCCGGCATTCCGTTGACCAAGCTGCTGGAAGGGGAGCGCGAAAAACTGCTCAAACTCGATACGGTTCTTCATGAGCGGGTCATCGGGCAGGACGAAGCAGTGCAGGCGGTTGCCGATGCGGTATTGCGCGCCCGGGCGGGCATCAAGAACCCGAACCGTCCAATCGGATCCTTCCTGTTCCTGGGTCCGACGGGCGTCGGAAAGACCGAGCTGGCGCGCACTCTGGCGTGGGAGCTGTTCGATTCCGAAACCAATATGATCCGGATCGACATGAGTGAATACATGGAAAAGCATACGGTGTCGCGGCTGGTCGGTGCACCTCCGGGCTATATCGGTTTTGAAGAGGGCGGTCAGCTGACCGAGGCGGTTCGGCGCAAGCCCTATTGCGTTGTGCTGCTCGATGAAATCGAAAAGGCGCATCATGATGTGTTCAACATCCTGCTGCAAATCCTGGAGGACGGGCGGCTGACCGACTCGCACGGGCGCACGGTCAGCTTCAAAAACACGATCGTCATTATGACCAGCAACATGGGGTCAACTCATCTGCTCGAGGGCATCGACGCCGAAGGGCATATTTCCGAGGCGGCCCGCACGGATGTAATGCAGGCGCTGCGCACCCATTTCCGTCCGGAGTTCCTGAACCGCATCGATGAAACGGTTTTGTTCAAGCCGTTGACGCTGGCGGAGATTACCGAGATCGTGGAGCTGCTGGCGCAGGATCTGCGCGGGCGGCTGGCCCAGCAGGGCATTGCGCTGGAGATCGACAAGAAAGCCGAGGTGTATATCGCGAAAGAGGGCTTCGATCCGGTCTATGGTGCCCGGCCGCTGAAACGCTTTGTGCAGCAGCATCTGGAAACGCCGCTCTCGCGCATGATCATATCCGGTGAAATCGCTGACGGTACAACCGTGGCAGTCGCGGTGACCGGCGACGATCTTTCCTTCAAAGTCCGCTGACCAAACAGCCCGCGTATGGACTTGAGCCGTTTTCCGGCAAAAGGTATACAGAACCCTCGTTTTTGCATCGGAGAGGATTATGAAAGTACCGGTCAGCTGGCTGAAGGAATACGTTGATTTTGAAGACACCATCGAAGGGCTGGCCGACAAGCTGACTTTCGCCGGGCTGGAAGTCGAGGCGATCGAAACGATCGGCTCCGATTATGCCGGTGTGGTGGTGGGCGAAGTGTTGGCGGTCGAACCGCACCCCGATGCCGACAAGCTCCGTCTCTGCACGGTGAATTATGGCACCGATGAAACGATGCAGGTGGTCTGCGGCGCGCCGAATGTCGAGGCGGGCGGGAAATATCCCTTTGCCCCGGTCGGCACCACGCTGCCTGCCGGTTTCACGCTCAAGAAGGCCAAGATCCGCGGGGTTGAATCCATGGGCATGCTTTGCGCCAAGGATGAGCTTGGCTTGGGCGAAGGCCATTCCGGTTTGCTGGTGCTGAATGCCGACCTCGAACCGGGAACGCCGTTCGTGAAGGTCTGGGGCGAGCCGGAAACGGTCATCGAACTCGAGATCACGCCCAACCGTCCCGACTGTCTTTCGATGATCGGTGTGGCCCGCGAAATGGCGGTGCTGTATGGCACCGAACTCAAACTGCCGAAAATTGAGATTTCCGAAACGGCCGTTGATGTGAATGATGAAATTTCCGTGCGCGTTGATGATGCGGAAAAATGCCCGCGCTACACCGCCCGCGTGTTGAAGGATGCCAAAATCGGCCCTTCACCCGAATGGATGCAGAAGCGCCTCGAAGCCGCCGGCATCCGTCCGATCAGCAATGCGGTGGATATCACCAACTACGTGATGCTCGAAACCGGACACCCGCTGCATGCATTCGACAAGACGCTCGTGGCCGGAAACCAGATCATTGTCCGCGACGCAAAACCCGGCGAAAAGATGCACACGCTTGACGATGTGGAACGCGAACTGACTGCGGACATGCTCGTGATTGCCGATGCCGAAAAGCCGTCCGCCATCGCCGGCGTCATGGGCGGGGGCGACAGTGAAATAAAGGACGATACGTCGACCATCCTGCTCGAAGCAGCCGCATTCGAAACCTCATCGATCCGCCATACGGCCAAGAGCCTCGGCCTGATTACCGATTCATCGTACCGCTTCCAGCGTGGCGTCAATACGGATTCCGTCGAGTGGGCGAGCCGCCGGGCCGCTGCGCTGATGTGCGAGCTGGCGGGCGCGAAGCTGTGCAAAGGCATTGTTGATGCCTATCCAGCGCCCAAGCCACAGATCAAAATTCCATTCGTCTGGCAGCGCATTGCCTCGACGATCGGTGCGAATGTTTCCACGGATGAAATGAGACGCATTTTCCAGAGTCTGGAGATCGTCATAGAAGACGACAGCGGTGAAATCGCAATGGCGGTGGTTCCGTCGTTCCGTCTGGATCTTGAACGCGAAGTGGATCTGGTTGAGGAGATCGCCCGCATCCATGGCGTCGATAATATTCCTGCCAAGATCCCGCTGGCCAAGGTTGTTCCCGAGGCCGACGACTCCCGTGTCGCTGCGGTCTCCGAGCTGCGCAACCGTCTTCAAGGCTTTGGCGTCAGCGAAATCATGAACTACACGCTGGTGAACCATCCGCTGCTTGATTTGTTCAATAAAGAAAACCGCGACAGCCGCGAAGAGCTGCCGCATCCGATCAGCACGGATCAGTCGGTCATGCGCAACTCGCTCATCCCGCAGCTGGTTGAAAGCCTCGGCCGTAACCATTCCCGCCAGATCAACGAAGCCTGCTTCTATGAGCTCGGCCGCGTCTTCAACCGCATCGATGGCGCTCCGGTCCAGACCGAAACCGTATCGCTCGGCATGATGGGCCCGGTCGGCCGCTCGCTGCTCGAAAAACGCGCGCCGGTTTCCGAAGAGGAAATGTTTGTGTGGATGAAGGGGCTGATTGAACGGCTGCTGTCGGCGCAGCAGCTGGATGCTGTTGCATTCAAAGCCGAAGACCGCCCCGAGTTTGAGTCGGGCCGGGCACTGTCGATTTCGGTCGATGGAGAAGAGATCGGCTGCATGGGCCTGATCAACAAGACCGCGCGGGCCGAATGGCGCCTGACCGGACCGGTTGCTGCGGCCGAGCTCAACCTGGATGCATTGCTGAAAAACGCATTCCGGATTTCCAAGACCGAAGATCTTGCCCCGTTCCCATCGATGAGCCGCGACATTGCCCTCGTGCTGGACGAATCTGTTAAGCATGAGGATGTGGTGCAGCTGGTTGAAAAATCCAATCCCAAGGATCTCGAATCGTTCGGTCTGTTCGATATCTACCAGGGCAAAGGCATCGAGAAGGGGAAGAAGAGCCTCGCCTACACCTTTGTCTACCGCTCCGCCAAGCAGACGCTGACCGATAAAAAAGTAAATAAAGCTCATCAGAAACTTACAGACTTCCTCTGCCAACAACTGGGTGCTACTCTGCGCGATAGTTGATCGGGGATACCCCCTGACCGCGAGGCGATATGAAAAAAGCCATCATCGGATTGGGTCTGGCTGCAGTACTCGCCTCTTTACTGATTTCCGCATGGAGGATTGCGAACAGCGGAGTGCCCAAATGGACAGATGAGGGCTTTGCTGTAGAGTCGAATCAGTCATTTTGCGCAGTCGAAAAAGAAGAAATGCAAGCGGAAGATCCTGTTATTGGATACGGGGTCGGCAAAGCTGTAACAGCGGGACGCGCACAGACGATAGGGGATGCGACTCGCCGGTTTGAGCTGTTTGAGAAAGGTTGGTCGCAACAGATCGATTGGAAGGATGATACCCCGGCGGCTCATCGTGCCCGCACCGTATATCCCAACATGGCGTTGCTGACCCCCACACCCAGGTTGAAGGTTGGCGATAAACTGCAGTTGATGCTGTTCGACGACCTCGTCTTGGAGGCTGAAATCAGCAATGTCACGACCTATTCCTCCGGAACGGTGGGCATGACTGCGCGCATGGATGGCGATATTGCAGGAGTGCTCTATCTAACCTATTCGGGGAATGAGCTTCGTTTATCGGCAGATGTCTTCGGAGGCAACGATTATTATGTCCGCTTCGATCCCGCGACAAAACAGCATGTGGCCATCGAAGTTGATCGGGCGGCCTCGGATTATTTGGAATGCAAGGAATGCTCTGCCATAGCGGATGCGGATGCTACAGGTCCTGCCAAAGCGCTCGGTTCCGAGCTTGAACAATTGGACGCCGGCCCGCTGGATACGGCGGTCATAGATGTGATGGTGGTCTACACGCCTGCCGCCAAAGCCAGAGAGGGTGGGTTGAATGGCATCAACAATAATATAGCGATGGCCATGCAGAAGGCGAATGAAGCGCATGGAAATTCTGATACAAGAGTGACGTTTAACCTGATGCATTCAGCGGAAACCGCTTATGTGGAGAGCGGAAGCGGGAGTACTGATTTGGATCGGCTGACTTTTACGGGCGGAGCCAATTCAGCCATGGACGAAGTGCATGACTTACGAGATGACTATGGAGTCGATTTGGTATGCCTGTTTGCGGATATCGAATATACTGGTGGCATCGCTTGGCTACTAAACTCCTCCTCGGGCCAACCCGAGCGCGGGTTTTCAATGGCGCGTGTAAAGCAGAGCGATTGGTCCTACACCGTGGTGCATGAATGGGGGCATAATATGGGGTGTGGCCATTCGAAAGCGCAAACGACCCAGCCGGGACCGGGGCTTTATTCCTATTCTGCGGGCTGGCAATGGAGCGATTCCGCCGCATCTGCACCTTCTATCGGGTTTTGTTCCATCATGACTTATGAGGATGTTGATGATGATGACTCGGACGAGTATGAGCGAAAGCCCTATTTCTCGAACCCTGATATTGACTACGCCGGGAATTCCACAAACCCGACAGGAGATACCGCCGACGGGGATAACGCCAGAACCATTCGCAATGTGCGAAATGTGGTGGCGGCCTATCGGGCAAGTATAGAGCCGGTTGATAGCGACTCCGACGGTATGCCGAATGAATGGGAGCTGCAGTACTTTGGGAATCCGACCAGTGCCGTTGCCACTGCCGACTCCGATGGCGATGGCACAGACAACCTGACCGAATATATCGCCGGCACCTTGCCCAACGACATTGGATCGGTCTTCAAGATTTCATCCTACTCGGTCGCGCCAACAGGAACGCCGGTGATCTTGAACTGGACCACCATGCCGGGCCGCGTGTATGGCGTGGGCTATTCGAGCGATCTTAAATACTCCGATTTCAGTCCAATCAGCGGAGCCACCAATCTTCCGTACACACAGAACAGCTACACGGATACGGTCTATCGGGCCGGCGCGATCCACTTCTATCGCATCGACGTACAGCTTGAACAATAAGCCCGGGCACTGCATCATCCCCGCTGTCAGTTAAGGGGGGTGCGTCAGCATCCAGAATCGATGTGTTGCCCCATTGAGCAAATATGAATGCGATTACGGTAATGATCCGGGCTGTGCTTTTGACCGCTGTAATTCTTGCAGCGTATCTTTTCCTGCGTCCTTCGTCTGAGGAAGAGATCGTCGAGCCGGCAGAGATGGTTAAGGTGGCAGAGGCGGTTGGCGCGAGAGAGGCGGTTCGCACGGGGGATGCCGTTGCCGGGGTTGAAGCCGTTCAAGGCAGCGGGTCCGAGATGGAGCTTTCGGAGCCGGTTTTGCAGACCCAGCAAACGGTCAGCGTGCAGGCGCCAAAGCCGAGGAAGCGAAAGGTTCAACCCGCTAACGAGGATGCGCTGACGGCAGACGATCATGATCGGGGCGATGCGATCCTGTTTGAGATTGATGCCCTGAGCAGCACGCCTTTTGATTAGTTCTCCAGATCGGGGACCTCAACCTGTTCGACCGAGCAATCGTCAAGCGAATCAAGAAACAGGCGGCCATACCATTGGTTGCTGATGCGGCTGTCGAGAATCGTCACGGTTCCAAAGTCACTCCCGCTTCGGATCAGGCGGCCGACGCCCTGTCGGAATTTCAGCACGGCTTCGGGCAGGGAGTATTCCTTGAAGGCATTTCCGCCGCGCGCTTCAATCGCTTCAAAGCGCGCCTCGATCAACGGGTGGTCAGGAACGGAAAACGGCAGGCGGGTAATGATGACATTGCTCAGGGCTTCGCCCGGTACGTCGACGCCCATCCAGAAACGGTCAAGGCCGAACAGCACGCCGGCGTCGTGGTTACGAAATTTTTCGAGCATTCGACGCGGCGGCATGCCGGCGCCCTGCACGAGAAATTCATAGCCCTCCAACTCGAAATCGAACCGCAGCTCATCGGCCACTTTTTTCATGAAGCGCGCATTGGTAAAGAGCACAAAGGCTCGGCCGCGGCTTTCGTTGACAAAGTGTTTGATCGCCGTGGCGGCGGCCTCTTCAAAGTTGGCGGCGGCCGGTGGAGGCATGTTGAGCGGAAGCTTGATCTGCATCTGGCGCGAATAATCAAACGGAGAGCCGACGCGAAGCTCATGACATTCGTCAGCCCCGATGCGGTGACGGAAATAACCCATCTTGTCACCGACCGCGAGTGTGGCGCTGGTCATGACGACGCAGGGGACCGTCTCGAAAAGCATTTCCCGCAGGATCGGGCCGATATCCACCGGGGCGGAGTAGAGCACCGGCGAACGCCGCTGCCCCTGCAGTTCTGTCCAATAGACATGTCCTTCAAGCGACTGCTTGAGAAACGATTCAACCGTATCGCGCAGCTCCAGTCCGCGGTTGCGAATCGATTTCAGCTCCGCCTGCATATCTTCGTTATCGGTGGTCTGAACGACGCTTTTGAGGTGGTCGCAAAGCTGGGTCAGCTTCAGTGGAAGATCGGTCGGGATGGGCGGCGGCTCGAAGACGCGCTGCTGCGCCTTTTGCGGCCCCAGCTTGAAATGGGTTTTCACCGCCTCGAAAAAAGTATTCGCGGCCTCATGTGCCTGATCAGCCATGAAGGTGCCTTTGCCGTCCTTGAGCACGGAGAGGATGCCGCGGCGTTTCTCGCTGTGGAGCCGGCGAATCCAATATTCCGTCTGATAGAGCGAGAGGCGGATGCCGAGATGCGATGAAGCAACGTGCTCCATCTGATGGGCTTCATCGAAGACAACATGGCCGTAGGGCGGAAGCATCGCCGCGCCTTCGGCGCGAAGCGCCAGTTCGGAAAAGAAGAGGGAATGGTTTACGACCAGCACCTGAGCATCCATCATGTCCTGCCGGGCATTAATGTAGTAGCAATCCTTGTAAAACGGACAGCGCTTGCCGGTGCAGTTGCCGTGCTCCGCGCAGACCGCCCCCCAGACATCGTGGTCGGGCTGCTCCTCCAGCTCCTGAAGGCTGCCGTCGCCCAGCTGCCTGCTCTTGGCCAGCGAATGAATATGGTCGAGCTGCTGCCCCTTTGAGTGGTCAAACAGATCCCTTCCGTTGCGACGCGCCCGCTGAAGGCGTAGCAGACAGAGATAGTTTGAACGGCCTTTCACCATTACGGTTTTGAATGTGCGGCCGAGCACCTTCTGCACAAACGGGATGTCCTTGTGCATCAGCTGTTCCTGCAGGGTAATGGTATAGGTGGCGATCACACAGCGCGTCTGATGTTCCAGCGCGGTCAGAATCTGCGGCACCAGATAGGCGAAGCTCTTGCCGACTCCGGTGCCGGCCTCAACGGCGAGATGGTGGCCGAATCCGGCTGCATCGGCGACAGCCCGCGCCATTTTCTGCTGCTGGGGGCGCAGTTCAAAATCGATTTCCTCCTCGGTACAGTATTGCTCCAGCAAACCGCCCGGCTCGAAAAACAAGTCGGTGGTTTTCGCCGCCTGCGGTGTCGGCATGGGGTCGAGGGAAATCATGAGGAAGGATTGCTGATGGCAACCGAGACGAGGTGCTCTGCCAGCGAAAGCATCGCTCCGGGGATGGTTGATTCGCGGGCGACCACATCGGGCTTGAGGTGATGCTTTTCCAGCGCGCGGGCGGTTGGCTTGCCAATCACGACGGTGGTCTTTTTGGTCAGCGATTCGATGCCCCACTGATCGATGAAGGACTCAACGCCGGAGGCACTCGCAAAAAAGACGGCATCGAATGCAGGCAGCTCGTTGTGGCTGATGCGCTCATTATCGTAAATGATGGCATCTTCGACTTCCGCACCGGTTGCACGGATGGCATCGGCCAGCTCGGGGCCGGCTTTGTCGGATCGTACCCGCAGCACTTTTTCGCCCGGCTTCAGGATCTCCATTGCAAGTTGCTTGAGCGATTCAGCGCTGAAGTTTCCCTCCGGCTGGGCATCGACGCAGATGCCGCATTCCGCAAATTCATCGGCCGTGCCGCGCCCGCAGACCATGATTTTCGGGATGGAGCGGTAATCCAGTTTGCGCAAAGAAACGATTTCCATGAAGGCGCGCACCGAAGACGGTGATGTAACCACAAGCCAGTCGAAGGTCCCTAAGCGCGGCTCGAAGCTTTTTCTGCATTTCAGGTGGATGAGCGGAAACTGGATGGGATGGCCGCCCAGATCGCGAACGAGGTCCACCGCCTTCTGCTGGATCGCATCGGAGCAGGTGAGCAGAATCTTTCTGCCCTGCAACGCACCGAGATCCGTCCTGTAGCCATAGGGCACCACATCGCCGACCATAATCAAACCGGGATGTCGGATATGCAGTGTTTGGGCGCGGGCGGGCAGCTCACCGAGAGTGGTTTTAATGATGATCTCATCTTCTCCGCCCGCGTTGAAGATCAGCGCGGCCGGGGTGTCGGGCGAACGGCCGTCTTCGAGCAGCTGCTTTGCAATGGGTTCGATGGCCTTGATCGACATATAGTAGATCACCGGAAGCTGGTCCTTCATTTCCGCATCGCATCGGGCGAGTCCGCCGCCATGCAGGCGCGGGGTGAGGGCCACAAAACCGCGTGAGACATCGCGGCGCGTCAACAGCATGCCGGTGCAGGTGGTGGCCGCCTGCAGGGCGCTGATGCCGGGAATCACGCGGAAGGGAATGCCGAGCGCTTCGAGGGCCGCCGTCTCTTCGGCCAAGCGGCCGAAGATGCCGGGGTCGCCTCCTTTCAGGCGCACCACCCGTTTGCTCTGACGAACGCATTCACAAATGAGCCGGGTGGTTTCGTGCTGCTCCTTGCAATGCGCCCCGCAGCGCTTGCCGACATCGATGGCCTGTGCATGCGGCGGCAGTTCATTGAGAAGCGTTGGATCGATGAGCGAATCGTATAGACAGATGTCGGCATGCTTCAAGGCGCGCAGCGTGGCGACGGTGCACAATTCCTTGTTGCTGACGCCGGCGCCGGCAAACACGACGGCATGCATGAAAAGATTGCGCAGCGCCTGCAGGCGTTCGTCGCGTTCTCGGAAGGTAACAGCCAGATAGCCCTGACCCTCCGGCACCTCTAGTTCATCGAGTGGAATCCATTCGGTGATCCGCTCCTCGATGCCGAGGCGGAACAGGGCCGCCGCCGCCATGATGACGATGTCGAAGTCGCCACGGTCGACCTGATCGATACGCTCCTCGATGTTGCCGCGGATATTTTTTTGAGTAGCATTGGGAAAGCGTTTGGTGCTGTAGGTTTCGCGCCGCTCGGAACTGACGCCGATCACGGGATTTTCGGGCAGGTCGGCAACAGTCCGGCCTTTGCCGAGGATGAGCACATCACGCGGCTCCTCGCGCCACGGAAGCCAGAACCAATCAATGCCGGCCGGCATGGGGGTAGGCAGATCCTTGGCGCTGTGAACCGCGAGGTCGATCTCGCCGTTGAGCAGGGCGTTGTCGAGCTCGTGGGTGAAGAAGTCGACCGGACTCTCGCGCAGGTCGGTAGTGCGGTCGGTGTCGCCGCTGGATGTAATCGGCACCATCTCAAAGGCGATGCCTGCGAGCATGCCCTCGATCCGCTCGAGCGCGCCGCGGGTCTGCGTCAGTGCCAGGCTACTCGGCCGCGTTCCTGCTTTTAAAACTGTTGACGATCTTTTCATAGAGATCCTGATGCTCGGAGGTAATGGCCCGGCTGCGGGAGAGGACTTCGTTCATGTCGGTCAGTTCGCGGCGATACCAGTATTTAAGGCCGTCGAGGTCGACCACGGTGATATCGGAAGAGAGGTCGTCGAGCTCGGGATCAATGTTGCGCGGCATACCCAGGTCGATGATGGAGACTTCACGTTCCTGATTAAAGAACGGGGCGTGACCCAGGTGCAGCAGGTGGCCGGGGGCATCCGCTGCGCTGACGATGATATCGGCTTCGGTGATCCGATTCTTGATCTCGTTGAAGGTGCAGAGTTCGACCTTGCCGTTCCATTCTTTTGGAACGTCGGGGCGGTTGATGTGATAGCACCAGACAATTCTGCCGACCCGGAGGACGCTGTCCTTTACAAGGCCTTTGCCGATCATGCCCGCACCCAGCACCATCAGAGTGCAGCGGGCCAGATCCTTGCCGATGGATTCCAGATATTTAAGCGCAAGGTCTTCGATTTCGTAGCTGTGCAGGATTGGAGCCACTTCATTTTTGATGACCTTGGAGACGTGCAGTGCCGAAGAGATCCACTCCTGCGTCATGTTACCGGCCCAGCCGCGGTCCTTGGCCGTCTGAAGCGCTTCCTTGATCTGGGCGGTGATATGGTTTTCACCGGGGGTCTGCGAAAGCATGCCGGCCGTTACCATGCACAGATGTTCGAAGGCCTCCTTGCCCTGCTTGAGGTAGAACTTGTCTTCCTTGAGGCTGGTAAAGCCCATGATGTGGCGCAGGATGCCGTTTCTGGCGGTTTCCTCTGAGACGACGGCAATCACTTCAACCCGGTTGCAGGTGTTGAGGATCATGAATTCGTGGATGCCCCACAACTGCATGATCATGAAGCCGGCCTGATCGAAGCGGCGGCCGGACAGGTGGAACGGTTCGCGCTCCTCGACCGTCAGGTGGTTGTGGTCGGTTCCGACCACGATCAGATGCGCGGC
>JBFHPA010000043.1:0-14690 GCA_041592955.1 Pontiella sp.
CCGATAGCTCTCGCCCCAGGGATCGATAAGCTCGAGCCCTTCAACGGCATTGGTCAGGAAATCGAGCCGCGGCGGCGGGGCGGCCTCGGACTGTTCGGGATAGCGCCCGAACTCGACACGAAACTCGTCGAGGGCCAGCCGAATCTTTTCGATATCGGCCTTGGCGCGGCTCTCCTTCGCCTGACGGCGCGCAAGGCTGTAGCCCTTCACCCCCAGTCCGGTCAGAATGGCGATTATCGCCATCACGCCCAGCAGCTCCAGGATGGTGAAACCGTTTTTCCGGGCGGTCATCTTGATCCTTAACGGGTAATGCCTTTTTCAGAGGCGCGGCAGAATTCGAGCAGGTGCCGGATCTCCGGTGTCTGCTCCACCTCTGTTTCAATCTTATCAAGCGCTTCGGCCACCGGTAAATTCTGCCGGTAGAGGATGCGGTAGGCTTGCTTGATCGCCTTGCGGCCGGCCTCGTCGATCCCGCGGCGTTCCATGCCGATCTTATTGAAGCTGCGCACCTCGACCGGGTCACCATGGGCAATCATGTAGGGGGGAACATCTTTAGTGATCTTCGACATAGCGCCCACATAGGCCATCGCGCCGACTCGCATAAACTGCACAATGCCGACCGAGCCCTCTATGGTGGCCATATCCTCAATAACCACATGCCCGGCAATCTGGCAGGCATTGACAATGATCACTCCATTTCCAATGCGGCAGCAATGGGCGATGTGCGAATAAGCCAGAATATGGCAATCATTACCGACCGTGGTAAAATCACCATCGTTGGTGGCGGCGTTGACGGTGACATATTCGCGAATGGTGTTGTTATCGCCGATCTTCACACCCGGGTCACCGCCCTTGAACTTCAAGTCCTGTGTACTCCCGC
Organism: Pontiella sp.; assembly: GCA_041592955.1. Lineage (GTDB taxonomy): Bacteria > Verrucomicrobiota > Kiritimatiellia > Kiritimatiellales > Pontiellaceae > Pontiella. Next base: position 881 of record JBFHPA010000043.1, read on the forward strand.
CGAGCACGGCAAAGGGAGAAACGCGGTTGTTCTTTCCGAGCGAGGTGTTGCCTTCGATAACCACATGCGAAACCAGTTCGGTTCCACTGCCGATCACGGCCTGGGAACTGATGGTGCAGTAGGGTCCGATGATGGCGTCATCGGCGATTTGCGCGCCGTCGGCCACAATGGCGGTCGGATGAATCTGCGCCATCGCCCTATCCTCCGTAGCCGAAGGTCAGCTCGCCTTCACTCACGAGGTCGTCGCCCACATAGGCTTTACCCTGCACCGTAGCCATCCGCGAACGCATGCGTACGGGCTCCACTTCAATGCGAAGCTGATCGCCGGGAATCACCATTTTGCGAAACTTCACATTATTCATCGACATAAAATAGGCGGTCTTGCCCTTGTTTCCTTCGCGGGAATTGAGCATCACACCGGCAACCTGCGCCATCGCTTCCATTTGCAGAACGCCGGGCATCACTGGGTTTCCAGGGAAATGCCCTTGGAAATAAAGTTCGTTGTTCGTGACGTTCTTTATTCCAACGACTCGGCCCGTATCCATATTCATCTCAATGATCCGGTCAACCATCTGAAATGGGTAGCGGTGCGGCAGGATTTCCATAATTTCGGTGACTTCCATAACTGACATAGCTCTTCTCCTGATGGTTTGTGAACGAGTCGAAACACGCTACGGATTATCGCCGACACGTTCAATGTTTTTCTGACCGGCCAGCAGCTTATCCAACTCGGGGCATCCGTCCGGAACACTCCATGCGAACGGAAAGGTGCGGCACTGTTCCGGGCGGGCTTCGTAGATGGAGCAGCGGTCCCCCTCCAGAAACGCGCAGCTTCCGTCGGCCTGATCCAGCAGGGCCAGCTGCTTCCGGTTGGGTGCCAGCCGCGTATGCCGGTCAATAAATTCCTGTTCCGATAGGCCCAGATGGGCGGCTATTTTCGGGATATCCGCGTCGGCCAGCAGAACCGAACCCGTCCAGCGGCAGCATTCACCGCAGCCCGAGCACTGGAAACGGCTCAAAATATCCTGACTCAACATTGAACACCTACCCTTCAAAACCGTCTGAATGCGTTGACATTTAAATCCGCAAGGGACACTATGCGCCCTTAATTTGCATCCACATAAGTGCGGTGTATTAGTTGAAACTTGAAGAAAGGATCAAGAACCATGTTCGACATTTTTATAAAGAAATCACTTCTGCTGGCACTTCCCGCCGCGGCCCTTATTACGCTGACCGGCTGCCAGGAAGACGAAGCAATGAAAGCCCCCGCCCCGGAAGCCATTGATCTAACCCAGACTGAAGACCTCTTTTCCCAGCCGGTTAAACCCAACCCATTGACCACCGATCCAGAAGCCGTTCTCGTCCGCGTCAATGGCGAAGAGATCACCCGCGGCGAAATCATGAACCTGATGAATGTCGCCATGCAGCAGCTTGGCGGGCGCGTGCCGGCCGAACAGATTCAGCAGATTCAGGGACAGATGTACGAGCGGATCAAGAACGACCTCATCACCAAGAAGCTGCTCGACGCCGCAGTTGCGGCCGCCAACATCGTGATCGGCAAAGAACAGGTTGCCGAAGCCATCGAATCCATCAAGGCCCGTATACCGGAAGGCGAAACCCTTGAAACCGCGCTGGCTGCCCAGAACACCACCATGGAAGAGCTGACCACCAACATCAAGAAGGACATGGCCACCCGTGAGCTTCTCGACAGCAAGACCGAAGGCGTTGCAGAGGCCACCGAAGCCGAAGCCAGGGAATATTACGAAACCAATCCCAACAGCTTCGTGCGATCCGAAAACGTGAGCGCCAGCCATATCCTCGTCAAATTTGATGACGGCGACACCGAAGATATCAAGGCCGAGAAGAAAGCCACCATTGAAAAAATCCGCAACGACATCATTGCCGGAACGGTTACCTTTGAAGATGCCGCCACCGAGCACTCCGACTGCCCGAGTGCCGCCCAGGGCGGTTCGCTCGGCACCTTCGGTAAAGGCCAGATGGTTCGCGAATTCGAAGTCGCCGCATTCACACAGGATATCGACGAGATCGGCGATGTGATTGAAACGCAGTTTGGCTACCACATCGTCAAGGTTTCCGACCGCTCCGAAGAGGGCACGGTCGACTTCGACGAAGCCAAGGAACAGATCGTGGCCTTTCTCAGCAACCAGAAAAAGCAGGAAGCCGTTGCGGACTACATCAAGAGCCTGCGCGACAGCGCCACCATCGAAGAGATGTAATTCCTCTTCAGGATTATCTTCGCAGACACCCCTCCAGTCGAGGGGTGTTTTTTTATGCCTGACACACCGCTTTTCATTCTGCCGCCCATGCACTATATTCTCCCCGTTAGTGGGAGTGAATCATCGACCATCCAGCTCGGCAACCGGAGAAAAAAATGACCGATCAAACCAGCGACGGACTCGTCTTTGCCTTTGTGCTCGACGGAAAGGGCGGCGGTAAATCCATCGATATGCAGGGGATCAAGAGCTGGACGCCCGAGAACGGCATGCTCTGGGTCCATCTGGACTACACAGGAGTGGCCGCCAAGAACTGGCTGTTTAATGAAAGCGGCATCGATCCCATCATAGGGGAAGCGCTGACCGCGGAGGAAACACGCCCTAGAAGCATGGTTCACAACGGCGGCATGCTGTTGATTTTACGCGGCGTGAATCTCAATCCGGGCATGGATCCGGACGACATGGTATCGATTCGCTTCTGGCTTGATCCAAACCGTATCATCACATTACGGCACCGGCGTGTCATGGCGATCGACGATCTGCGCAAGGCCGTGGAAGCGGGTAGCGGCCCCGTCAGCCCGGGTGAGTTTCTGGAGGATCTGGCCGATCGGCTCGTCTTGCGGATGGGCTCAATCATCTCCGACGTGGACGACTCCGTGGACGCACTTGAAGACGAGGTGCTGACAGAACAAAGTTACGAGCTGCGCCAGAAGATCGCAGACATCCGCCGGACGGCCATCAGCATGCGCCGCTATCTTGCGCCGCAGCGTGATGTGATGGCACATTTGCACAGCGAAAAAGTGGACTGGCTGGACGAAACGGTTCGTATGCGCATACGGGAAATTGCCGACCGCACGACGCGTTATGTCGAGGACCTGGACGCCATTCGCGACCGGGCGACCGTGACGCAGGAAGAGCTGAACAACCGCCTTTCCGAACAGACGAACAGGACGATGTATGTGTTATCCATCGTGGCGGGCATCTTTCTGCCGCTGGGTCTGCTCACCGGATTGCTGGGTATCAATGTAGGCGGTATTCCGGGAACGGAAAACCCGCTGGCCTTTACCCTCATCTGCATCCTGCTGGTCGTCATTGCCGGCGGGCTGGTCTGGCTTTTCCGCCGCATGAAATGGATGTAGGCCGGCACTACTGCGGCATGCGGGGCGCCGCCCCACCCCAGGCAGTGGCGCGGGCGATCAAGGCCAATCTCCTACTGACTCCGCACAATTAACTTAAGATTCGTATCAGGCTTGAACTTTTCTTGCTTCCGTTTCTGTTCTCCTATAAATGTGTACAGATCGTAAGGGTTATGTGAACGAAGTAAATGAGATGTTTCCATGCTTGTCGCTTTAATACGGGTCAGGCGTTGCTATTCGGGCCGCCCAATATGGAAAATTTTCCCCTGATGACACGGTTGGCAGAAGATACGATTATGAATAAAACCAAAGCAATACTCGCAACCATTCTCGCTATTTCAGCACCGATACTTGCGTAAGCAAAACCTAATCCAACCATCAAGTTTTCAGAGTGTTTTTTGAAATACAACACAATGAACGGAGAAACTGAAATCATCCTGTACAACTGGGCTGTTCCCCATAAACTATGACGCTTAACGTTCAACAGAGAGGAAAGTAATACATGAAAAAGCTAATCATTAGTGCATCACTAATCGCGACGCTGAGTGGGTGTGCAACAAAAACCATTCCCCTTACCTCCAGTGTGGGAAGTGCATACCGAGGGAAGAGCATTACTTATGCCGTACATGAAAAACCGAGTTTTTCTGCAATGACAGCGGATAAAGCGATGTTTGGCGCCATTGGTGGTGCAGCCATGATCAGCAAAGGGAATAAAATTATCAGAGAAAACAATGTTCCCGATCCTGCCGCAACGATCGGCGCAACCCTAGTGAATGATTTAGCAACAAAGTATAGCTTGGTTATAAAGCAACCTACCATACAGACGTCTTCTACAAAAACTGCGGAGATTGCATCCGACTACAGAAATGCAGACCTAGTGTTAGATATTCAGACCAGAAATTGGGGGTTCGTATACCTTCCAATGGACTGGGACAACTACCGCATCCTGTACAGTGCCAAGCTTAAGCTGATCGACACAAAAAAAGTTGCAGAACTTGCGTCTGGTTCCGCTTCGTATGACTCCAAAAAAAGCAATAGCCATCACCCTTCATACGAACAATTGATCGACAACGAAGCTGCCGGTTTAAAGCAAGAGCTTCTGAAGGCTCAATCACACTGCATCACCGACTTCAGACAGCGTATCCTCTGAGTCGGGTAAATTGATATGAATCGGCGAGTGAAGCGATGAAAAAATAGTGCCAGTACATCCGGGAGAAATCCTGAACGAAGAATTACTGAAACCATTAGATGTAAGCTGAAACAAACTCGGCAGAGAGTTAGGGGTCTCCCCTCGCCGAATCAATGAAATTGTCCATGAGAAGAGAAGCGTTACAGCATACTCGGCCTTGCGCTTATCGGTCTTTTTTGGAAACTCCGCATCTTTCTGGCTCGGACTCCAAATGAATTACGATCTTGATATAGCAGAGGACACTATTTCCACTCAAATCCCCAAGCAAGTACACCAGCTCACCCTTGCGTAAAAAAAAAGCTTCCTGCCTGTCTACAGTTGCTTGGCAGTGCAGTAACAGACAGGCTGGAAGCCTTTCCTGCTTTACTCAACTACCGATGACCGAGTGCTTAACTTAGCACCAATCCCATCTGAGGTTGCCCGTCGACAATCAAAAAATGGGCGCCCTGAGCACCTGTCTGCCTACTGCGGCATGTGGGGTGCCATGACGGAGAGCATTCCCCATGCAATGAGCATGGCAACAAAAGCGGACAGTGACCCGACCTTCAACCACTCAATAAATCCAACGTGGGCGTGGGACTGTTTTTCGAGCATGCCTAGGGCAACAATATTTGCGGTGCTGCCGATCAGAGTAATATTTCCACCGAAGCAGGCGCCAAACAGCAACGCCCACCACAGCGGCATGGAGGGCATGGTTTCGCCCAGCGCCGTGATGACCGGCGAGAACGCCGCCACGAAGATTACGTTGTCGACAAAGGCGGAGCCGATGGCGGTGGTGGCCATGACGGAAGGAATCAGAATGGCCGGCTTGTCGCCGCACAGGTTCACAAAGCCGTCGGCAATCACCTTGGTGACCTCGGTATGCTCCAGCGTTCCGGCAATCGCGAAGAGCAGCATGAAGAAGAGCAGTGTCCACCAGTCGACTTCGTTTTCGACATAATGGCGGGCGCGATCGCGCTTAAAAATCATGATGAGACCGGCACAGGCCAGCGGGGCCACCAGCAGGATACTGTTTTTCCCGAGATGAAGCGCCTCTTCCAGCGCGTGATGCGATGCGATAAAGGCGAGCGTGAAGAGCAGTACGGCCAGCCCGCGCTTGTAGGGTACGGTGACTTTCGGCACGAGACTCAGCTGACGATCCATGCGTTCCTTGAGCCGTTCATCAAACTCGTTGAGCTCTTTGCGGAACCACAGCAGTGTGACGCCCACGCAGGAGGCCAACGCCACCAGCATAATCGGAAACGCCCAGGTAAAAAAATCGCCGAAGGTGAGTCCGGCTTTGGTGCCGATGAAGATGCCGACGGGATTGCCCATCATCGTGCCGGCACTGCCTACATTGGTGCAGAGCACGCAGATGATGATGTAAGGCGTTGGATTGAGCTTGAGCCGATTGCAGACCTGGAAGATCAGCGTGGCGATGAAGATAATCGACGTAACCTCGTCCACCGCGCAGGCCAGCAGGGCCGAAGCGACGGAGGTGGCGACGATAAACTTGCGGCCGGTCATTTTGGGGATGGATATGAGCGCCTGCACCACCCAGGTGAAGAAGCCGAGATCGCGGAGCGATCCAACCACGATCATCATGCCGACAAGGAACAGGATGACCGGCAGCTCGGCCGATGCCACGAAGTGCTCGATATCCAGCGAGTGCGTAAAGATCAGCACCGTCAGCCCCAGAAAGGCGATCGACAGGCGGAACGTCCAGAAAAAGAGAGTGCCGAGAATAATGGCAAGAAAAACACTCGAGGCGATCACCTGCTTATCCGTGAAGCCGGCAAACTTCGCGCCGGCCAGACCGATGCCGATGCTGATGGCCAGCAGCATGAGCATCCGCAACATCAGTTGTTTCGTTGTGAGTACCGCCCCGTTGTCTTCGCTATGCATGGTTTTTTCCTTGTTGTATTGGAGTTTGGGGGTTTGGGAGTAATGAGGTGTGCGAACAAGATGAACAGGCAGTCACCGGCATTCCCTGACACTAACACCCCATCGATCCACTCCCCTTCTATGCCCAGAAAATCTGCGAGCTGAATCCGTCTAGATTAACCACCCCGAGAAAGCGCTTTCCATCCACCACCTGGATCTGCCGAACCTTCTGCATCAGAAAAATCTTGGCCAGCTGAATGGCCGGCATGTCGGGCGGAATGGCGACATACTTGTCGTGCATGAAATCCGCCACCTTGGTTTCGGAATCCTTGCGCAGCAGCTCTGCGAAGGGCTCAAAATTTTCGATAGGGCTGAGGTCCTCCATCCAGAGCAGATGCTGTGGCAGGCTCTGTCCGAGCAGATCTTCGATGGCAATCACTCCGCGCAGGTCGCCGTCGGAATCGACGATCGGAATATCCATAATGCGATCGCCGCAGAAGACCTGAATGGCGCGGCCCAGCGTATCACTTTCATCTAGAGTAATCGGATTGCTGTTCATGACGTTGGAGGCGTTGAGCATGACCTCCAAATGCTCCGAACCTTCGGTTAAAATACCGTGCACCGCCCGGGCATCCGCGGCCACCGTCAGCCTTTTGATCATGTGCGGCTCAACCAGCGTTTTGGATAGCGAGGCCATCAGCCGCAGGTAAGCGCCGGGATCATCCTTCGGGGTGAGAATCAGGACAATGAGATTTACCCGCTCCTCCCCCACGGCCTCAAAATCAATCCCGGCATGGGACGTGGCCAGCGCCAGCACGGGGTTGGTGAGTTCGGCGAGGCGCGCATGCGGCAGCGCCAGCCCTTCGGCCAGCACCGTCGGCGATTGACGCTCACGCTCCAGCACGGCCTCAAGCGCCTCCGCATGATCTAACCCGGCCAGCTTCCGGTGAAGCCGCCCGATCATCTGATCAATGGCGCTATCGCGCGATTCGGTTTCTAGACCGCACAGAATACAGTCTTCGTCAAGATAGTCGGCGAGGCGGACTTCCTTGCTCGTCATCATGGTTCACCCCCGGGTTCAAGACACAAAAAAGCCCGGCTGCCTGCATAGCGAGCCGGGATTGGGAACGGTGTGGCATGTGTGCTCCCTGATTAGATGGCAAATCCGTTGAAAAGAAGGACGATCAGGGTGAGCACGCATAGCGCGGAAAGTCCGAGAGAAAACCAGGGAAGCGCTCCCCCATGCCCCTTTCGGCATTCCAGTTTCGACCAGGAGGCGGCTCCGGAAAGGGCAAACGTTAGAAACAGCACAAACAAAAACGCGGCCAGATTCGCGCCACGATGCTCAACCCGGCTGCCGGCCGGACCCACCAGTGGCAGGATCATGCTGAGCAGGAAAAAGGAGAGCCCCGCGAGCACGGCCAGCACGGTTCCCGCAGCGGGTCTGAAAAACAGCTCTTTAAGGTTTGTATCCATGGCGTATTCCTGAATTCAAAAAAACTTGTCGGATAATATAGGCGCAACCCGAAAAGGTTGGAAGAAAAAACAGAACGGATCACGATTATCCCGCAAGTGATCGCCGAAAGCTTTGACTTTTCTTCAGCGCGTGAACTAAAGTGTGAGGTGTTATCGGTTTTATTTTACCGGCTTTGCAGGCAGAGGGGCTATGGAAGTTCAAAAGAAGAAAAAACGAATCGTCAACTCAAGTGCGGTCCTGCTTAGCATCGGGATACATGTCCTGTTTATTCTGCTCGCCGGCGGGATGGTGGCCCTCAAGTTCTACAAGAAAAGAGGTGCGGGATTCCAGGTTGAGGAGCAAAAGCCGAAGCTCGAGCGCCGCAAACTCCAGATGCCGGTTAAAACCGAACCCTTCATGGAACAAATGACCAAGCCGAAAGCCCGCACCACCACGCGTATCACGGCCAATGCACCGCAAATGGTCAACATTCCCGAACAGGGCGAGTATGTGAAGATGGCTCCCATGCCCACCTTCAAGGGCGGCTATACCAACTTTGTGCAGATGGACCGAACCATCGAGTTCAACGCCAAGTATCGCGATGTTTCGTTCGGCATCTCCTCCGTCGACTTTTTTGGAACCCGGGGAAAGGCTGAAAAAGTCGTCATCGTGGTGGATGCCTCCAAGTCCATGCTCTTCGACGAACGGGGCGGTGCTGAATCGTACGAGATGGTGCAGGAAGATTTGCGTGAGGTGGTGGGCAATATGCGCTCGGCCACGCTGTTCAACATGGTGCTGTTCGATGAGGACCGCGTGGCCCTCTTCAACCCCGCCATGCTGCCCGCGACACCCTCGGCAAAAACCAATGTGCTCGCATGGGTGGGCGGCATCAACACCAATCTCGCTCAGGTGGGTCTTGATGCGAAGTTAGCCAACTACACGCCCGCGCGGCAATACGACATCCCGATGTCCACCACCGACACCTCCGGTTGGCTGAAGGGGCTGCAGGCCGCCCTCGAGATGAAGCCGGAGATCATTTTCGTATTGAGCGCCGACTGGGGCAATGTAACGTCTCCAATCTACGGCATTTCCTATTTTCTGAAAAAGGAGATGTTTGAGCGCTATCAGCAGAAGCGTCTGGAGTATTTTCTCGCCGACGACTCGTTCAAGGAGGACTGGGAGGAATATCTGGCTGAATTTACCGAGCTGCAACCGATCGCCCGCAAGATGCTTGAACTCGAGAACCAGGCGCGCATCGATGTGGACATGCAGCCCAAGGTGGTTCGCGACTGGGATGAAATCCTGATCCAAAACAAGATCGAACTTCCGCCGCCCCCCCTGGCGAAAAACCAGGAGGAAGTGGGCATGATGCCGATTGAAGCCCGCTACAGTCTGGATGAGGTCCTCGAGTCCTTGTTCGTGATCGTGATGGATAATTATCGCCAGCTGGGCTTCCCGAAGCTCAACTTTGTCATGCTGCAGGCCGACGGCGCATCCGCCAATACCGCCCAGGCCGCATCCATGATGACGTCCGATGCGAAATTCAGAAACCTTTCCAGAATGGTGGACGGGCGTTTCCGCTATTTAAAGGGCAAGCCGAGAGTCGATAATCTTCTAAGCCTGAGCATGGACGACGCCTTGGAAGCCATCGGAAACGAGAAAGCGGAGGAAATGTAGATGAAAGCGCCGCTTATTCTCACCACACTTTTTGCACTCGCGGCTTGGTCTGCCCCGGCTCAGAAGATGCGAACCTTTTCTAATCGCGAAGGAAAGACGCTGACGGATCGTATTGTTAAGTATGATTACGAAGAAAAGCTGGTGATCCTCGAGAAAACCGGACGGGTACCGCTGGATTCTTTCAGCGCGGCCGATCAGGAATATATCCTCCACTGGAACCAGATTGAAGGTTTCAAGTCCACCATGCGGTTTAAAATGGAAGTCAAAAAAAACTCTTGGGCGCGGATGAAGCATGAACAGAACATTACCCCCTTCTATATGGACGCCATCCATATCCCCGAAAAGGAAACCCCGAACCACCATATGATCATGATGGAGGATTTCGAGGAATACAACGCCGTCTATCTCGAGGCCGAGGGCTATGAAATCAAGCTGCGGAACCAGAACTTTTTCCCCATCGAAAACATCGTGGTCGAGAGCAAGATCTACTACGAGCAGGAAAACTACATCATGCCGGACAGTTTTTTCCTGAGCTCCGACAACACATACGATGACACAACAGAGACCAACAAGGTGCGATTCCTCTCCGAAACCGTACCGGTCATCGTGCCGCGTGAAGAGGTGTTCCTGAACAGCGAATGCGCCATCATCGTCGATCATCAAATTGAACGCACCGCCATCCTCAGCACCTCCGAAGAAGAGGGTGAGGATGAGGATGAGGATGATGAGGCCAGCGAAGCCGAAGAGACCGTGGAAGGCTTCGGCGAATGGGACGATCACAGCCGGCGGCGCAAGGGAAAGGTCATCGGCGTCTGGTTCCGGGTCGGCATCAAGGATACCGACGGAAAAATGGTGTGGCGAGAAATCACCGCACCCACATCACTTCCCGACAAGGTTTCGTGGGATCCCCGTTAAGGAAACGGAAGTAGAATAACCCGATACTAGGTTCTGCTTTTATCGGGCAGTCCCATTCCATACATCGAATTAAAGATCACCACGAAATTCGAGAACACCATTCCGACCGCGCAGTACTTGGGCGACAGCCACCCTACTCCGGCAAGAAACATCCCGACGATGTTGTAGAGGAACGCCCAGCCATAGTTCATCCGGATTTTGTGTCTTACCTTGCGCTGCATAAAAGGCAGGTCGCGCAGGTTGCCGATCTCCGGAACCATGAACACGCCATCCGCACTCATCTTGGCGGGGATCTGTCCGGAAAAGACCGCCAGTCCAAAGTCGGCCGCCGCCAAAGCCTGCGCGTCGTTAATGCCGTCGCCGACCATCAGCACCGCCTTGCCCTGCTGCTGCAATGCGGCAATCTCGCGCTGCTTGTCGCCGCTGTCCATTTCGCCGAAGCAGTCATCGATTCCCAGCTCGGCAGCCACCTGCCGCACCACGGCATTCCGGTCCCCCGAAAAAATGTAGGGCCGGACGCCTCCGGCCTTGAGGTCTTCGACGAGCTGCTTCGACTCGTCACGAACCGTATCCTGAAGACCCGCGATGAAGTAGCATTGGTCGGCATCGCCGAACTTGACGATGGTAGACTCCTTCAGATCCGGCGGGATACCCATCTCCGGATACAGCTCCGAACTGCCGGCCAAATAATCCTTCCCGTCCACTTTTGCGGAAATCACAGTGCGGGCTATCGTCCGGTCTGAAACGGGACGAGGGGTGCCGAGTACGGCCAGTGCACGGGCGATCGGGTGCTCGATGCCATTCTCGAGCGAAGCGAGAATATTGAGATACTCTGGATTTTTATCCACCAGCCAGACCAGCTTATGCACCTCCGGCACACCGCGCGTCAGCGTGCCGGTTTTATCGAACACCGCAATCGCGGGTTTCAGCGCCAGTACCGCGCCGTTGAAAATCTGGATACCGAGCCCGCGAATCCGTTCGATGGCCGCCGTCAGCACCAGCGGTTCCGCAATCCCGAAAGCGCACGGGCAGGCCACAATCAGCACGCTCAGAAGACGGACGATCGCCTCGTTGCGGTTGCCCCAGAACAGGTTGCCGACCAGTACGAGCAGAGCGACAACCACCACGATCGGCACAAAGTACTGGCTGATCCGGTCGCCGAAAGAGAGCTGCTCCTTACGCGTGTTGAAGGCTTCGATCGTACTCTCCACAATCTTCTTGATCAGATTGCTCTGCCCGGCCGCCGGAACGGAAAGACGGGCATCTTCAGACAACAGTTTGGCCCCTGCCCCGACATAGTGCCCCTGCTCCAACGACACTCCATGCGACTCACCGGTAATAAGGCTGAAGTCAAATTCGGCCGGATCCATCAGAATGCCATCGGTCGGAACAATCTCGCCGCGCATAACATGGAACTCCTGACCCGCCTCAAGATCCTCAACAAGGGCATAGTCGTCGCCATCGATGCGCGCCTTTTTCGGCAGCTGCCAGGAGAGCGAGCTGACGCGGCGGCTCAGCTTTTTATAAAAGCTTCCCGAAATCAGGTTGCCCGTTTCGATGAGCATCAGCAGCAGTGCGACGACATCGAAATAGAGGTGCGCAAAATCGCCGGCAATCATGGAATAGAACGAATAGATCCATGCCGCGGTGGTGGAAAGCACCACGAGGCTTTCCATACGGAACTGCCGCATCACCATTTGCCGGAAGCCGATGATCATCGTTGTTCGTGCGGCATACAGCGGCACCAGTGTCCCGAACAGCGCCAGCAGAATTGAGCAGACCAACTGCATGGCAAACGGCACTTCCCAGCTCTCGGCCGAATAGACCACGAACGAGATCATCATGTTGTTCAGGGCAAAGAACCATCCTGCGCCAAAACGGAAATAGTCAAATCCATCGCGCCGGGCATCTTCGCCTTCATAGAATTTGTATCCCAGCTTCTCGATATTGGAATAGATGTCGTTTTTGCCGATCTTCATCGGGTCATAGGTCAGCGTACAGGTTTCGGCGATAAAGTTTAGATTAACGTTTCCCACCCCGGCCAGCTTTCCGAGACTATGATGTACCAGCCAGGAACAGGCCGGGCAGACCATCCCGCCAACGAGAAAGCAGAGTTCCTGCCCATGCAGGATTTCAGTCGGGTTGGCCGCCACATCCTCACCGCCGGGGAAGACCCCCTCGAGCAGCTGGGCAATCCGCTCATCGCGCGCGGAACCGTCCAAACCCATCTTGCCGACAATGGTATAGACGGCGGCGCATCCCGGGCAGCAAAACTCCCCCTCCCCACCGGGAACAGAGCGACTACAAACTATGCAATGATCAGCCATGATGCATAATGAGTAAAACGTAAGTGGAAAAACCGGAAACTCCGTCGATTAGATCGTTACGAATTACGCATTTCTCGTTTCAAATTCCTTATGCCGCCGCAGTCGGGGATAATTTCAAAACAAACAACAAACAATAAACAAATCCAATAACTAAACAAATCCAGGGAAAGGCCCTTTCGAAGCGCGCACCCCATTTCTTGTCGACGAGGCGACCGAGGGAAATGCCGAGCTGCATGAAGAAGGTCTGCGTAACGACGAAGGCCAACATAAAGCTTCCGCCCTTCCACCAGCTTCCGGTACCGACCGCCATCGCAAACGCCGCGTAAAGCATGCCACAGGGGATCAGCGAGGTACAGACGCCCCCGACTGTGAGCTTGCCCAGTCCGCCACTGAAGAAGCGCGACATCCAGCTGGTTTTCGGTGCGCCGAGCCCTTTCCTGCGAAAAGCATATCCCGCAATAAAAAACATCATCACCCCGGGGAAGAGCAACGAGAGCAATGCCCCGCGCACATTCGGAGCGGCATCCGGACAGCAGGAGTGGGCGGTTCCCAGATTAATGAACTCGCCGAACGCGCCGAAAAGAAAGCCGGCCAGCGTGTAGCCGATAATCCGCCCGAGATTGAAGAGCGACAATGCCTTCAGGCTCTTTTCGCGGTGCAGCGCGCAGACCGATACATGCAAGGGTCCGCACATGGCGTAGCAATGCGGAATGGCAACCCAGCCCAGCGCGGATCCGGCGATAATGGCGGTAATCAGCTCTTTCATAATTCGCGCACTACCTTATCATCAATTACGTAAGTTTCAATTCCGACCGCTTATGTAATTGCTGCAGACATACCCGGCACCCAAAACAACTTATTCGCTAATATTCTTATTTATTTTTTACGTTTGACATCGCTTACATTTTGTAATACAAAAGATGGTGTTCAGCAAAAAATTCGAGGGAGAAGTCATATCATGAAATCGGTTATTCTGAAGGCGTGCCTTGCCGGGATGGGGATAATCCTCTGCA
>JBFHPA010000044.1:0-14587 GCA_041592955.1 Pontiella sp.
CCCTAATTACGGCGTCGCCGTTTTGCGCCACAAATGCCTTAAGCTCCTCGTGCCAATCCTTGAACACATTGATCCCAAACTCCTTGGCATGGGCATTTTCCAGGATGGAGTTGGCCGGACGCTTGGTCGGGGTCGGAAACTCATCGGTACCACAAGGAACAAAGTGGTGCTCAACATCGAGCGCATCCAGAAAGGCGCAGGCCAGATCGTACCACGTGCACCAGCCTTCGGAGGTCGCATGAAAGATTCCGGCAGCCTGTTTTTCGGCCACCGCGCGAATCTGCCGCGCAAGGGTGTAGGACCACGTCGGCGAGCCGTACTGATCGTTCACCACCTTGAATTCTTTGCCGGGATTCTGAAGGGTAAGCCGCAGCATCGTTTTCAGGAAATTATTACCGGTCGCTCCATAAAGCCAGGCGGTGCGCAGAATGGCATATCGGTCCGAGCGTTCGGCAACCGCCCGCTCGCCCGCCAGCTTCGATTTACCGTACTCGGAAATCGGCGCCGGCAGATCCGTTTCGACCGAAACTTCAAACAACGGCTTGTCGCCGGCAAAGACATAGTCGGTGGAAACATGAACAAGGAACGCTTTGTTTTGCTCAACCCATTCAGCCAGATAACCCGGCAAATCGGCATTTGCCTTCCAGCACGATTTATCGGTCTCGCAGGCATCCACGGCCGTGTAGGCCGCGCAGTTGACGATGATTTCCGGACGGATCTGATCCAGCACTTCAAAGCAACGGGAACGATCAGATAGATCCACCTCCGGCAGATCCACCCCGGCGAGTCCGGGGATCTCCTTGAACACATCAAGGCAGTCGGTGCCGAGCTGCCCCTTCGATCCGGTTATGAGTATGTTCTGCATTAGCAGCGCATGTTGCCTGATTCCAGGCACCGCGGGTCCATCTTAAACGATGATGCCACGCCCTTTGATATCGTCAATGATCATATAAGCCGCTTCAGCGGGTTGCAGCTCTTCCGTCTGGAGCGTGATCTCGGCATCCTGCGGAGCTTCGTAGGGATCGCTGACCCCGGTGAACTGCTGGATCTCGCCGGCGCGCGCCTTTTTATACAATCCCTTGGGATCGCGCGATTCGCAGATCTCGATGGGCGTATCGACAAATACCTCGACGAACGATTCATCCCCGATGACCTCGCGGGCTTCCTGGCGATCAGAGATATAGGGCGAAATGAAGGACGTAATCACAATCACACCGGCGTCATTCATCAGCGCGGCCACCTCGGCAATACGACGGATATTTTCCTTACGGTCTTCCATCGAGAAGCCGAGATCGCGGTTCAGGCCATGCCGCACGTTATCGCCGTCGAGAATGTAGCAGAGGTGGCCCTGCTCGATCAGATCCTTTTCAAGCTGTTTGGCAATGGTCGACTTGCCGGATCCGCTCAATCCCGTCAGCCAAATGGTGGCCCCCTTCTGGCCGAGCAGATTCCGGCGGTCTTCGGCACTCACGAGGCTGTCGCTCTTGACAATATTCTGACTGACCGGCCCTTTGCGATGGCCGGGGCGGGAGACGATGCGGTCGACAATCATACCCGCACCGATGGTTATATTGGTGAGCCGGTCGACGATTATAAATGCACCCGTAGTCCGGTTCCGGTCGTAGGGGTCGAAGGCGATCGGGCGATGCAGCGTGATGTGGCAACGGCCTATTTCGTTCAGCTGCAGCTCCGACACCTTCTGCTCGGTGTTTGACTCATCCGAAGAATCCTGCTGCTTGTTTCGCTGCATGGTGTTGACGTCTACCTTGTAGCGTATATCGGAGAGGACTCCCGGAATCATGCTGGAGGTATGTTTGATCAAATAGCTCTTACCTGCCAAGGCTGCCGATTCATGCATCCAGACCACCATGGCTTCGAATTCGTTTCCGATGTGCGGAAGGTTTTTAACCGGAACGAGCATATTGCCGCGCGACACATCGATTTCGTCTTCGAGCGTGACGGTGATCGCCTGCGGCGCAAAGGCTTCGCCGACCTCACCATCGGGTCCGTAAATCGCTTTTACTCTGGACTCCTGACGCGAGGGCAGACTCGCCACTGCGTCGCCCACTCGCACGACACCCGACGCCAGCGTTCCGCTGAACCCGCGGAAGTCGAGGTTGGGCCGAAGCACATACTGCACCGGAAGGCGCATATCGATCAGGTTGCGGTCGGTGGAAATATTGACGCTCTCCAGATGGTGAAGGAAGGTCGGCCCGTCATACCAAGCCAGCTTCTCGCTATGATTAACGACATTGTCACCTATGAGCGCCGACATGGGAATAAAGTGGATATCGCCAAAATTCAGGCGCGAGACAAACGCGTTGTAGTCGCCCTTGATTTTTTCGTAGGTCTCTTCGGACCAGTCGACCAGATCCATCTTGTTCACGGCAACGACCAGATGCTTGATGCCCAGCAGAGAGCAGATGAAACTGTGACGCTTGGTCTGGGTGATAACGCCATGGCGCGCGTCGATCAGAATGACCGCGAGGTTGCAGTTCGACGCGCCCGTCGCCATGTTGCGGGTGTACTGCTCGTGACCGGGGCAGTCGGCAATAATGAACTTGCGCTTGTCGGTTGAAAAATAGCGGTAGGCCACATCGATGGTGATTCCCTGCTCACGCTCGGCCCGCAGCCCGTCCGTCAGCAGCGCAGGATCGAAATCCTCGCCGGTCGTGCCATAGACCTTTGAATCCTTGGCCACCTTCTCGAGCTGATCCTCGTAAATCATATGGCTGTCGTACAGGAGGCGCCCGATCAGTGTCGACTTGCCGTCGTCCACCGATCCGCAGGTCAACAGACGCAGCAGATCCTTGGTTTCGTGGCGGTTCAGATATTCCGAGATGTTGCTCTCGATCAGCTCTTTTTCCTGGATTTTGTAGGCTGGTTCACTCATTCTTCGTTCTCCGCAAAGCGCAGAGGGCATGGCGCATGGCCAGTTACCCCCGCAACCTTTTCTTAAAATTCTCGATTTTCCTGCTCTCTTCGTCGAGCAACTCAAAAAGCTCATCCATCTCGGTTTCCGGGATCAGCTTTCGCCGACAAAAAACAATCAACATGTTGGCATCTTCAAAGCAGGAGCGCTTGGCGAAGTTCAGGAACAGGGCGAATTCCTTATCTGAGCCCGATCCTGCACCTTCAGCAATGTTGTTTGAAATGCTCAGCGCGGCACCGCGCATCTGCTCAGCAAACCGAAATTTCTTTTGCGATTCCATCTCGTCAGCGATATCCAGATAGACGATCGCCGATCTCAATCGCTTTCTGCCATATTTCTAAATCCTGGAATCTAAATTTCGCCATGCACTTTGCTCCATGCGCTATGCCTTCTGATTCCGAAACGGAATCAGAAGTAGCCGTCCTTCTTCTTGTCTTCCATGGAAGAGTTGTCGCCATCGATTACACGCCCCTGGCGTTCGGAGGTGGTGGTCAGCAGCATTTCCTGCACGATTTCCTCGACGGTTTCGGCGTTTGATTCAACCGCACCGGTGAGCGGGTAGCATCCGAGCGTACGAAAGCGCACCTTCTTCTGCATCGGTTTTTCATTTTCCTTCAAGGGCATGCGGTCATCGTCGACCATGATCAGCGTCCCGTCGCGTTCCACCACGGGGCGCTCGGCGGCATAGTACAGCGGCACGATCGGAATATCCTCGCGCAGGAGGTAAAGCCAGATATCGAGCTCGGTCCAATTGGAGAGCGGGAACACGCGAATCGATTCCCCTTTGTTGATTTTGGCGTTGTAAAGATTCCACAGTTCGGGGCGCTGGTTTTTGGGGTCCCATTGATGAAACTCGTTGCGGAAGCTGTAGACCCGCTCCTTGGCACGACTCTTTTCCTCGTCGCGCCGGGCGCCTCCGAATGCCGCGTCGAATTTGTAATGATCGAGCGCCTGCTTTAGCGCCACGGTCTTCATGATTTCCGTGTGCTTCTCCGAGCCATGTGAGAAGGGGTTGACCTTGTCCCTGCCGTCCGGATTCGTCCAAACCTTGATATCAACCTGGTATTTTTCAGCCATCAATGTGCGGAATTTATACATCTCCTGAAATTTCCATTGCGTATCAACATGCATCAACGGGAAAGGTATTTTACCCGGCGCGAAGGCTTTGTGGGCCAGATGGAGCATGACCGAAGAATCCTTACCGATGGAATAGAGCATCACGGGGTTGTCGAACTCCGCGGCGACCTCCCGGATAATATGGATGCTTTCAGCCTCCAATTGCTTCAAATGTGATAAATTATAACCGCTCATTTTTTACTCCAAATCGTCTTTAAATCCCTAAAGGCGAGAATTCCTATAACCTCATCGGCAATTTGTCTATAATAATTACACAATTTATTCATGTAATCCACTTACCACAAAGTAAGGGTTTAAGAGGTCCTCTTTGTTATAGCGAAGCTCTTTCGCTCCATTACTGGTTGACTGGTAATCGGATGCCGATAATTCAGCATCAAACTTAAAGACCTTTCCGCCGGCTGCATTCACAACGGCGTGAGCGGCGGCGGTGTCCCACTCCATGGTCGGGGCCACGCGCGGGTAGATGTCGGCCATGCCCTCGGCGACCATGCAAAGCTTGAGCGAGCTGCCTCTGGAAACCCGTTCGGTATCGCCATATCGTTTTTCCAGATCGGCGATGAATTCGCGCGTTTCGTCGTTGCAATGTGATTTGGAGGCCACCACACGAAGCTTGTCCGCCGGCCTTCCCGAAATACTCAATGGATCAAAGTCTTCCAGATCGGTCAGTTTAGCGATCAACTCATCAAGCGCCTGATAATGCTTACCTTCCACGGCCTTGTATGCCCCCTGCTCCATACCGAGGTAGAGCGTCTTTTCAACGGGCACATAGACAATTCCAAGCACCGGAATCCTGTCTTCGATCAATGCGATATTGACCGTGAACTCGCCGTTCTTCTTGATGAACTCCTTGGTGCCGTCGAGCGGATCGACCAGCCAGTAGGTCTTCCAGGCTGAACGCTCCGAATAGGCAATTGTGGTACTTTCTTCCGACAGCACCGGATAGGGCGTCTTTTCCAGTTCCGCAACAATGATATGGTGCGCGGCCGTGTCGGCCGCAGTCAGCGGAGATTCATCGGCCTTGAATTCGACTTCAAAATCCCGCGCATAGATTTCCAGAATGGCGGTACCCGCCTCGACGGCGGCTTTGACTGCTATCCTGAGTAGTTGTTTTTCATCCATAGCAAATTCCAGTTCCTTAGAACGGCCAGATCAGGGGGGCCAATACAATGGCCACGATGGCAAAAAGAATATTGAGCGGAATACCGATTCGCAGATAGTCGGCAAACCGATATCCGCCCGGACCATACACCATGAGATTGGTCTGATAGCCAATCGGCGTAGCGAAGCTGGCAGAGGCGGCAATCATGATGCAGGTGACGAACGGCATCGGGTT
This sequence comes from Pontiella sp., assembly GCA_041592955.1. GTDB lineage: Bacteria > Verrucomicrobiota > Kiritimatiellia > Kiritimatiellales > Pontiellaceae > Pontiella. Next base: position 5,403 of record JBFHPA010000044.1, read on the forward strand.
GACGCCCAAACTTTCGGCAGAACTCATGGCGATCGGAAAGACCAGCACGGCGGCCGCATTGTTGGTGATCATTTCCGTAAATATGCTGGTGATGAGATACACCATCGCAAGCGCCATATGCGGCTGATCCTTTACCACGCCCAGCATCACGCCCGAAATGGCCGAAGCCGCCCCGGTGGTTTCAAGGGCCATGCCCAATCCCAAAGCGGCGGCAATGACCACCAGCACATTCCACTCGATACTGCGGCGGGCCTGCGCAGTCGAACAACTGCGCGAAAGCAGCATGGCACATGCGGCTAGCAGCGCCGCCTGCAGCATGGTCAGCCACCCCATCGCAGCCGCCAACACCATGCCCGCCAAAATAGCAAAGGCCCACGGCGCCTTTTCAAAGCGGCGGGGCGATGAGTTCTCCACTCCGCTGACCAGATAAAAATCGTGGGCGTCCTTTTGCCGCGGAATAAATCCCGCATGCGATTCGATCAACAGCAGATCGCCCGCGCGCAGGCGCACATCGCCGATCTTTCCGCGAAGACGCTCGCCGTTGCGGGCCACGGCAATCACAACCGCATTGTAGATGTTACGGAACCGACCCTCGCGAATCGTCTTTCCAACCAGCGGACAGGTGTGCGACACGACGGCTTCGACCAGACAGCGTTGATGACGCGGTGTATCCAGCTTGAACAACTGGTCCGGCGCGGGCTGCAGACCTTGCTGACTGTAAAGCGAGCGCATGGATTCGATGTTGCCCACGAAAACCAGCCGATCCCCTTCCTTCAGAATTTCGGAGGGAGAAACGGCCGAAACAATCTGTCCATCGCGGATCAGTTCGGCAAGAAACGCACCGGGCAGATGGCGCAGACCGGATTTCTCAATCGAGTTTCCAATCAGCGTACTCTTCGGACTGACCTCCAGTTCGAGCGTATATTCACGCGGGTTTTCAAAAACCTCATCCATTGTCTTCCGCCCCGGGAGCAGGCGGTGACTGAAAAGGATCAGATAGGCAACACCAACCAGCGCGCAGGGCACCCCGAGCTTTGCGATTTCAAACATGCCCATCCCGGAATTCTGGAAGCGCGCTTGAAACATGGTGTTGACCACCAGATTCGTACTGGTACCAATCAGCGTGCATATCCCGCCGAAGATGGAGGCATAACTCAACGGAATCAGCATGCGGGAAGGTGAAATACGCAATCGTCGGCACCACTCGGTCACCACCGGAATGAACATCGCCACGACCGGGGTATTGTTGAGAAACGCACTAAGCGGAATGACCGGCATCAGCATACGAAGCTGGGCGCGCCGTGCGCCCTTCGGATAACCCAGTACATGATGAGAAATCCACGACAGCCCACCCGTCTCCTGCAGTCCGGCCACGACCACGTAGAGAATACCAACCGTGATCATACCCGGCGCGCTGAATCCGGCAAGCGCGGCCTGTGTATCCAGCACTCCACTCACCAGCAGTACGGCCAATCCGCCGACAAAAACGAAGTCCGTTGCGAGCCGGGTAAAAACCAGCAGGAGCAACACCGAAAGGACCACACCGATCGTCAGCCATGCATCCCAGCCTAATTCCGTAAAAGTCATAATAATCGAACCTGCCTAAACAAGGCAGTAAGTAGTGCGCGGCGGGATGTCTATTCGACCGTTACGGACTTGGCCAGGTTGCGGGGTTGGTCGATTTCGCAGCCGCGCGCTGCAGCGATGTGATACGCCAGCAGCTGAAGCGCTACCACGGTCGGCACCGGCGTGATGCAGGGCGGGCATTCGGGAATCACGATGATGTCGTCAAATCCATCGGCCACCCCTTCATCCCCTTCAGTAACCACTGCGATGACCGGCGCATTTCGCGCCTTGCACTCTTCCGCATTACCCAGTGTTTTGTCCTTGCCCGGAATATTGTTCAACAGCGCCACCACCGGAGTGTTTTCCTGAAGCAGGGCAATGGGGCCGTGTTTCAACTCGGCGGCGTGATAGCCTTCCGCATGAATATAGCTGATTTCCTTCAGCTTGAGTGCGCCTTCGAGCGCAACCGGGAAGAGGTAGCCGCGCCCGATGAAAAAGGTGTCTTCACACTTGGCATATTTCTGCGCCACCGCCTTGATGGCTTCATTCTGCGCGAGCACCTTTTCAACCAGCTCGGGCATCCGTTCAATCCACCGGCAAAGCTCCTCTCCTTCGTGACGCGGCATGCGGCGGGTACGGGCGAGTTTCAGGGCCATCATCAGCATAACGGAAACCTGGCAGGTGAAGGCTTTGGTCGAGGCGACACCGATTTCCGGTCCGGCATGGAGGTAGACGCCCCGTCCGGTCTCGCGGGCGATCGTTGAACCGACCACATTGCAGAGTCCGGCCACAATAGCGCCCTTGTGCTTTGCTTCGCGTACGGCTGCCAACGTGTCCGCTGTTTCGCCCGACTGGCTGATGGCGACCACCAGGTCGGTCGGCGTAATGATAGGATTGCGGTAGCGGAACTCGGCGGCCTGCTCCACTTCGGCCGGAATGCCCGCCATCTCTTCAATCGCATATTCGCCCACCATGCCGGCATGCATCGAGGTACCGCATCCGACCACCAGCACACGGCCGATCAGCGCGGCATCGCGCGGTGAAAAATCAAGTCCGGACAAGACCGCCGTTCCCATGTCGAAATCAAGTCGGCCGCGGATGGCGTTGTTGATCGCATCGGGCTGTTCAAACATCTCCTTAAGCATGAAATGTTCGTATTCCCCCTTTTCAGCGGCACCCTCATCCCAATCCATTGCCGTGACTTCGCGATTGATCGGAGCATGCTGCAGGTCAAACATTTCGATCCCGTCATCCGTAATAACGGCCATGTCGAAATCTTCCAGATAGACGGCGTCCCGTGTGTGCGGGATAATGGCGGAGGCATCGCTGGCCACCAGAGTTTCATCCTTGCCGATGCCGAGTACGATCGGACTGCCGCAGCGGGCGGTGACCAGTTTCCCCGGCTCATGATCGGTCATTACTACGATGCCATAGGTTCCCTTGATCTTTTTCAACGCTTCGCTGACCGCATTTTCCAAATTGTCCTTGTAGCAATAGGCAATCAGCTGAATCAGCACTTCCGAATCGGTATCCGAGATGCATTCAACGCCATGCTGCGCCAGACCATTTCGGACTTCCTTGTAGTTTTCGATGATTCCGTTGTGAACCATTGCAAAGTGTCCACTGGCATCGCGATGCGGGTGCGCATTGAGCTCGTTCGGCGGTCCATGCGTCGCCCAGCGCGTATGGCCGATACCCAATGTGGCCTTCATTATGGACGTGTCACTCGAGGCATTGACCCGCTCGCGCAGATCCTTGATTTTCCCGGCCGTCTTGACCACACCGATTTGCCCGTCGAACAGACAGGCGATGCCCGCCGAGTCATACCCGCGATACTCCATCCGCCGGAGCCCATCCACTAAAATCTCGGATGCCCGCCGCTTTCCAACATAACCTACAATCCCACACCTAAACTCCCCTCACCTGTTGACGCTGCCGCCCGCGGTCGAACAGCCCCCGGGGCTGAAACCTTCCTGAATTTCTTAAAATGTACTGAATATCCAACCATGGGATATTCACCCGCAGCGGCTAATCTTCTGCCGCCACGCGATGTTTCGTGCGGTGTTCCAGGGCATTGGCCGGAAACTCCGCTTCAACCAGCGTCCCGAGCATTTCGAGCAGTACACCCACCCGATCCTCGGCCGCCATCACCTTGATGACCTTTACTTTCAGTCCGCGCATCGAACCTTCAAGCACCGTCGTTTCGTCGCCCACTTCCAGAGGAACCGCGGCATCCACTGTTCCATCCTCGTCCAGATCCTGCCGGATTGAATCGATGACGGTATCAGGAATGGCCACATAGCGTTCATTGAAAACTGGAATATTCATCACGCCCGGCGCATAGGATACAGCACGTTTCATTTCGTACATATCGAAACGGACAAACACGTAGCCGGGAAACATGGCTTCCTGGAACCAGACCGGCCCGCGCACCGTTTTGCGACGGAAGCGAATCTGCGGATAGAAAACCTCCAAACCATGAAGGGAGGCGATATTCGCAGCGGCCATGCGTTCCTTCTTGGGCTTGGTTCGCACGCAATACCAGTGCTCACCCTTTGGAAAAATGTCTGTTTCGTTCATCATTCTTATCAGTTGCCGATCAGTTTTAAAATGATTGGGAGGGTTTTACCCGCACGACGCTGCCAGTTTTCAAGTAGGTCGACCTTGTCCATCACCTCGTTCTTGTCCGCGGCCTCATAGGCATCCAGCAGCTCGCGAATACGCTCAATACGGTCCTTTCCGCTGACGACATGCGGCTGGATCTGTTCGCTGGCGAATCCTGAGGCAATCTTGCGCAACGAAGTTTCCGCCACATAATAGTCCTTGCGGTCGCCGGGAATATAGACGGTTCGGATGGCCCCGAAGGAACGGAGGATTTTCAGACCTTGACTGGTCGAACCCTTGCTGATGTTCAGCCGGATACGGCAATCGTCGAGGCAGAGCGGATCGCTCGAGATAAACAGAATACCGTAAAGTTCGCCCACGGAGCGCGGAAGATTAAGCACATCAGCCATGCGCACAAACAACGCTATGACCTCGCTTTCGATTTCACTTAGAGATCCCTCTTTGGCAGTCATCTCATTCATGTTGTTCAATAAATACTGAACATCTCGGTATTTTCAAGCATTAACTTTGACTATCTCTGTTTAAAACAGGCGGAAAAAAGCGGTTTAAAGCAGTATTGGTGCCATAGATACTGAATATACATAAAATGTGGGCTGAATTTAATGCCTTCACCACCGTCCACCCTTGCCTCGCGTTTGTCGCGCCGGAGTCTCTGCGCAGGCGGTTCGAACCGCGGCTCTCACCCCCACTAAAAAAAATCCACAGAATCTGTTAAATCTGTGGATTTAAAATGGCGGAGAGAGAGGGATTGCCATTCCCTCCGGTCATTGCTTTCGTTCCTCAAGCCTCGCTTCGCAGACTCGCGTCGAACTGCAGTTCTCATCCCTCTTTAAATAAGAAAAACCGCCGAGAAATCCAACGGTTAATAAAGTGGCGGAGAGAGAGGGATTCGAACCCCCGGAGGCTTGCACCTCTCCGGTTTTCAAGACCGGCGCCTTAAACCACTCGACCATCTCTCCGTGTGGAAGAACGCGGAATGTATAAATTCCGGCGGATTCAACGCAAGTCCATTCTATCGGAAACGGGAAACCATTCGATAAGAGCAAGGTGCATCACTCCGCACCTTCGACCCGGTCGGCTTCCTGTTGGCGGATCGCCTCTTCATGGACAGATTGCATGACCTGTAGCACAAAGTCTTCGGAAAGATTCAGCCCGGTCCCCTTTCGAACCCGGTCGGCAAGTATCTCATTCCATCGTTGGGGCTGAAGCGTGGATACATTCTGCTCCGTTTTGAGCCGGCCCATTTCACGCACAATCTCCATGCGGCTTCCCAACAGCTCAAGCATCTGACAATCGATTTCGTCCACGTTTTCCCTCAGCTTGCTCATGTGATTGGCAAAGGTGGCATCGTTGCTTTGCTCACTGGGCAGCTCAAGTTTACCGACCATCGAAAGAAACTGATCGGGCGTCAATTGCTGCGCAGCATCCGAGAGTGCGCGGGACGGATCGGGATGCACCTCGACCATCAGGCCGTCAAAGAGCAGGTCCATCGCTTCCTGCGCGAGGGTCGGCACAAGGCTGGCCTTTCCGCATATGTGGCTCGGATCGCAAATAATCGGGAGCTCGGGCATGCGGCGCATCAGTTCGATCGGCAGCTTCCAGGCCGGTGCGTTGCGGTAGCGCATCTCCAGCGAGGAGCTGAATCCGCGATGGATGGCGGCGAGCCGGGTCAGTCCGGCGTTGGCCAGCCGTTCGATCGCGCCGATCCAGAGTCCGATGTCCGCGCTCATCGGATTTTTCACAAAAACCGGAATATCCGTCCCCCGCAGCGCGTCGGCGATGGCCTGCACGGAAAAAGGATTCGTGGTCGTACGGGCACCGACCCAAAGAACATCGAGTTCATATTCCAAACAGGCTTCCACATGCGAAGGCTCGGCCACCTCGGTCCCGATTTTAAGTCCCGTTTCCGAACGTGCGCGAATCATCCAGGCCAATCCCTCGCGGCCAACCCCCTCGAAGCTGCCGGGCCGGGTACGCGGCTTCCAAATTCCGGAACGGAAAAATCCCACCCCGTGTCCGGCCAACGCATGGGCGGTTTCGAGCACCTGTGATTCGGTTTCGGCACTGCATGGACCTGCCGCCAAAAAAAGTTTTTCCAGCGGGAATCCCCACTCTGCTAACCGCTGCTTGTTCATGCCGACTCCTCAATGCTTTATTGGCACATATCCTTTCATCTTTCGATGGGCGGCGCAATCCGTCGTATGCGCTGAATCATCCTTTGACCCGCTCCCCCCTGAAACTGAACAGGGATGTATAGGCATTGAATTCATCCATTCATTGGTTTATATTTTCTGTTAGACGTAGAATTATCTGGGACGTGCTGAATGATTAACCGCTTTGAAACCGACTATATTGGCAAAAACAATCTAAACGCCCATTTTTGCCGATGCAGCGGATGCAACCGCTTAACACAACTCTACTCCTATGATACCCGGCACTTTGTCAAATTTTTCAATCTCCCTATCATACCGCTCAAAAGATACCACGTGCTGGATGAATGCCCGCATTGCGGCCAGCGCGGCATCACAACAGCCAGAAAGTTTGCCAAGGATCGCAAGCAGAACCTTGCGGAAATGATGGCCGGCTTTGCTTCCGATGCCGACAATCCCGAAAACTGCGCCCATGCGCTCCACACACTTATGGTCTATAACGAGGCCTCATGGTTTGATGATTTACATGAGTCATACGGCCTGCGATTCGAAACTAATCCGCAAATCCAGCATATCATTGCGCAGGGGCTGTGCCGGTTTGGCGAGTATGAACATGCCATCACGCATTGCCGCAAGGCCATTGTGCTGGGCGCCGGAAAGGCCGCCGAGGAATTGATGGATTTCTGCCACACTCTGCTTGAGGCCAAGGAAAACGTAAGCGGTCTGACGGAACATCAAATACACCCCGAGTCGGCATGGCTGGCCTATGTGCCCGCCAACGCGTTGGTTGCACTGTTCCTTATCGTGCTCACGATGCAGGGCGTGTCGTCGCTGAGGACCTATCATGCATGGCTGGTCAACGGCTCGCTGCAGGAGTACAGCTTCAGGCTCGACGGCAAGACCTATACCCTTGCCCCCGGCAACCGGCAACAAATCAAACTGAAGCTGGGCAAGCATGAGCTGCAGGTCGATTCAAAACCCGCCATCGAGTTCGATTACACCATTTCGCTCGCCAAGCAGCTCATCGAAAAAAACCTGCTGGTCATTAATCCGGACGCCATGGCATTGCTGACCATGGAAAACAGAACGAATGAGGGCGAAGCGACCTCTTACTCGCAAGGAAAGCTCATACATGAACTTGCCGGTGTCGGCTATCCGCTGATGGGTTTCGGGAAGAGCGAAACGGACGAAGAGGAATCGGATCGGGTCGGGCTGTTTCGTCCACCAACGCATGAGGCCATGATTGACCGTCTCCGGCAAATTGACATGCCCGGCGCTGCACCGGCCTATGCCCGCAAAGCCTTGCTCATGGATCCTTCCAACGACGAGGCGGACGCCATTCTCGACACGGCACTGGAAGATTTATCCGATCAGGAAAAACTGGCTTTTCTTCAACACGGCATCGATCAAACACCCCCCCTGCTTGCGTGGCACATGCGCTACCTCAATCGGGTTATGCTGACACAAACCAATCACACCCTCGTTCGCGACTACACATTCCGATGCAAAAGCAGCCCCGAGGAGCCAATCAACTATTATCTTCTTGGGCAGGTGGTAACCAACCGGAATATCGCACACCAGCTTTTCGCCCGTTCCGAAAAAGGAAAAGGTATGAAAGGGGCCGGCTTTTATGCCTCCGCACGCAACCAGTTTGCCTGCGCGGAATTCGAAAAGGCCCTCGCTTCCTGCAACAAAGCCCTCGAAAAGGCTCCGGCGGATTCCCGGTTTCTCGACCTCCGCGATGAAATCCTGCTGGCACTCAGACGGTTTGATGATCTGGTTTCCGAAAGCACATCCGCCGCTCCCGAAAAAAGAATACTTTACCTGACCAGCGCAGGCTATCATCAGGAAGCCGAAGCTGAAGCGGTCGGCTTCAGCGAAAAGAGAGGGTTGAGCCTGCCCCGCCTCAACGCCATCCGTTTCTATGCGGTCGGCAATCTTGACGACTATCACACGAGTTTGTCGGATGCCGAAGACACGCATGTGGAAGTGGAAAAACTGCTTCATAAAAATCGGCTCGAGGAAGCCGACCAACTGCTTTCAAGCAACGCGCATCATGCGTGGTGGGAGCATCTGGTTCTTTACTGCGCGGCGATGCAATCGAAGAAGGACGACATCGCTCACCGGAATCTGGAAAAAGCCGTGCAGGCCATTCGCACCGATACCAGAGCATACCAGCTCACCGCCCGTTTTCTCGCTTCCGACAAAGCCCCGGACCCTGAGATGGTCCGAGAGCTGGATATCGACGCACAGGAAAAAGCCCTGGTTTGCGCGGTACTGGGCTATCGTTTTCCGGAACAAAACCGCGACTGGTTCCGGCTGGCAAACACCTACAACTTTTATCCGGCCTACCCGCAACGACTGCTCAAGAAGTGCATGAGGCTGGCAGCGAGGAAAGCATCATAACCTCTGCATTCGCAGGTTCTCACGCAGCTGCTCGACCGTGAGTTCGCTGACTTCGAACTGCGTAAACGCCGAACCAATCGATTCCAGCTGGTGCGAGTCTGAATTGCGGACAATGGGATACTGCTTCGCCAGAGCTGGATCGCCCGCCGCGGTCAATTCCACAGCATCGAAGGCCTCGTCCGGCAGAAAGCCCAGCTGGGATATAATGCCGAAGACCGTGCGGTCGATGTGTGCCGGAATAAACAATCCGCCCAACGCATGCACCTTTTCCAAAAGCGCGCTGATGCTGTATGTGGAGGCTGAGATAAGAAACTTTTCTGCAAAACCGAGGATCTCTTCGTTCGAATCGATAATGGGCTGATCGCCGAAACGGCCGGGCTGGTTGGGCACATTCGGCAGGCTTTCATACACCATCGCCCCCAGCGTCTCGGCTTTTTC
>JBFHPA010000045.1:0-14450 GCA_041592955.1 Pontiella sp.
AAGGTTTCCAACGAGCCGCAGATCAAGGTCGTTATTGCGGGTTATCCACAGGCTGCTGAGTAACGAGAAGTTGTTTTTCCGTAACCGGGCTGAAGCCGAGCCCGGCTGCAAAGGGTTCTTTAATTCGATGCGGCGACTTCTTCCGGTAATTGAGGCGGCTTGGCCCCTGGAGGCCGAAGCGGATAGGTGTGTGTGGCACCTTGTCCGGATTTTATGCCCAGGCCGATTTCGATATAAACCAGATCGTCACGCTGGAAGAATCGCGCGTTGTCGGGATCTTTCAATTTGACCTGGGCTTTGGTGCAAGCGCGCCACCGGTTGCTATCGTGTACCCATGCGGGACCGTAACCCGTGCAGCGGGGGATCTGCATATCCTTGGTGCCGGCATGCTCGAGGAATCCGCCGGCATGGCTCAAAAACAGCGTGCCCTTCTTGCGGATGCGTCCGGCAAGCAGCCAGTCGTTCTTTTTCATGGAACCAAACCAGGCGCTGTATACGGTTTGTCCGTTTTCGTGCTTCACATGCACGAAGATCCGGTAGTGTTCCCCCACCTTCCAAGGGTAGGCCAGCCGTCCGGCCCAGCCCGTGCCCTCGTGGGTGAACTGGCGGGTTCTGATGGCGCCGTGCCTGTCGTCGGCCGGCTCCTCCTCCTTCGCGTCTTTGCCCCAGATCGAAAAATTGATCGTGCCGCCGCCTTTGCCGTCTTTGTTCCCGGCGAGCCCGACATATCCGCCGTTGAAGGCCACGGTCGTATAGCTGCCGCGCGGAGCTGCCACAGGAATGATCTCGCGGTAGAGGGCGATGACTTTTTTGGGTTTCTTTTCCGGACTCGCGCTGCAAAACGCGGCCAGCAGATGCCCGCGTGCAATGTGTGCAGGGACCTCGGCTCCGCCAGCAATGAGCGGCAGAGTCAGCAATAGCAGCAATCTGATTCGATTTGTTTTTCTCATCCGGGGCGCGCTTTAAACAACCGTGCTATTTTTTGCCGTTGAGCGATTGCGCAAGGACCCACGTATAAAGCTCTTCGTTCCGGAAGGGCAGCGAAAAGCTCTTGTGGCCGACGCCTTCAAAGACCGTGAATTTAAACTTGGGGTTGATCGCGGAAATCAGATCCGCGCTCTCTTTGGCGTTCGCGTAGGGAACCACCGTGTCCTGGTCGCCATGGAACATCCAGACGGGTTTGTCTTTCACCCTTTCGATATCCCATTTTTCGTGGATCTTGCCGGTTCTTGACGCACCGGATGCGATCGGAACAAAAGCCGCAATGTCGTGGGATCCTTCGAAGGCATAGGTCCAGGTACCCGCACCGCCCATGCTGTAGCCCGCCACATAGATGCGGTTCTCATCAATTTCATAGTTGGCAATCATATAATCCAGCAGCTGGTCGACCGACTGGGCGGACCAGCCCTTTTGCGATTGTGGTCGGATCACATCGCACACCAGCGCATTACGGCTGCAGCCTTCGGCAAAGGGACTGCGCAATTTTGTTATATCCGCTTTGTGCCCTCCGGCGCCGTGCAGAAAGATGAGCAGCGGGTTTTTGCCGGGCTTGTCGGCGGCATAATAGAGCACCTTATCCATGAGGCCATCAATGCCGGGGGAGATAATCGTGCGGGTGTAGCCGGGAAGCGGCGGGGGCGCTTTCCCACCTTTTTTGTCGGGGGCCTGGGCATTCGAAAGGGCAGGGAGCATGACTCCGGCCAGTAACAGAATTTTCAATGTGTGCATCTAATTCGTTCCTTCGTTTCGTTTTGGTTTTGGCAAAACATTCCAATAATCACGGGCGGCGTTTAAAGTCAATGGATAAAGAACGCGCTTCGGTGCGGAGGAAGGCTATGGAGCTCCGGCAAACGGTAGAAGGAGAAGGAATACGACTACTAAGCCGTGCGGTGGTGAACGCTTTGAGGGCCGGCATGTCCAACGGACTTTGCGAAAATTGAAAGGCCGACGATCGTCAGAGAAAAACAAGAGTATGCGCCGGTCGGGCTTGACTTAAAGTTCGGGATAAAATAAACAGTACCTATATGTTCCTATTTAATAAAAAGGTTGCGAAAAAAAGCCGCGTGCTTTGCACGAAGCGTCATGTGCTTGTCGTGGCATGCGCATCGATTTTGTTGTCCGTCACCGCCTTCGGAATATCGCTCAAATCGGAGCGCGTCGAAGCGCAATGGGTGCCGGAAAGCGAGGTCCTGCAGCCGGGAGAGCCTTTCCGGCTGGGGCTTCGCCTCGCGCATGCCCCGGGGTGGCATACCTACTGGAAGAACCCCGGCGATTTCGGTTTGGCCACCACGGTGGACTGGACACTGCCCGATGGCATGACCGCGGACCCCATCGACTATGCCGTTCCGCATTGGATCGAAAGCCAGGGATTGGTGACCTTCGGCTACGAGGGCGCGACGATGCATCTGATTACGCTGCACCCGCCCGAAACGCTGGAACCCGGATCGACGGTGCGGATAGGCGGCGAAATTTCCTGGCTTGAATGCAAAGATGAGTGCATCCCCGGCGGCGGCGAACTGTTCATTGACATTCCGGTCGCCCATGAGGCGGGTAAGGTGAATCCGCAGCTCGAAATTGAGCATGAGCGCGCGCCTGCTCTTGGCTGGGATGCCGTGAGCCGGGTTGAAGGAAACGATCTGGTGATTGAGCTCCGGGCAACCGGCAACGATCTCCAGCGCCCCGAGCCGGAACATTTTTTCCCCGAATCGGAAGGATTGGTCGACCTTGCGGTGCCAATGGAGCTTTCCACCACCGAGGAGGGCTATCAACTGCGCATGCGCCTGAGCCCGGCCCGGGTGTCCACGCCCGATCAGATCGATGGCATTCTGGTGGCGAAGTCCTCCTTCGTGCAGGGTGAGGAGGTCCGGGCGACCCGTATTTCGGCGCGATTTACAGCACCGATTGCCGGAGGCGAGTCTGCGGGTGCGGCCCCTTCGGTGGGCTATGCCTTGCTGGCGGCCTTTCTGGGAGGAATCATTCTTAACCTGATGCCCTGCGTCTTTCCGGTGATCTCGCTCAAGATTCTGACCTTTGTCAAGATGGCCGACGAGGTGCCGGCAAAGGTCTGGCGGCATGGCCTGTTGTTTGCCGCCGGAGTGCTTGTCTCCTTTTGGGCGGTGGCGGGCGTGCTGCTGGTGGTCAAGGCCCTGGTGCCGGCCACGGGCTGGGGGTTTCAATTGAAGGAACCGGTCGTGGTGATCCTAATGAGCATGCTGTTCATGCTTCTTGCGCTGAATATGTTCGGCGTGTTTGAGCTGGGGACATCGCTCATGGGAGCCGGCGGAAACATCAAAGGCCGGTCTGAAGGCATTAACACCTTTCTGAGCGGAGTGCTGGCCACGCTGGTTGCCACGCCTTGCACCGGACCTTTCATGGGTGTCGCGGTCGGCGTGGCGCTTACGCAACCTGCGATGGTGGCCATGCTGATCTTTACCTCTCTGGGGTTGGGGATGGCAACGCCGTATCTGTTGCTGTCCCGCTTTCCGGGGTGGTTGCAGGCGATACCGCGTCCCGGCCCCTGGATGGAATCGCTGAAGCAGTTTTTGGGATTCCTGTTGATGGCCTTTGCCATGTGGCTGGTATGGGTGCTGACGGGATTGCGCGGGAAGGATGGCCTCGGCCGCATGCTGACCGGCATGCTGATCGTCGGAGTGGCCGCCTGGATTTACGGGCGCTGGGGCAACCTGGTGCGCGCGCTGAGGGTGCGGATCGTGGCCAATGTGATCGCCGTGTGTCTTCTTTTCGGCGGAGTCAGTCTGGCCCTCACGAAGACTCCGGAATCCTTCTGGCAGGAATACTCCGAACCGCTGATTCGCGAGTTGAAAGCCTCCGGCAAGCCCTTCTTCATCGATTTTACCGCCGACTGGTGCGTCACCTGCCAGGCCAACAAACGCATGGCGCTGAATACCGCAAAGGTGCAGGAAGCGTTTGTGCAAAAGGGCGTCACATTGGTGGAAGCGGACTGGACCCGGCAGCCCGAAGAGATCACCCGTGCGCTGGCCGAATTCAACCGCAGCGGGGTTCCGCTTTATCTTTATTATGACGGTAACGGCGGAAATCCGGCGATCCTGCCACAGATGCTTACAGCTGAAATTGTTTTGAGCGAGTTGGAAAAACAACAGTAAACGGTCGTACCGGGTGGTGCGGCCTGCGTGGTTCATTCATTAAAACAGGAGTGGTAGTATGAAGAAGTATATTGCAGCAGGAATTATTGCAGCGGCGATCAGCTCGCTGACCGGAGTGCAGGCGGCCGTGGAAGTCGGTGCCGCAGCGCCGGACTTCACATTGAAGGACAGCAACGGCGTTGAGCACAGCTTATCCGATTTCAAAGGCAAGTATGTCGTGCTTGAGTGGGTGAACTATGGCTGCCCCTTCGTGAAGAAGTTCTACAAGGTTGGTGCCATGCAGAGCATACAGAAGAAGTACACCGGTAAAGATGTTGTCTGGCTGTCGATCTGTTCGTCCGCCCCCGGCAAGCAGGGATATATGACCCCAGATGAAGCCAACGAAGCCAATGCGACCAACGGCCATGCCGGAACGGCTTACCTCATCGATGAAGATGGAACGGTTGGCAAGATGTATGGCGCGCGCACCACGCCGCACATGTACATCGTCAACCCCGATGGAAGCCTCGGCTACCAGGGCGCGATCGACAGCGTGAAGTCCTCCAAATCCGCCGACATCGAAACGGCAACCAACTATGTGACCGAATATCTCGATCTCGTGATGAACGGGAAAGCGGCCACCACAACCACGACCCGCTCCTATGGCTGCGGCGTGAAGTACGGCAAGTAATATAGGCCATAAGGCAATACACCAGCGGCGCCTCAGCGGTATGCGGAGGCGCCGCTTTGTTTGTCTGGCGAAACGCCCGAACTCCGCGCCGGATGTGTCAAACTATGCTGGCGGTGTTGACTGAATCCCGCTCTTCACCTATTCATATCCTTCATGAATTTTGATCGCCAGTCAGCCTCTCTGCTGGAAAATCCCGATGTCGTGTTGGTTGGCGGCGGTAGCCCAGCGCTTTCGGTCCCTTGCCTTGGCCTTAAGTGCTTCACGCAACGACCCATCGTTGGTTATGCATCGAGCTCTTCGGCAAGCAGACTTGCCAGCAGGCGTGCATGTAACTTAGTTTGTACATCTTTCGGGTGCATCCGGTCGCATCACGTGCCGTTACAGGCGTATCAGGTTATGAGTTGATGTCCTGCATGATCTGGTTATTACGGCTCAGATCGACCGCCAGCCACTTGAGGTAACGGGCATTCTCTTCCAATGCCTTCATTCGAGTTATTCACCATCAGAATAGATCATTCGGAGATCCCAGCTGTTATACTCTAGCGGGCGGCAGCCTAGAATGTCTTTGCATGCAGCGTCCGAGCCCAGTGGTTTCAACATACAGCATCCGCGACGATTGTCTGGTTTATCCGTCTTGGTTGCGCAGGAGAAGCTGGCGTTCTTAAGCGTTTCTCGAGCTGAACCGGGCAATGTAGCTCCCCAGATGCACAAGGACCGATACTGTCCCCAGCTTATGGCGGCCTCTAGCAAGTCAGATCTAATCTTGGGATTTCGTCCCTCCCAGTCAACGATGTTGAGAGTCGTTTGCCCAACAGTGTTCTGCAGAATCATATAGCCATCGGGATCCTCGCCACCCCAAAACAAAAAACGGTAGTGCGCTCGCGGATTTTCGAACCGCCATGCAAAGAAGATCTCGTCACGGACTTGGCGCAATCTGCCATCGCCTCCAAGATCCCGAATTAGGTCAGCCATTGCTTGCGGTCTAGGCTTCTTGGCTAGGCTAACAGGGTGGTGACTGTGGCTGCGAGCATTCCGGTCCAGAGCATAGAAAGCATCGATATGCATGGCGTTCTTCATTAACCTTCCGGCCATTCTTCCGGCCCCCACGGCCTTCCTTGCGATCCAGTATTTGGAGGCCGAGTTTAGCGCACATGCAACCACCGAATCAGTCAATTTCTGTCGCGTCATTATTTCCATTTTCCCTATCGAGTGCCACCCCATCGTCATCACGGATACCACATAGTTGGAGGCACTAGGCGAAAAGTTGAGGACATGGCTATAGCCGCGCGCGTCGAGATCTTCCATGGCATAGTGGGTTAGTTCCTCGAAAAGGCCGCGATTCCTGTGCTCTGGAGCGATAACGGTGTCCGCAGCACTTGGCAGTACCAGTCTTTCCTTGTAGTCCCCGGCCTCCCAGCAGGTTCCGAACATGGACCGCATACCAACGACCCGATCGTTGCAAATAGCAACATAAACCAACGGTACTTCGAGATAGGGATTGTGCAGGTGCTTCCAGTCCAGATATGCGGCGTTGAGCTTGGTGGATCGTCCCCACAAATGATTTTGAAGCTCGCAGACCCGCTCTAGTAGATCGGGCGTGTACATCTGTAGCTTGTAGTCGCTCATGAGCGTTTCCTCTTAACTGATTATCCAATTTCAAGCGTCAAATAGTCAGGAAAGTCCTGCATGGGAGTGAGGTCGTTTTCAAAAATTACCTTTGCGTCCGATACAGCCTTTTCCCGGAAATAATTGAACTTGTAGGTCATATACATCATGCGGTTGCGGTCGTTGGGAATCATCTCCGCCAGCAGCCTGACGCCGGCTTCCCGTGCCTGATTGCGGATGTGGTTGATCAAGACCGAGCCCACGCCACGGTTCATGACCCGACAGGACATCAATAGCAGCCGGATCCACCACTCCTCTTCGTCGGCTTCGATAAGGACAAGACCGATCTTGCCATATGTGCCATACTTGTCCTCCAACCCAGCAATCCAGAGGTGATGGCGGTCTGAGTTCCTGAATTCATTCAGTTCGCGATAGGAATAAGTGAAGCCGGTCGTGTTTAACTGGTTGGTACGCACGGTCAATTCCTCGGCCCGCGCCAAGTCTGCCTCCTGAGCAGGTGAAATAGACATTTTCATGCCAAGGGATGCAAGGAACTCGTCCTTGACGCCATCAAAGCACTCTTCTAGCTGATTGCGTTCGATGTCCGCCTGGTACATCTGGCGGCGGCGGCGCGAGTCGTCGGTGATAAAGCGCGGCATCATGTCCGGAAGGTCGAGAAGCCGGTTCAACTCGGAGGCATCGAGGCATAACACCTCGGGATGCGTGTAGGTCACTTCTTCCCTTTCGAAGGGTTGGTCGTCGATAAACGCCAGAGCATCGATGTTGATATTCAGTGAATCTGCAATGGTCTGAACCGATGCCGATTTCGTGCTCCAGTTTATTTGTGGATAGATGAAATACTCGGCCAAGCCCAATGCCTCCAGCTTGGCCATCGCCAGATCGTGGTCATTACGCGATGCAATCGATTGCAGGATGCCGCGCTGATCGAGTTCCCGAACCACCTCTGCGGCGCCGTTGCGAAGCGAGACCTTCTCGTCTTCCAGCAAGACGCCGTCCCAGAGGGTATTGTCCAAGTCCCAGACCAGGCATTTTACCTTGTTGTTTCTCTCATTGTTCAAGGCAACCTCTTACGGGCTTTTCTTTCGAGCCTGCCGCTTGGTCATCATGTATTCCTGATAGCCGTATTTGGAAATTATGATCTGTTGCATTTGGGTGCTGCCCTCAATGATCTCGAGGATTTTCGCGTCGCGGAGATAGCGGGCCACCGGATAGTCGTCGGAGCAGCCGTTTGCACCATGGATCTGCACGGCATCCAAGGCCGCTTTTACCGCAACACGGGAAGTGAAGTATTTAGCGATGGACGTTTCCATGATCAGGGAGGGATCGCCGCGATCCTTTAGATAGGCCGCGTGGTGGCACATCAGCCGGGCCGCCTTGGCCTGCACGATCATCTCCGCAATCATCTCCTGAATCAATTGGTGGCTCTTGATGAACGCGCCAAACTGCTTGCGCTTGCCGGAATATTCCATACAGGCATTCACACATCCTTGCAAAAGCCCCAGCGAACCCCACCCCACGCAATAACGGCCATGGTCAAGCGCCGTGCTGCCTACATGGGAAAAGCCAAAGCCAATGCGGCTGACCAGGTTTCCGACCGGAACATGGCAGTCCTTCATTTGCAACTCCGCTAGCATCGCCGCACGGAACCCGAGCATGCCGCCAATGGCTTCCGTATTGAACCCGGGAGTTCCTCTTTCAATCAGGAATGCAGAGGACTTGCCTTCCACTTGTGCAAAAACCAGAAACACGTCGGCAATCTGGCCGCCGGAGATCCAGCGCTTCTTGCCATTGATCACGTAGCCGCCACCTGTCGCACAGGCTTCGGTGCGAGCGCTCCCGGCATCGCTGCCAATCTCGGGCTCGGTCAAGCCGAAGGCGCCGATACTCTCGCCCGACGCCAGTTTTGGAAGCCATTTGCTCCGTTGCTCGTCGGTGCCCCATTTGATCAGCACCTGTGCGACCATGCTATGCACGGTCAACAGTGAAACCAGTGAGGCGCTCCCGCGGCCGATTTCCTCGCAGAGTAGGCCCCAGGAAAGTGCGTCCATGCCAGGTCCGTTATATTCCGATGGAATAATGGCGCCCAGATAGCCGCGCGCGCCAAGCTCGTGAATCAGGTCGTTCGGTATCTTTTCTTTACGGTCAAATTCGTCGGCATACGGTGCGACCCGTTCATTCACAAACGCTCTTGCCTCGGTTTGGAGGACTCGTTGAGCTTCCGTCAGTTCAAGATTCATAGCCCCTCCTCTAACGGACAACATTTGACTTATTTTCGATAAAACCGACAATGGCGTTCAAGGACTTGAAGTTCTCGAGGTCCAAATCCTCGTTGGTCACCATGATGTTGAATTCCTTTTCCACAAAGAGCACCAGTTGCATGGCGAATAGGGAATTGACCATTCCGGAGGAAAAGAGGTTTTCGTCAGGACCAATGTCCGGAGTGCTGATAAATTGACCCAGATAATCCCGAACCCGTCCCATAACGTCTTCGTCGCCCATGTTAAATCCCTTGTTTGTAGGTATAGAATCCCTGTCCGCTTTTCCGTCCCAGCAAACCCGCATCAACCATCTTTTTGAGTAGTGGACAAGGGCGGTATTTGCTGTCGCCGAAACTATCGTGCAGCACTTCGATTGAATCCAGAATGGTGTCGAGGCCGATCAGGTCGGCGGTTTCCAGCGGCCCCATCTTGTGAGCGAAGCATTTCTTGAAAATCTCGTCCACCTGCGCCGCATCGGCCACTTGCTCATACAGCAAATAGATTGCTTCATTGACGGTCAGCATGAGTACGCGATTGGATACAAAACCGGGCGAGTCGTTCACTAGTACGCAATCCATGTTCATCGCTGCTAAGAGGTTCTTGGCAATGGCGATGGTTGATTCACTGGTATGGTGGCCTCGAATCATCTCCACCGTGGGCTTCATCGGTACCGGATTCATGAAGTGCATGCCAACCACGCGGTCAGGGCGGTTGGTGAGTGCGCCCACCCGGGTTATGGGGAAGCAAGAGGTGTCAACGGCATAAACCGTTTTTTCAGGGCATGCGCCATCAAGCTGCGGATAGACCGCCTGCTTGGCCTCCCATTTTTCGGACACGTTTTCAATTACGAAGAATGCTTCGTTGAGAGGAGCGTAGCTGGAGGTGAATAGGATGCGGCCAATGACGTCGTCCGGATCCTGCGCCTTGCTCTTGTCCTTGCTCAAAAAGGCCTGGAAACGGACATTATTCCTGATGTCGTTCCGGGCCCGCTCCAGCACCTCGTCATTAAGATCGATCAGCACCACCTGAAATCCAAACTGGGCCAGGTGCTGCGAAACACCAACCCCCATCACTCCGGCGCCGATCACACCCACGGTCTGTGCACTCACAACTTCCCCCTCATAAAAGAATTAACAGGAATCCGGTTTTCAGGCGAAACAGCATCTCCCTGCTCACAGGACAGCTTAACGGACATAGTCATCATTATTAACAAGGCGGAAAAATTGTCAAGGGTGCGCCCTCATCCGGACTCCCCGAAGGCCTCAAGATTCAAGTCGGATGTTATCTGCAAGCAGAGTCAAAAAACGCTGGCGGTGTTGACTGAATCCCGCTCTTCACCTATTCATATCCTTCATGAATTTTGATCGCCAGTCAGCCTCTCTGCTGGAAAATCCCGATGTCGTGTTGGTTGGCGGCGGGATCATGAGCGCAACGCTGGGCGTTATGCTCAAGCGGTTGAATCCGGAGCTGACCATTCAGGTGATCGAAGCGCTGCCGCAAGTGGCGCAGGAAAGTTCCAATGCATTGAACAATGCGGGAACCGGCCATGCCGCGCTCTGCGAGCTTAATTACACAGCGGTCGCAGCCGATGGGCAAATCGATATTTCCAAGGCGGCCGTCATCAATGAGCAGTTTGAAACCTCGAAGCATTTCTGGGGGTATCTGACAGAGCAGGGCGTAATCCGTGATCCCGGGAATTTTATTCGCCGTGTGCCGCATATGAGTTTTGTGAGAGGGGCGGACAATACGGAATTTCTCCGCAGGCGCCATGCCGCCATGACCCAAAGCCACCTGTTCGAAACGATGGACTTCACGACCGATCATGCGGTCATCGGGGAATGGGCTCCGCTTTTAATGCAGGGAAGAGCGAAGGGTGAATCGCTTGCGGCAACGCGGGTAGAGGCCGGCACGGATGTCAACTATGGTTCGCTCACGCGCAATCTTATTGAGTATCTGGCGGCGCAGGATGGAGTAGCGCTGGCTCTCGGAACCCGGGTAAAGAACATCCGCCGCGAGAAGGACAACCGATGGAGGCTGAACCTCGGCGGGAAAGAAAGCATAACCGCAACGTTTGTTTTTGTTGGTGCGGGCGGCGGCGCATTGCCGCTGTTGCAGAAGTCCGGCATTCCCGAGGGCAAGGGGTTTGGCGGCTTCCCGGTCAGCGGCCAGTTCCTGATTTGCAACAACCCCGAAATGGTTGAACGTCATGAAGCGAAGGTTTACGGCAAGGCCTCGGTCGGAGCGCCGCCCATGTCGGTGCCCCATCTCGACACGCGCATCATTAACGGAAACCGGTCGCTGCTGTTTGGTCCGTATGCCGGATTTTCTCCTAAATATTTAAAAACAGGATCCAACCTCGATCTGTTCAAATCGGTGAAGCCCGACAACCTGCTGCCCATGCTGGCGGCCGGGCGAGACAACATGGCATTGACGAAATACCTGATCAATGAGTGCCGGAAAAACCACAACGAACGCTGCGACATGCTGCGCGAGTTTTTCCCTGACGCGGTCAACGATGACTGGAAGCTGATCACCGCCGGCCAGCGGGTGCAGATCATCAAGAAGGATCCGGAAAGAACCGGGCGCCTGCAGTTTGGTACGGAAGTGGTGGCAGCCGGCGATGGATCGCTTGCGGCGGTCCTCGGCGCGTCGCCGGGCGCATCGACAGCCGTATCGATCATCCTTCAGGTGCTCGAAAAATGCTTCTCCGACCAAATGGCGTCAGCGGAATGGAAAAAGCAATTGGCTGAGATGGTCCCGGCCTACGGTGTAAACCTCTCGGAAGACAAGGACGCCTTCCCAAGCCTGCGCTCAACGGCGGAAGAGCGCCTTCGTATCACGACGGACTGAGCCGTCAAAACCCGATCGTCCGCCGACCTACACGAAGGAATCCACGTTGAGTTCCAGCACCCGTTTGCTCAGGCTCATCTGTTCGCGCATTTCCAGGTCCATTAAATTGAACAGGATCTCGCGAACCTTTGCGGAGAGAGCCTTTTGAGCCATTTCACGGTAATAACCGCTCAGGCAGGCATCAAAATGCCGAGCCGCTTCAATGACGAACTTTGCATCAACCTGTTCGGGCACTTCAAACGCCGCGAAATAGGAATCGGTGCCATCCACCATGTATTTGAAGAACGTATCGAGAACGCTGGAAGAAACCTCCTCCTCATATTCCTTTAACCGGGCTTCAAGCACATTTTCGTGGGCGATCAGAGTGTCCAGTAGATATCGGGTCTGCTCCTCTGGAGCCAAGTCCTTTAGTTCCGTGTAGAACCGGCTCAGCCTGCGGTGAAAATCCCGCGCGTGGTCGAGTATTTCTTTGGTTTGATTAAACGCCATTGCACTGCCTCCTTCGTTCGTATTCTAGGCGTTACAGGCAGGCTGTCAAATCATTCCAAAGGGATGGAACTTCGATACCGGTACGAATGCAAGTTGCGGGGTCGGATTGCAGTGGTCAGCTGAAGAGGGGGTGGAGCACGTCGTACTGCTCCATCAGCGCCTGCGGCATGACACGGGTATCGGAGAGCACCGGCATAAAGTTGGTATCGCCCGTCCAGCGCGGCACAATGTGCTGGTGGATATGATCCTTTAGTCCGGCACCGGCCGCTTCACCGAGATTATAGCCGAGATTCAGCCCGTCGGGATTCAGCTCGGCCTTGAGAATTTCAACGGCCTCGATCGACAGGTCGGTTAGTTCAATCCGCTCTTCCGGCGTCAGGTCCTTAAGGTGTTCCAGATGGCGATAGGGCGCCACCATCAGGTGACCGCCGGTGTAGGGATAGCGGTTCATGAGCACGAAGCAGGTCTTTCCGCGTTTCAGGATCAGGTTGTCGCGGTCGTTGTCTTCTTTCAGCATCTTGCACAGGAAGCAGCCGCCTTCCTTGTCACCCAGAATATATTCAATGCGCCAAGGCGCCCAGATCGTCTTTTGCATCACAAAACCTCTTGTTCGGAATGTACAACAGAAGGTCGCAAAGTGCGCAAAGAAAAGAGACGCAACTGTTCAGCCTTTGCTTCCTTTGCGGTCTTCTGTAAAAACGGCTACTGTAATTGAGTGCCAACTAGAGGGATTAAATCATATCTTCCACGGATTGGAAGAGGAACTGTTTCATGGCGGACAACGTATTTCTATTCTGCGGCAACGATGAATATCTGGTGGGGCTGAACGCCCGCAAGAAGGTCGATCAGATCTGCCCGGAGGCCGAGCAGGCGCTGTCGATGGAAACGATCGACGGCAGTGCGGCCACGATTGATGCCGCGGTTGCGGCCATCGACCAGTGCGTGGCCGCCTTCCGCACCGTCGGCCTCTTTGGGGGGAAGAAGGTCGTCTGGTTCCGAGATATTTCCTTTTTGAAAAATCAGGTCATCATGAAGAACGATCAGGTCAAGCGCCTGCTCGGCGAGCTGGCCGGCGATCTGAAAGCCGGACTGGCCGAAGACCAGTTCCTGATTCTTTCCGCCCCCGGCATCGACAAGCGTTCGGCCTTCTACAAGGCCGTGAAGGAGACCGCCGAGATTACGGAATACGACATCCCGGAGCGCGACTACGAGGCGCGTCCGGTGGCATTGCAGCGCGCGATCACGCTCTTCAAGCGCGAAGGGTTCACCATTGAGCCCGATGCGGCGGACGCCTTTATCGACAAGGTCGGCTTTGAAACCCGGCAGATCATGAGCGAAGTCGAAAAGATGGTGCTCTACAAGGGGGCCGACACAACCATCTCCTTCGATGATGTGCAGGCGATTACCTCGGCGGCGGGCGAAGCCATTACCTGGGATTTCACCGATGCGGTCGCCGAGCGCAAACTCGCTGATGCGATCCGTCTGTTCCGGCAGCTCCTGTTCCAGAAGCAGACCGCGATTGGACTCATCATTCAGATCGAAAGCCTGTTTCAAAACCTGTTGCGCTTTCGTGAATATATCGATGCCGGCTGGCTGCGCCTGAACGGCAGTCGTATCCAATGGAGCAACGATCCGGAACTCGACGACTATTTTTCCGGCATGAAGGATGATCCGCGCAAGATGCACTGGTTTCGCGCCGGCAAGATTGCCAACCAGGCTTCCGCCTATACCTCGCGTGCGCTCGCGGCGCGTAAGAAGCTGGTGGTGGACACGCACGAGAAAATGCTCTCCGGCGGGTCGATCCCGCACGAGCTGATGCTCGAAACACTGCTCACCCGGCTCTGCGCCCCGAAACGGCGGCGGCGTTAGAAGCGTTTCTGGTCGAGCTGGTATTCCGTTGGTCGATAGGGCCCCGCCGGCAAACCGCGTCCGGCCTGGATGACCGCCTGCAGGTTGGCTTGCCGCGCCAGCGGCATATAGTTCGGCTTGGCCTTGGTGGCCGCCGCCTGCACCGCCGCGACAATCAGATCCGCAAAGACGTTTCCGGAGGAGTTGCTTTGGGGCTGGTAGACGAGCCGCTGGGCAGTACGCCAAAGCTCCTGGCCGGTGTGGCCATCTTTCAGCACATAGCTGAACTCGACCGTAACCGTGGTCGTCAGGACCGCATATTTGGCATCCCATCGCTCGATGGTGACATAGAGGACGGTATCGGCGCCAAACAGCGAGGCCAATCGCGTTGTATCCGCGCTATGCACCATGCTGGCATCCGCCAGTCCGTCATCTTCCATGACGCGCTTAACCATATTGACGGGGAAGACGTAGTAGCCGCGCTCGGCAACCGGCTGGCTGATGGCCGACAGGAAATAGTCCGCGGCATCGACATCCATCGTGTTGTTGACCACCGGGACGATCAGGACCGAGTGCGGGTCGGCG
>JBFHPA010000046.1:0-14398 GCA_041592955.1 Pontiella sp.
GGTTTCCTCGGCGGTTTCGTAGATCGTTTTCAGGCTGTCCTGGATATCCTTCTTAATCGCCTGCGGCACAATACCGTGCTCCTTGTTGTAGGCGGTCTGTTTCTCGCGGCGGTGGTCGCACTTGTCGAGCATGCGCTGCATCGAGTCGGTGATCTTTTCCGCATACATGATCACCCGTCCGTCAATATGTCGTGCTGCGCGCCCGGCCGTCTGCACCAGTGCGGTCTCCGAGCGCAAGAACCCTTCTTTGTCTGCGTCGAGGATCGCCACCAGCGAAACCTCCGGCAGGTCGAGACCTTCGCGCAGCAGGTTGATGCCGATCAGGCAATCGACGGTGCCGTGACGCAGCTCGCGCAGAATATCGACCCGTTCGAGCGCATCGATGTCGGAGTGGAGGTATTGCACCTTCAGCCCGGTCTTTTCCAGATACTCGCTTAAATCCTCGGCGGTACGTTTGGTCAAGGTGGTCACCAGCGTGCGCTCGCCCCGTTCGGCACGAACCCGGATTTCCTCCATCAGATCGTCGATCTGGTTCTTCAGCGGGCGTAGCTCCACGGGCGGATCGACAATGCCGGTCGGACGGATGATCTGTTCGACGGGTACACCGCCATGTTCCAGCTCGTACGGGCCCGGCGTAGCCGAAAGGAAAATCATCTCATCGGTCACCGCCATGAATTCATCAAAGTCCATCGGACGGTTGTCGAGGGCCGAGGGCAGACGGAAGCCGTGCTCCACCAGCGTCCGCTTGCGCGCTTGGTCGCCGTTATACATGCCGCGCGCCTGGGGGAGGGTAACGTGCGATTCGTCGATGATGGTCAGGAATTTTCCGGGGAAATAGTCCAGCAGGCATTCCGGGCGCTCGCCCGCTTTGCGCCCGGCCAGATGGCGCGAATAGTTTTCTATGCCTCCGCAGAAGCCGATCTCCTTGAGCATTTCCAGATCGTATTCCGTGCGCATCTTGATCCGTTGCGCCTCGATCAGCCGGTTTTCGCGTTCAAACACAGCCACCTGCTGCTCCATCTCCAGGCGGATGGCTTCCAGCGCGGCATCGATCTTGGTTTGCGGCATCACAAAGTGCTTGGCGGGCGAAACCATGATGTGGTCAAAGCTCTCCAGCGTGTCGCCGGTCAGGGGATCGATATGCTTGATCGAATCAATTTCGTCGCCCCAGAATTCAAGGCGGACACCATAGTCCCTGGCATAGGAGGGAAAGATATCGAGCGTATCGCCGCGCACGCGGAACCGCCCCGGTCCGGGTTCATAGTCGTTGCGCTCGTATTGGATTTCGACCAGCTTTTTAAGCATCGCATCGCGGTTGGTTGTTTCGCCCACCTCGGCGCTGACCACCATCTGTTTGTAGTCCTCCGGCGAACCCAGACCATAGATGCATGAGATCGAAGCCACAATGATTACATCCTCGCGGTTGAGCAGGGCATTGGTCGCGGCCAGCCGCAGGCGTTCGATCTCCTCGTTGATCGACGAGTCCTTCTCGATAAAGGTGTCGGTCTGCGGAATGTAGGCTTCCGGCTGGTAGTAGTCGTAGTAGGAGACAAAATATTCCACCGCATTGTACGGAAAGAACGATTTCAACTCGGCATAAAGCTGGGCCGCGAGCGTTTTGTTATGCGAGAGAATCAGGGCCGGACGGCCGTGCTGCGCGATGGTGTTGGCGATGGTGAAGGTTTTGCCCGAACCGGTCACGCCCTCCAGCGTCTGGAATTTCCGGTTCTTGGCAAGCCCTGCGCACAGGCGTTTGATCGCCTCCGGCTGGTCTCCGGTCGGTGTATAATCCGCAACAAGTTTGAAAGGGGAATTCACAGAGAAAGAATACACGCATCATCCGGCAGGGCATACCCTGAATGCGAGGATTTTCCTCTGCACACACGCATGCCGAAAGAAAGCATACAGCATCGGATTGCCCCCGCTCCTGCGATGATGATACTATCCGGTTTTGCGACCGGGAACAGGAAATATCGAGGACATGTATCATGATTAAGCAGCTAGCCCACTTATGCATCCATTCGACCGATCTCGACAAAACAGCGCGCTTTTACTTCGATGCGCTTGGACTCGAGAAAGGATATGAGTTCATCAAGGACGGGGAACTTTTCGGCTACTACATAAAACTCGGCAACCAGACCTATATCGAAGTATTCAAGGGGGATCCCGGTTCCATCGGGAATATCACCCACTTTGCCATTGAAACGGATGATATCGATGCCGTCATCGCGCGTGTCAAAGAACACGGATATGCAATTGGCGAAAAGGCATTGGGCGGTGACCACAGCTGGCAGGTCTGGACCACGGATCCTGACGGCGTCCGGATCGAGTTTCACGAGTATACGGAAAAAAGCCTCCAGCTGACCGGCGGCCAATGCATCGTGGATTGGTGAAGGGTTTTTAGCCGCGAAGCTCTTTGGCCTTGTAGTATTCCACTTTGCCCTCGTCGGCAAAGCCGGCCACTTTCTTGACGATCTGCATGCGCCGGGCGGCATCCATCTTAGTAAACCGCCGAACCATCGCCGCCTTCTCCTCTACAAGGGAAGGTTCTTCCGCGCCGGTAATCAGCACGCTGATCGGCATCGACAACGCAAACAGGATGCAATCCTCCACGGACAGGACGTCGGGAACAACCGGATGGTCCGAATTCCATCGTACCCTTCCGTTCATCACTTTGCGGGCAAAGAAGCGCCCGTCGGCCAGCGTTTTCATGGCGAGAATGCCCATGCCGGCTTCCAGCAGTTTAGGAACAGCCCGCTCTACAAAGCTGTGCGGCGATGCCGCATCAACCGGATTGACAGGAAGCTGGCAGCAGATGCACGCGGCCCGGACTTTTTCATCCTTCAGCATGCGAAGGTGCGCATAGGGCGATGCATGTCCTGTAAAACCGATCCGCTTAACTTTACCCTCCGTCTGGGCCTTGAGCGCGACATCGAGCACGCCCTCGGCCAGTCTTCCCTCCGCATCCTCGGGAGATTTCAGGGAGTGAATCTGCCATAGATCGATTGTGTCGGTTTTCATTCGCGTGAGCGAGCTTTCGAGATGCTGGCGGGCTGTCTCGGCATCGGGTGCCTGGGTTTTGGTCATTAAATAGATGTCATCCCGGTAGCGCGGAATCAGGTACCTGCCATACCGCTCTTCGCTTCGCCCTTTGCCATAACTTTCGGCGGTGTCGAAAAAGCGGATGCCCACCTCCAGCGCCTTTTCGATCGTTGCCTGCGCCGCCGCTTCCTCTTCCACCCAGCCGACATGGAATCCGCCCAGGCCGAGGCAGGTTACCTGATCCCCGCTTTTGCCGAGGGTGCGTTTCGGGAGCACTGCGCCCAGACGATCCGATGCCTGATCCTCCGAAAAGGATTTGCCGGCACGTGCTGCAGCACCGGCAACTGCAAGTTGTTGGAGTATATCTCGTCGTTTCATGGCGGAAGTTTAATCCGCATGATCAAAGGATTAAACAAAAATAACAGACAAGATGGGCTGCGGTTTCCCGGTGTTGAATAACCCGGTCGAAATCAGGCCACCCGTTCTTCGGCAATACCGAGCCAGCATCGGGCCTGTTCCAGGGTTTCAAAAATCTGCAATTCAAACGGCAGTCGCTTCTTGGCCGCACTCATCCAGAGTTCAATAATGCTTCGGGTCAATCCCAGTTCGGCCACAAAAGCCGTTTTCTTATGCGTTGTATCGCGGGAGCAGTGACAGCAGAAGTCGTTGACGAGCGTTTCCATGTCTCCCAGCCTGATATCGGCGCGATGTCCCCCGATCAGCCAGATGTCGTCCGTGTTAGGATACTCCTTCAACAAGGTCACATGGTGAATAATCGCCCGGATGGCGTTGCAATCGAAATTATCTTTGAATTCAACCAGCAGATGGTCACGGTTTTTCTTGATGTAGTACATGTACTGCCTTTCCCCGCCCGGATTTGTCCACGTTTGAGAACAAGACGTATAACAAACCCGCTTTTAGACATCAAGAAAAAATAAAAAAAATAAAAAAGTTCCAGAGTAAGAATCAATTAGTAAAATATACTAGAAAGCATTATTGCGAATGATCAGGGATGACCGTGTGTTTCCCTCAGCGCTCTGACTCTCGCTCCTCAGTCTTCTGTTTCCCTATGCCGTGCCAGCCGACGTGTCCGCTGTAGCGCATTCTTGACGCAGGGGGTAAAGATGAATAAGATGATCAAGTAAAGCGGAAATACTCATTGTATGCAGCCCTGAACAACGGAGAACAAATCATGAAAAAAAGACTAAATGCTTCATCCTGCAGTGTCGTGCGGATCGCCGCGGCGATTACCTTCCTTTCGGCCACCGGGCTTCAGGCCAGCCAGATTACCAATGTCACCTGGTATTCCGGGGTCGCCTCTGTGGCCGGCACCGTCATTCAGCCTCTGGTTGAAATAAATAACGACAATGCGGTCGGTATTTCCTCCAATTCCTTCATGGTGCTGCAGAAGCATTATGTCGGCATAGGTCCGGTTGATTTAGTCTTCAATCTTGCCGATACAGGTGGGACCGTAGAATACGTCTTCACCGAAGGAGTTCAGAACAGTACGGGTCTGGATTGGTCCGGGTACCATATTGAACTGGGCTTTGGAACCGGCGCCGGGTTCGTGAAATCCGGGGCAGGGGATGGACTGGATTTTGATGCGCCTGATTATGATTCTCTGGTTGAGTTTGACGGAGGTGGAGGATTTTTCCCGGTAACGACTGTTACAGAAGATGACATTATTGCTGGCGGCGGCATCATGCCTGACTTCGCCTACGCCGGGGACTTTATTTTTCACGTGGACATACCCGACGGCATCACAGAGTTCACCCTACGTCAATCGCCCATTGCCGTTCCTGAGCCATCGGTCACGGCTCTTCTCCTTTTTGGGTTTTTTGGCCTGACGCGTTATAAACACCTGTTTGGTCGGTCGTAGCCCGCCCGCCGAAACTTCATGTACCAGTTGGGCGAAGGCCCTTTGTGGTGAAAAGTCCCGCCATCCTTCAAGACGGGCCGATCGCCGGCGCGCAGTTAGGGGAAATGCAGCGATCCGCGGTAAAAGGATTTTGAGTTGGTTGCCGGAACGTCAAACAGCAGGGGGCTCTCCGCATTCCCTGGCATATTGGTTGCCAGTTTTACCCAATTTGTTACAGGGACAAGATTCGTGGCGACTTCCAGATCAAGCAGTCCTTCCACCTGTTGCTGAACCGTGAGCTGCAGCGTGTTGCTCACCGTCTGGTCGGCATTGGTGAATTCGAGCAAGGGCAGATAATCGAACCGGCTGACGATAATTTCAACAGGGTTGTCATCCGTGGGTGGCTGGCCGGCCGACAAATACAGGTTGATGCGCGGCCTGACCGGGCCTTCGGGCGGAACCCGGTTCGCATTGGTGTATGACCACTCGTAGATTAAATCCGCAGGATCGGTGCTGGTCGGGTCATGGCCTCTCAGGCTTTTAAAATCAATGCGCCACGGTGCCCAGACAAAGCAGTGCACGGAATTGGTGACGCCCGGCGGGCACTCAAAGCGCTCAACAATGACCTGATGCGCCCATTGCTGGATGGCATACTGAGCGTTGCCGACGGTGGCGGTGTCGTTCCATGTGGTGAATTCAATGTCGGTTTCACGGAATGCATAATCGGGGTGGTCGGAATAGATGAACGGGCTGAGCACCACGCTGGGGTCAAGGTCGTCTACCGGGCTGTCCAGATAGAAGCAATACATCCCATAGCCAAACTCATCCCCGCAAATAACCTCGGCACAGGACCAGTTGGTGGCGCCGGCTTCGATCTCCTTGTTTATTTTCAGATGCAGCCGGCCGGATGCATCCGTCCAGACATTGTTCGTTGAGAACCCGTTCGGACCCGGACCAATCTGCGATCCCGGTACGCTCGCTTTGACTTCCCATTCCCGGTCCGAGAACGCGATGGGCGTTTGAATATGAAAATCCTTTGCCAGGGCGATCGCATCCAAGGCCTCGGGCAGCGGCTTGCCGTCCAGAATCGGCACACTGTTACTGGCGCTCAACGGCACCAGAAACGCGGCATATTTTGTGGCATAGACATCTCCGGCCGGATAGGTCGCCACATCGCAGCTCCATGAACCGTCGATCCCGATGGCGGTGATCGGATTCGCCCAACGCGGCTTGTTGTACCAGACCCCGTTGACGTTGATGTATACTGCGATTCCGCACGGCGACGCATCATCACAGGCAGCATGTCCTTCCAAAAGACCGACGGTCCCGAATGGCGGGGCATTGGTGATTTCCACATAGGAATCGGCCGATGCCGAAAGGCACCGCGTCGACAGGAACAATACACCCGCCACAAGAAAGCTCAAAAATGGTGCTGCATTCATATGCTTATACCTTGCAGTTAACGGGCCAGATGGCCTGCATCAGACGGCCCGGCTGCTGCGAAAAGGGGCCCCGAAATCTAGTAATCGGGGGAGATGGTTGCTCCTCGGATTTAAGCATCTGGCTTTCGGTTTTCCGGGGTAATTAGACTAAGATGATTTCCCGGCGCATGCTGTAGAGCGCGAAGAGCACTTCTTCCTGTTCCCGCTGGCCAATGTTGTTCTTGTTCAGTGAATCGAGGATGTCGTCGAGCACAGCCATGAATTCCGCTTCGTCAATGTTCATGCCTTTATGGGTTTCCAGCATGTTCTTGCCTTCATAGACGTCGGGACCGCCCGTCGCTGAAATAAAGAAGTTGGCGGCACCCTGCCGCACGGCTTCCAAGTTTTCCAGATCCACATAGCGGGATTTGATCCGTGGATTCGCGAGGTGGTTGTCTAGTGCATCGCTGGCGACCCGGGTGATACCTTCCGATCCGCCGAGTCGTTCGTATAATGAATCTGCCATGGTTCTGCTCCTTGAGGTTTGCTGCCCAATTTAAGCGGCTTACTGATGCCGCAGTGAACTGTCTCAATGCTAAAGAACAGGAGTAGCATGTCCAGAGATTAATAGGTGTATTAAGTAAAAAAGCGAATGGGTCAGTCCGCCTGAGGGCAATTGGGGTGGGACGCAAGATTCAAGGAATGTTTCGGACGCAGTCATGCCAAAAAAAGGCGCTGACTCGAAAGAATCAGCGCCTTTTAAAAGGTGGTGGGCGATAGAGGACTCGAACCTCCGACTTCCACCATGTCAAGGTGACACTCTAGCCAACTGAGTTAATCGCCCAATGAAAGAAGCCCGGAATATACGCACGGCCGTGGGTTGTGTCAACCAGTGCAATCGGGAAAAAAGCGCTATTGCCCGGCGGCTTTGATGAGGGCGAAGAAGCGGTCCTCGTACTGCTCCCAAAGCCCGCTGCGCTTGAGCATTTCCGCCAGCTCGTTGATCTGAACCGGATCGCGCGCGGCGTTGAGAAAGGCGAGATCGATCGTGTCGGCCACGTTCTTCTTTTTGGCGGCGGCGCGCTGCTGAAGATCCTGCATGTTGCCCAGCACGGATTGCTGCACCAGCTCAACCATCAGCTTGAGCAGGCAGACTTCCCAGGGATCGTCCACGCCGACTAGAATGGCGCTGAGAGGATCGTCGAGCGCGGCCACATCCGTTTTTACGCGATCAAGCACGTTGTCCATGTGGTCGGTGACGACATATTCCTTGAGCTCGCGTTTTTGCAGGGTGAAGCCATATTTCAGGATCTGCAACTCACCATCATTTTCGGCGAGCCATTCGGCATACTGCCGGGCATCGTCGCCGAAATCCTCGAGGTCGATCTGTCCCAGGTCATGCGGGGTGATGATGGCCGGCTTGAGCGCTTTGAGGTGGCCCTCACGCACGCACACCTTATCGATACTGTCCATTTGCTGGCAGACCAGGAAATAGTTCACCACCGTATCGCCGAAAGTCTCCAGCCGGCTGGTCGGGGAGGTGATCAACTCGGTGTTGTTGACCGCGTACCAGAAATCAAATTGTTTTTTATCGTCCATGTCTATAATCAGTCACTCTAGATGCTTAACTATTCATCATATGTTCGGAATCAGTTGAGAAAGCTTACTTCTTATTTCGTACTGCGTATTACGTACTATTCATTGGGCTCTGGCGTTGGGTTTTAGGCAATACGCACTTCGAACCACGCAATACGCACTGTGTGCTACTTCATTTCCTTTTCGCGGGCCTGGTAGTCGGCAAATTTCATGGAGACGACCTTGGAGATGCCGCGCGTCTGCATGGTGACCCCATAAATGACGTCCGCAGCACCAATGGTCTGCCGGCTATGGGTGATAATCACAAACTGCGACTGCGAGAGGAAACCGTGGAGCGCTTCGACAAAGCGGCTGATGTTGGCGTCATCGAGGGCGGCATCCAGCTCGTCGAGCACGCAGAACGGGCTGGGCTTGACCTTGAAGAGCGAGAAAAGCAGGGCGACCGCGGTCATGGTGCGCTCACCACCGGAGAGCAATGAAATGGTCTGAAGCTTTTTGCCCGGCGGGCGGGCAATAATCTCGATGCCGGCTTCCAGTATATCCTCGTCATCGGTCAGTACCAGTTTTGCAGAACCTCCTCCAAAGAGCTGCTTGAACATCTGCTGGAACTCCAAGTTCACTTTATCAAAGGTGTCCTTGAACATTTCGGTCGTGGTGGCGTTGATGGTCTTGATCATTTCCAGCAACTGCTGCTTGGCCGCCAGCAGGTCTTCCTGCTGCTTGTTCAGGAAGGCAAAGCGTTCCTCGTGCTCGGCATGCTCCTCGATCGCCACCAGGTTGACCGGGCCCATGGAATCGAGTTTGGCCTACAGTTCCGCAACTCGTGTTTCAATCACTTCGCGGTCGGGCACCTCATCATTTTCCCAGCGCGGCGCTTCGGTCTCAGCCATCTCCTCCTTCGTGATGTGGTAGGCGCCCGTAACGCGTTCGAGTGAATTATCATGCCGCATGGTAAACTCGGCCTTCTCAACCTCGAGTTTTGATTTCTTGTTGAGTTCGGCTTCCAGATCGTTGCGCATGGTACGCAGCCGGTTTTCAGCATGGGTCAGGGCGTGAATAGTTTCTTCGCGCCGCGCGCGTTCGCTGTCGAGCATCTGCGCAGTCTCGTTCAGGCGGTTCTCGAGCGGCTCGATCTTACTGTTTTCTTCCGCGATGGATGTCTTGAGGTCGTCGATGCGCCGGTTGTAGGAATCAATGCCGCCGGTGCGTTCGTTGATCAGTTCTTCCAGCTCCCCGATACGCGCCTCCATCGGTTGTTTGCGATTGTTGAGATTCTCTAGCGCTTGGGTCTTTTGGGAATAGACGATCCGATGCTCTGATGTGATGGAGAGGGCGTCGGAACGCTTCTGTTCAATTTCATTAAGCTGGCTGGTTTGTTCGCCGATCTCGGTTCGTACGGTCGCCTGCCGGTCCCGCGTATCCTGCAGCTCCTTGGCCAGGCGCGAGCGAAGTTCAACCACGCCGCCTTCTTTTTTCGCCAGATTGCCATATTCAAAGGTCACCGTTTCGACGCGTTCGCGGGCGCTCGCGGTTTCGCGGTTGATGACTTGTCGTTCGCCTTCCTGCAGTGCGAGCTCGCGGCGGGCTTCCTCGAGCTTTTGACGGGCGGCAGCAATCGTGGCGCCGAGGTCGGTTTCTTCACCGCGCAGAGCCGTAAGCGACTGTTCCAGCGTCTGGGTTTCGGACTCGAGCGTGCTGATGGCGTCCTGAAGCTGCTGACGAAGCTGGTGGCGGGCGAGGGGAGATTTGTCCTCCGTGCCGGGCATCCAGAGTTCGGATGAGCCATCGCCGCAAACCACCGTGCCGTTTTGCGATACCACCACGGTATCGACAGAAAGCACACCGGGGATTTCGAGTTCGGAACCCACCACGCGCACATTCCAGAAAAGGCGCTGCACCAACGGCGCAACGTGATCGTCGCAGGTAATGCATTCCAGCAGGCGTTTGCCGATGGAGGAGGAGTTCTCCAGTTCGGCCTCTTCCTTGCTCGATACAACACTCAGCAAACGGGCGCTGCCGGCCTGCTGCTCGCGGAGCCAGTTGAGCGCGTCGCGGGCATAGGTTTCGTCTTGTACGACGATCGCATCGATGCAGGGTCGCAGAATAGCTTCCAGCGCGACCTGATATTCCGGCGAGGCCTTCATCAGCTCGGCCAGCGGCCCAACAATGCCGGAGCGGTCCAGTGAAAATTCCGATGGGGGATCAAGAAGCATCTGCGCCCCCGGCGGATATCCTTCCTTACGGGCTTCGCCCTCGGTGAGCATTTCAAACTGGGCGCGCTTTGCGGCAACCGCTTTTTGCGCGTCGTTTAAAGCGCGTTCTTTTTCGGTGATCAGATTCTTGCGGCCCGCACGGTCGGAGTTTAGGTCGTTAAGCCCTTCTGCCTGTTCGGCCACCTGACTGGATAGCGCTTCTACCCGTTCATCCATCTCCGCCTGCCGTTCCATGAAGGAACTCAAAGAGCGTTCCAGCTCCGCTTTTTCGGTGGAGAGACGCTCCTTCTTCAGCATGGCCTCGCGATCGCGCGCATCCAGCTGGTTCAATTCGTTTTGCATCTTCGAGGCGTTGGAGTCGAGGGTTACCGCTTCGTTGCGCAGTTCATTGAGCGCGGTGCGGGTGGCGTTCATCTGGTCTTCGACATCCTTTTGCGCCAGCGTAACCTGATCGAGTTCGGTTTTGGCTTTGGCTTTCTGTTCCTCGGCGATGCCGATTTCAGAAATAATTTTTTCCAATTCCGTGCGGTGCGCTTCCATGCGCACGCGGGCGTCTTCGGTCTCCTGCGAGTTTCGCTGCGCCAGAGTTGAAAGCTCCGTGATGCGGTCGGTGTTCATGGTGATCAGATTGCGGGTGCGCTCCAGTTCACTGCGCGCTGCAGAGGCCTGTTCCATGGCGTGGGAAATGGTCTCTTCCAGCTTGCTCAGCGCCTGACGCGAATTCGTGGCTTCGGTTTCGGCTGTTTCCACCTGCTCGTGCAGCTCATTGACCTTGCGGTCAAGAACCTGAAGCTCCTCTGTCAGCTCGTCGATCTTGCGGGCATATTCGGCCAACCGCTGGTTAGTGACGTAGATGTCGAGGTCGCGCATCTCGTTTGAGAGCTCCTTGTAGCGCCGCGCTTTTCCGGCCTGGCGCTGGAGTGAGATGATTTGCCGCTTAACCTCGCGGATCACATCTTCCAGACGCAGCAGATTGGCTTCGGTATGTTCAAGCTTGAGCAGGGCTTCCCGTTTATCGGCTTTGAATTTTGTGATGCCGCTGGCTTCCTCAAAAACGCTGCGGCGGTCTTCCGGGCGGGCGGAAAGAATCTGGTCGATTTTGCCCTGCTCCAGTACGGAGTAGGAATCGGTGCCGATGCCGGTGTCCATGAACATGCGCTGAATATCTTTCAGACGGCACGCCTTGCGGTTGAGAAAATATCCGCTTTCACCCGATCGAAACACGCGGCGGGTGATGCAGACCTCGTCATACTCGATACCGAGCGATTCGGAACAGTCGGCCAGCGTGATGCTCACCTCGGCCATGCCGAGCGGCTTGGCGGAGTCGGTTCCGTTAAAGATCACATCTTCCATTTTCGCGCCGCGCAGCGCGCGGGCGCGCTGCTCGCCGAGCACCCAGCGGACGGCATCGGATACGTTGCTCTTGCCGCAGCCATTGGGGCCGACGATGGCGGTCATACCGGGTTCAAATTCCAGCTTGGTCTTGTTCGCGAAGCTTTTGAACCCAATGAGTTCGAGAGTTTTAAGATACACCTGGGATCTCCTCTAAAAAAACGATCGCGCAAACTAGCATAATCGGAACGATGGTTGAAAACTGAATTTTGGCGTAATTAAAGCTTAAGTACGGCCCGGCGTCTTGACACCATTTATAGATGGACAAGACTTGTCGTCTTTGCAACGTTAGCAACAGTTCATATACGGAGATTCTCTATGCCCGCTAAAAGAAAGTACAATGTCAAAACATCCAACGATTTCCTGGTGCTCGCGGGAATTTTCTTTTTTCTGGGAATTTGGGCGGTCAAGGACGCGTGGTACCCCTCGGCCAAAGTGCTGAAGAAGCACCCGCTGGAAGTGGCGGTTATTATTGAAGCCGATGGTTCCGTTGAAAAAGTGCATGTCGACACGGGCGACACCGTTGCCGAGAAACAGGTACTGGTCAGTCTGCGCAGCGATCGGCTGGCCGTGCAGTTCGAAGAGGCCAAGAATGCATATACGGCGGCCAAGAAAAAGTTTGCCATGCTCGATATGGCATCGAAGAACGCGCTGAAAAACGGAGCTTCCGACGACGGGATTGAAGATCTGAATGCGAGTGCCGATGCAGCCCGGGCGGAGATGGAGAAGGCGCTGAACAATGTGACCAAACTGCGGGTGGCCATGGATGCCACCGAGGTGCTGGCGCCATCCAAGGGCGCGGTTAAAGGCATTTATGTGGGTACCCATACGCTGGTCAAGAAGGGTGATACGGCGGTCATTCTCGATCCTAAGGATCACTTCTACCTTTTCAATAAGAGTCTGGCCATTTTCAGTGGATTTGCGGTCGTCGTTTTTCTGGCCGTGCACATCCTTTCGCGCTAGTCCGCTTGGCTAATACACTAATCGTAAGTAGATTAGCTTGACCGATCTCTTCCACTGAATAATATCCGTGGTTCATTTTCAATTGATCGGGGATTCCCTTTATTAACATGTCGAGAACTCAAGGAGACAGATAGATGACAAAACGAGATTTGGTAATGCGTATCGCTGACGAAACCGGACTGATCCAGCAGGACGTGTATGCCGTCATTCAGAAGAGCCTCGACTATATTGTGGAAGCGCTTGAAAACGACGACACCGTAGAGTTCCGCAACTTTGGCGTCTTCGAAGTCCGCGAACGCAAGCAGCGCATTGGCCGTAATCCGAACAAGCCCGAAAATATTGTTACCATTCCCGCACGCAAAGTCGTGAAGTTCAAGCCCGGCAAGATCATGCGAGAGCGCATTACCGGCGAGTAATATGGCCTCCTCCGAGTTCCAGCCCCTGCAGGGCATGTCCGACATCTATGCGCCGGAAGTTTACATCTGGCGCATGATCGAAGAAAAAGCGCGCACCATCTTCGGCTGCTATGGCTATGAAGAACTGCGCACGCCCTCGCTCGAAAAACTTTCCGTCTTCAAGCGTTCCATCGGCGACACCACCGATGTCGTGCAGAAGGAAATGTATGCCTTTGAAGACCGCGGCGGACGCGAGCTCGCGCTCCGGCCCGAAGGTACGGCCGGCACCATTCGCCATTTGGCGGGGCGCGGGGAAGAGGGACTCAACTCCCGCGTATTCTATATTGCCCCGATGTTCCGCTGCGAACGCCCGCAGGCGGGACGCAAACGCCAGTTCCATCAGGTCGGCGTCGAAGCCACGGGCGAACCGAATCCTTTGGCCGATGCCGAGTGCATCGCGCTCCAGCAGCACCTGCTCGACGAGTGGGGACTGACCGACTCGAAGATACAGATCAGCACGCGTGGCGCCATGTCGGACCGTCAACCGGTAGCCGACGGACTGCGCAAGGCTCTTCACCCGCACCTTACGGAGCTGTGCGAAGACTGCCAGCGCCGCATCGACGAAAATGTGCTGCGTGTCATTGATTGCAAAAACGAAAACTGCGCGAAAATTGTCGAACAGATTCCCTCCGCCATTGAGTTTATGAGTGACGAGTCGCGCGCCTATCTCGATCAGGTGATCAAGGCGCTGCAAACCATGGGTATCGACGTGGAAGTAAATCCCCGGCTGGTGCGCGGGCTCGACTATTATGTGCATACCGTCTGGGAAATTACCCATGGCGCACTCGGTGCGCAGAATGCCATTGCCGGTGGCGGACGCTATGAGATAGCGCTCGGCAAGAAGGGCATTCCCGGAGTCGGATTTGCCATGGGCATGGAACGCGTCATCACTTCGCTGGAGGCGTGCGGTATTACGGCCGAACAGTTTGCCCCCCAGGGCGGTATCTGGCTTGTCTCACTGGGCGAAGAGGCGCTGACCGAAAACATGAAACTCGCGCGCGAACTGCGCACCAAAGGAATCCGCTGCGGCATGGAGCTGTCCGCCAAAAGCATGAAGGCGCAGATGCGCAAGGCCGATCGCAGCGGTGCAGCGAAAGTCATCATTCGCGGCGAGGACGAACTCGCTGCTGGAACCGCCGTCGTCAAGGATATGAAAGAAGGCTCGCAGGAAGAAGTGAGCCTGGAGAACGTACTGCGTAATGTCTAATTCGTAATGTTCTCCCTGAATAGCAATACGAAATACGCACTACGCAATAAACACACAGTTTTGAGGAGTAAAGATATGCATCGTTACAGAAGCCACACATGCGGCGAATTGAGAAAAGAAAACGTCCATGAAATCGTCAAGGTATCCGGCTGGATTCACAGCGTACGCGATCATGGCGGCATCATATTCATCGACCTGCGCGACCACTACGGACTGACCCAGATTGTGATCGACCCTTCCCAGCCCTTCTA
>JBFHPA010000047.1:0-14298 GCA_041592955.1 Pontiella sp.
GTGTTGAGCGGATCAAGCAGCTGGCTGACAATATTGCGCTTAAGATGCATGCCGAGAGTATTCGTATCCAGGCTCCGATCCCGGGCAAGGGTGTCTGCGGGGTAGAAGTGCCGAACACCTCGCGCTCCTCTGTCTTTTTCCGTGATCTGGTTGAGAGCTCCGACTTTCAAGGGGGTAAAAGCTCGCTTCCGTTGGTGCTGGGCAAGGATGTCAGCGGAGCAACGATGATCTATGATCTCACCAAGATGCCGCATCTGCTGATTGCCGGTGCCACGGGGTCAGGGAAATCGGTCTGCATGAACTCCATTCTGACCGGTCTGCTGATGAAGCACACCCCCGATGATATGCGCCTGATTCTGGTCGACCCAAAAACGGTTGAATTCCAGCAATACAATAATCTCCCGCATCTGGTGGTGCCGGTCATAACGAATGCCAAAAAAGTGGCACTTGGCCTCAAATGGGCGATCGATGAAATGGAGCGACGCTTTAAATGGTTCCGGCATGCCGGGGTGCGTGATCTGCCGGGCTTTAACTCACGCGTGATTGCAAAGCAGGAGGAACTTTTTGGAGCCGAAGTCGTGGATGCCTCCGAAAAGGCAAAAGAGCAGGTGCCTGAAAAACTGCCCTATATCGTGATCGTGATCGACGA
Source organism: Pontiella sp. (assembly GCA_041592955.1). Lineage (GTDB taxonomy): Bacteria > Verrucomicrobiota > Kiritimatiellia > Kiritimatiellales > Pontiellaceae > Pontiella. The sequence continues at coordinate 650 of JBFHPA010000047.1, forward strand.
GCTGGCCGACCTGATGGCGGTGGCGCAACAGGAAATAGAGGCGGGTATCTCCCGACTGGCCGCCAAATCGCGCGCGGCCGGTATTCATATGATTTTGGCCACGCAACGCCCTGATGTGAAGGTCATCACCGGCACCATCAAGGCCAACTTCCCGGTGCGTATTGCCTTCAAGGTTTCGCAAGGGAACGACAGCCGGACCATTCTCGACCGCGTGGGCGCCGAAAAGCTGCTGGGCAAGGGCGATATGCTCGTTGTACCCCCCGGGGCCGACAAGCAGATACGCTCTCAAGGTGCGTTTACCAGCGATGGCGAGATTGACCGGGTGACCAAATTCTGGAAAGAGCAGAGCCAGCCGGAGTTCATCACCGAAATTCACAGCAAAATCGAAAAGAAGGAAACCGATCTGCCCGACATGGATAACGGCGAGGACGATGAAATTGTCGAGCAGGCCATGGAGGTGATCCGCCAGACAAAGCGCGCTTCAACCTCGTCGCTGCAACGCCGTTTGCGGATCGGGTACACCCGTGCGGCGCGTGTCATGGATTTGCTCGAGGAACGGGGCATTATCGGGCCGCCGGACGGAGCGGGACCCCGCGAAATATTGATAGACCTTGATGGGGAAATTCCCCAGAACACAGGAGCGCAAAGCGATGCAACAGACTAGCTTGAATATCGGAACTATCGGGCAAAAGCTCGAATCGGCCCGGACGGCCAAAGGCGTGACAGTCTCCGAAGCGGGACAGGCCACCAAGATTCTTTCCAAGTTCATCGAGGCGATGGAGTCCGACGATTTCGGGGCCCTGTCCGCGCCGGTGTATGCCAAGAGTTTTATTCGGATGTACGCCCGTTATCTGGGGTTGGATGACCGGCCGTTGGTTGAGGAATATGTCGCTCAGCATGCGCCGAAAGCCAAGTCACAACTCTCCGATGAAGTGCGGCAGAACATTGCCCAGGCGGATCATACGCCTGCCGAAAACGGCAATGGCGGTGCCAAATCCATCGCGAAGGTGAAGACCGGTTCGGTTTTTGGTGATGTGAACGACGCCATCGCACGGCTGTCCGGATCGAGTCTCTCGCTCAAGATTATCCTTCCGGTTGCTGCCGGGGTGCTGATGCTCGTCATCATTATCTTCAGCGTCACACAGTGCGCCCATGATGAGAAAGATGCACCTGCTGCAGCGGGTGGTGCAGCATCCGTCCAAAGAGAAGTGATCATGGAAGGCGTCCCGGATGCCTTTCTGGTCAAGCCCGGTGTGGTGGAAGTAGACAGGTAATCAGTCGCTCCTCAGCGGAACAACAACGAAAGAGCCTATGAAAAGCCTCCCAAACCACCTCACGATCAGCCGTTTTTGGATGACCGCCGTAATGATGGTCTGCATGAGCATCGACTTTCCGTATGCCCGCATCGCCGCGCTGGCCATATTTATTATTGCCAGCATAACCGATGCGCTCGACGGCTACTTGGCCCGCAATTTTTTCGGCTGCACCTCCTTCGGCAAGCTGATGGATCCGCTGGCCGACAAAGTGCTGGTTTGCGCCGCATTCATCGGGTTCGTGGAACTCGATAGTTTGCGGGCGTGGATGGTGGTGCTGATCATCGCCCGCGAATTTATGGTTACCGGCATGCGCCTTTTGATAATTGAAAAGGGGATCGTCATGCCGGCGGGCATGTGGGGCAAGATCAAGACGACCGTGCAGATGCTCGCCATCTGCCTCTATTTCTTCGGACTGATCTGGGAGTCGGAATTTCTGCCGATGCCCGGAACCGAATTTGCCTGGTGGCTCGGTCTGGGCACCGCGCTTTTGACGGCATGGACCGGCATTGTCTACTTCTGGCAGCAGCGCCACACGATCTGGGAAAAGGAAGATGTGAATGGATGACAGGATTTATGAATGGTTGGATTTTGATAAAACATTCGTGCTTCCATCCTTCCACTAATCCCTTCATCCAATAATCCAAGGTATTTTTTATGGGACGCGAAAATGTTGATAACTGGCATGTGAAGAAATGCTCGCCTGTGTGCGAGGGTTGCCAAAAAGCGTTTCAGGATCGGGAGAGTCTCTACTCCAGCCTGTTTTTCGAGGAGGGGGCGTACCAGCGCAAGGATGTGTGCGAAGCGTGCTGGAAAAAGGAATCCGCCGCGCTCAGCTCATGGAAGACCACCTTTATCGTACCTCCTCCGCCGGCTGAAGAAGCGGTGAAAAAAGAAAACGCCGAATCGTTGCTGCGCAAACTGCTGGCCAAGGAAAACGATGAGGATTTAAATGCCATCTTTATTCTGACCGTCATGCTCGAGCGCAAGAAGTTGCTGGTCGAGCGCGATACCCAAACCTCGGAAGACGGACGGAAGCTGCGCGTCTACGAGCACAAGAAGACCGGTGAAACATTCATGGTGATCGATCCCGAACTGAAGCTGGCCGAGCTTGAACAGGTGCAGGAAGAGGTGGTCGTCCTGCTCGGCGGCCAGCCCCGCAATACGGAACCTGAGGCTTCTGAAGAAAAAAGCGAAGAAAATCAGGAAGACTCGAAGCAGGATATAAATACCCAGTGAGCCTGTCGCTTATTAAGCGCTTGAACCCATTGAATAACCGCCCAGATCGAGGGTGACGAACCTGTAGCCGGTTTTTTTGATGGCATCAACGAGTTCCATCCGTTCGTTCACCATCTTGTCGAAGTCACCTTCTTCAATCTCGATACGGCAGAGGTCGCCATGATGACGTACGCGGTACTGAGCATAACCACGTGTGCGCAGGACTGCTTCGGCCTTTTCGACCTGCGTCATCGCTTCCAGTTCAATGCGGGTGCCGGTGGGAAATCGTGAGCCAAGGCAGGCGAAGGAAGCCTTTTCGGCGGTGGGCAAGCCTCGCCGCTCGCTCAAGATGCGAATCTCTTTCTTGAACAATTCCGCATTCTGTAAAGGCGCGACGACGCAGTGGTTGGCAGCAGCCTGTGTTCCGGGGCGGATATCACCCTTGTCATCCTCAATCGCTCCGTGGGCGAGCACGATATCACCGAATTCGGAAAGGATGGTTTCCATTTTTGTGAATAGCTCATTCTTACAGTGGAAGCAGCGGTCGCCCTTGTTTTCGAGGTATTCCGGATTCAGGTGCTCGCCGGTCTGGATTACGCGGAGGTTCCAGCCGCGTTCGGTGGCCATGTCGATGGCCTGCTGCAGCTCTTCGCGCGGAATGGAGGGCGAGTCGGCGATGATCATCATAGCGTTCTGGCCAAGGGCTTCATGGGCGCAGTCGGCAAGATAGGTGGAATCCACCCCGCCGGAGTAGGCCACGGCGATGGATCCATAAGATTTCAGCTCTTCGAGCAGATTTTGCTCTTTCGTGTCTATAGCTTTCATGCGGCGCATAGTAGACCACTCCTCGTCACGAATCAGCACTTAATTCACAAATGCTTTACAGTCGTAAAAGGTGCGGCGGGGCAATGATTTTCGCCCATATCAGAGTTCGAGGTCGCCTTTTCGGTTAAGCAGAAGCCAGATGAAAAAGGGACCGCCGAGCAGGGCGGTGATGATGCCGACCGGGATTTCTGACGGGGCGATCAGTGTGCGGGACAGCGTGTCGCACAAGGCCAGAAACAGCCCCCCGAACAGAAACGAAGCGGGCGTGAGAAAGCGATGATCCGCACCGACGAGCAGGCGGCAGATGTGCGGCGACATCATCCCGACGAAGCCGATTGGGCCGCATACAGCCACCACACTGCCCACCATCAGCGATGCCGCCAGAAAAATCAGCTTCTTCACGAGCCCGACATTTACACCGCGGCTTATGGCGAGGTCTTCGCCAACCATGAAAAGATTCATTTCGCGGTTAAGAAATGCCAGCAGCAGTCCACCGACTCCAAGGAAGGGTAGCAGATTGATGAGTTTGCCGAAATCTGCTGTGGTGAGCGTGCCCATCATCCAGTGGATAATGCGGAACGAGTGGGTTAGCCCGCTGACGTACTGGATGAAAAGAATCAGGCTGGAAAAGAAAAAGCTGATGGCGATCCCGGCAAGCAGCAGAGTGGGTGTGGAGAAGCCTCCCTTAAGCTGAGTCAGGCCATAGACGAGCAGGACGGACAAAAGCGCCCCGACGAATGCCGCAAGCGAGGTGCCGGATATACCCAGAAGAGTAAACGCCCATCCCATCCGGATAAAGACCGCGGCTCCGAGAGCTGCGCCGCTGGAAACACCCAAAGTGAACGGCGTGGCCAGCGGATTGCGGAAAAGCGCCTGAAACGACATGCCGCTGAGCGCCAGCATGGATCCCGCCGCAAAAGCGCATAGCACACGCGGGATGCGAATGTTCAGCATGATTTCGCGTTCCTGCCCGGTTGCACTGTATGGAATAAATGTCATACCGAACAATGGGCTGAGCACGAGTGCCATCAGCGCGAGTGTGAACAGGATCGCCAGAGGTATGATCGGTTTTCTCATAGCGCTCCTCCGGAGATGACGAAGGGGAGGGTGCGATCCGGCGAGGGGGAGCAGGCGAATTCCGTTCCGTAGATCGACTTCAAAGTTTCGGCGACGGCAATCTGGGTCGATGTGCCTTCAAAGACCTTCGTTCCGTTCTTTATGGCATACACCCGATCGCTGCAGGCCGTGGCTGTGTTGACATCGTGATGCACGGCTACGATGGTCATTCCACGCTCATGGCAGGCCGACTTAAGAATGGAAGCCACGTTGGCCTGATGACGGTAGTCGAGAAACGTGGAGGGTTCGTCCAGTAGAAGAATGGTCGAACCTTGCGCGAGGGCCGCAGCGATAAAGGTCATCTGCCTTTCGCCGCCGCTCAGCGAATTCATCTTGCGATGCCGTAAGGGCAAGAGATCGGTCCGCTCCAGCGCGGCATCAATCGCGCGATAATCCTCCGGCTGCATGGTCGTGAAGGCGGACAGGTGTGGATAGCGTCCGGTGGCGGCAAATTCCTCAACGGTCAGGGGGTTCGTGCGCCCCTCGGCCTGAGGAACATAGCTCATCAGTATCGCCAGTTCCTTGCTACCGTATTCTGAGAATGACTTTCCCTGAATCCGGAGCATGCCCTGCCAGTCGGTGTAGATTCCAGCGAGGCACTTGATCAGTGTGGTTTTACCCGCACCGTTGGGGCCGATGATCGAAACATACTCGCCTGTGTTCACAGTCAGCGACACATCTTTCAAAATCTCGCAACCTGACAGGCTGATGGAGAGATTTTCAATCTGGATCATGGGTGCGGACATTTAGGCAAAATAATTTAGCGTCAGAATCATTTTTTTCCAAGCGTACGGATTTCTATTTGGTTTTGGTCAAAATTGATCCAGTCGATTTGGCTATGTATCGAAGTAATCAGATACTTCTGGAGATTCTTCTGGTAGATGGATTTTTTACGTGAAATGCCTGTGACGTGGAGAAGTCTTTCGGAGGAAAGAGGAGGGAAACGTTTGGTATTGTTATCTGTTGGAGCGCCAGAAAAAAACAAAACCGCTTCCTTGTATAGTTGGATGTCCAGATAGGCACCCCAGTCATTCAATAAGTCTGAAACCAGATCGGGAACATCACAGCACGTCTCGCCATCACTCTCCCAATTGTCAGTCATAAGGTTGTATGACGTACGTTGATGTTGGGTGAGGCTGGTGGAGGTGAATCGCCATTCTAATAAGTCGGGGCGAAAGTTGATGATTTTTGCATGCCGAGTGTTAGTGAGGAAGAGATAGTTCAGCGTCTGGGATTCATGGGAAGAAGCAATTTTTAGTGTAGTCTTAAGTTCATAGACAGCTCCCTCAACGAGCAGATCTATGAAATAAGCTTTCGTAAACTCATTGTGGAAAACGGATATTTCAACTTCTGAATGGGAATCCATGCCGTTTCCGATGCAGAGCTCCAGCAGTTTGGTTTTGTAGTCGTTCTCGTCCCAAAGGTTTCCTATGGAGTTGTGCAGGTCGAAGGCTAGAGCCATGACTTTATAATCGAGCTGGTGGAACGCCTTTTCTGATAGGGTAGAAACGGATTTATTAATTTGTATGCCCATAAATTATTCTGCCACTAAATCATTCTGCCTGATAATGCGTACGAAGTCTTCGAGGGTTTGGATGAAGCGGGGTCCGGGAATGCAGGTGTAGTCATTGGTCAGGATATGGATGCGGCCGTTTATGACCGCATTGATCGACGAAAGCTCTGTCCATTGCTTCAGAGGGTCTTGCATTTCTTTTTGTCCCGGTGCCAGCTCAATGATGATGTCGGGATTCAGGCGTAAAACGGCTTCTTTTGAAAGGATTGAATAGGGCAACTTGCCCGGCACCACATTCCTTCCACCTGCCAGTTTTAGAAGCTCGTTGTGGATACATTCGGTTCCAAAGGCATGCATCTGACCGATGTCATTTCCGGGGCTTCCGCCGAACGTGATCAAAACGCGGGGTGCCGTATCTGCAAGAGGTTTCATGGCCGATATCCTGTCCTCTAGCTGCTTTACCAACTCATCTGCCTGCTGTTCGATCCCGCAGGCGATTCCTATGTCCTGAATGGTTTTGAGAATGTCGGCAATATAGTAGCTGCCGGTTTGCAGATAGGGAATGCCCAGGCTCTTCAGGCGGTTTTTTTCGGATTCATATTCTTCGTGCAGAATCACCAGATCGGGTTGCAGTGAAACCATCGCCTCGAAGTTGAATTGCCCAAAGCCGCCGATCCGTGGAATCTTCTTTGCGGCTTCCGGATACGTACAGAAGGTCGTCGCTCCGACCAGTTTATCGCCCAGTCCGAGCGCATAAACGGTTTCAGTAATATTGGGTGCCAGCGAGACAATGCGCTCCGGTGTAGAGGCGCTTCGCTCGGGCGGCACGGCTTCTCCACACCCTGCCATGCAGGCAACGGTCACCGAGAAAATGATCTGTTGAAAAAAGGTTTTCATTGAGTGAGTTCGAATACAAAGGGTTGGGTCAATGTGGAGTCCACCTGCCGGCTCCGGATTGTCGCGGGTTGATAGGCCGCTTCTTTTGCTGCATGGATCGCTGCCTCGTCAAGCCGCCGGTAGCCGCTGGATTTGATCACTTCCACGGATCCGGCTTTTCCGCTGGCCAGTACTTCGATCGAAAGGAAGACAGTTCCCTCTTCGCCGCGGCGCCGGGATGCGCGCGGGTAGGGGGGCATGGACGCTCCGGGCAGGCTCGACGCCGATATAATGCCTTCATCCTCAATCAGGTTCGCCATCTGCTCTTGCGATGGCGCCACCGAGGGTTTCGTGATTGCGGCCTCGGTTTGGGGTTCCGGTACCGATATCTGCGCCGGCTGTTTCCTGGTGGCTGTTTCCGGGTGGGGTTCTTTTTGTGAAGGTTCAGGCATGGGCGCCTGTCGGGCAAGGGAGGGCACCAGGGTAAGATGAACAACCGTCCGGCCGGGTTCCTGCATGGGTCTCGGCGGCGCATACATCGCTCGGGTGCGTAACGCGCCGACATGAATGGCGATGGACAGGACGATGCCGGTTAGTAGCGGCGCGTTAATTATGGATTTTCCTTTTTGCACGAGAATGAGACTTCCTGAATGCCGGCCTGTTTCAAATCGTCCAGCAGTTCGATGGCAAGACCGAGATCGGCCTGTTTATCGCCTTCTATGAACACGGGCATGTCGCGGTCATTGCGCATGGTCAGCACCTGTTCAGCCAACTCATCGGCTGCAACGGGTTCAGAGTTTAGAAAGAGCCGGTTGTCGGAATCAATGGTAATGGAGATGTAGTTTTCCCTGTCGAGGATTGCGGAGCCGGCAGTGGGAAGGTCAACCAATAAACCGTGGTGCAACACCATCGACACCATGGCATAAATAAAAAAGACGAGCAGAAGAAAGACCACATCAATCAGCGGCAGCATCTCCACGCGCGCTTTCTTCACCTCATATCCCGAGCTTAGCTGCATTGTTTCTCCATACCTTTCTGGACGGTGACTTCGTAGCAGGTAATAAGCTGTTCGAGGTAGCGTGTTACTTTCTCCACCTTGCGGGTGAGCGCGTTGTATGGCAGCAGCGTTGCAATGGCGATCGAAAGACCCGCCGCCGTTGTAATCAAGGCCTGCGCAATTCCACCGGTAACGGCCTTGGGGTCAGCGATGCCGGCATCGCCAAGCAGGTCGAATGAAATGATGATACCGGAGACGGTTCCAAGAATTCCCAGCAGCGGTGCGGCGGTGATGATGGTGTCGAGAACGGAGAGGTAGCGTTTCATTTTTTCGATTTCAAACATGGCGGCCGCTTCCAGCGACTGAGCGAGTCCATAGTTGCGGTGCGAAAGGCCGTTGCTGAGAATGCGGCATACCAGACAGGACGATGCACTGCCCTCGTTGATGGCAGTCTCGAAATCGCCGTCTTCGGTCAGCGTGAACAGGCGATTGATCAAACTCTGGTTCTTTCTCCGGGAAACCATGATCCAGAAAATGCTGCGCTCAAACACGATAGCCAGTGCCGTGCAGGAGCACGCCACCAAAGGCCACATGATCGGGCCACCTTTGATTATCAGATCATACATGCCGAATCCTCGGGGTTGAACAGAGGGTTAAGATAGATGGTTTTTTAATCCTTGGGAAGTGTCTTCCATGCGCGGATCGGCGATTCGAAAGCGCAAAACCTTGAATTGTGTGCGTTGTGCCTCAGAATCGGCTGAAACACTAGGAGTAGGGAATGAAAATCGTAGTCGCGCCCGATTCGTACAAAGGAAATATGCGCAGTTCCAAAGTCTGTGAAATCATCAAACAGGCCATCCATTGCGAAATTTCGGATGCGGATGTGGTGAATGTCCCCATGGCGGATGGCGGAGAGGGTACCGTCGAATCAGTGGTTGCGGCATCGGGTGGCCGATTCAAATCGCTCGAGGTCTGTGGACCGTTGGGGGAACCGGTCGAAGCGCTGTATGGTCTGCTGCCCGATGGCACCGCCATTATGGAAATGGCATCGGCGTCCGGAATCGAGCTTGTGCCGATCGGTCGGCTCAATCCCATGCATGCGACCACCTATGGTACCGGAGAGCTGCTCAAGCATCTGATTACGGAGGGACACACTTCCATCGTCATGGGCATTGGCGGCAGTGCGACGGTCGACGGCGGCACCGGTATGGCGCAGGCGCTGGGCTTTCATTTTTTCGATGCGGCCGGCAAGGAGATCAGCGAGCGTGGGGGGAAGATTCTTTCACAGATTGCTGCTATCGATTCCTCCGGCGCCTTCGAGGGATTGGAGCGTGCTATGATCCGCATTGCGTGCGATGTGACCAATCCACTCACCGGTCCGGACGGCGCGGCGGCTGTATTCGGCCCGCAAAAGGGCGCGTCTCCCGAAATGGTGGAACAACTCGAATCCGGGTTATCCAATCTCTTTAAAATTGCCGGCGCGCCCGGAGCGCCCGGCGATGGAGCGGCCGGTGGACTGGGATATGGGCTGCGGGCTTTCTGCAATGCCGAAATCGTACCGGGTGCAAAGCTCATCGCTGAAACCGTCGGTCTGCCCGACGCACTCGATGGAGCGGATTTGCTCATCACCGGTGAAGGGCGAACGGACGGACAGACGGCCTCCGGCAAGCTATGCGCAGTATTGGCACAAATGGCAAGGGAGCGCGGAGTAGAAACCCTGTTGCTTTCCGGGGCACTGCAGGGCGAATTGGACCTGTTTCTTGAAACCTTCGATTACGCCTTTAGTATTTCATCCGGCCACACCTCGCTCGACGCCTGCATTGCCCATGCCCCGCAGGATTTGGCATTTGTGACCAGAAATATAGTGCGTCTGCTTTATCGCGGTTAAGGATTCACCGCGATGCCAATTCTTTCATGGCCGGCCAGGTCGTGCTTGATCTGGATCTCTGCGTAACCGAGTTGATCCAGGCACTGCACAACAGCTTTTCCCTGATCATATCCAAACTCCAGAAACAGCATGCCCCCCGGCACAAGCGTATATCGCGCCTGCTTGGCCAGCTCGCTGATCAGCTCCATGCCGGAAGGGCCGCTGTCCAGCGCGGACTGCGGTTCATGATCGCGCACGGAGCTGGAGAGCCTCTGCCATTCTTCGGATGCGATATAGGGGAGATTGGCAACCACGGCATCGCAACTTTCCGGTTCGAACGATTCGAGCAGAGTGTTTTGCATCCATGACACACGATCTTCCAATCCATGCATCCGGGCATTTTCCCTGGCCAGTTCAAGTGCCTTGGTGGAAATATCAACCGCCTTGAAAGTGGCGTCGGGGCGCTGCAAAGCCAGCGTGAGCACGATACATCCAGTTCCGGTTCCCACATCAACGACCGTCACCGGTACTTGCTTGTCGCTCTGGGTCCAGATACCGGAGCTGAGCACTTCCTCGACCAGCAGTTCGGTTTCGGGACGGGGGATGAGGGCGCGGGGATCGCATTTCAGTTCGAGCCCCCAGAAATCGACATGGCCGATCACATATTGCAGCGGTTCGCCGGCCTCGATGCGCTGGGCGAGGGGCTCCAGCCCACGAATGAGAGCGATCTTTTCCTGGGATGTGGCGTCGTGCAGGAGAGCCTTCGTATAGATCTCCAGCGGCTTGCAGTTGAATACGTGCGCCAGGAGCTCTTCAGCTACCCGTTGAGGGTTATCGATGGCCGCCGCTTGAAAGCGAAATTTGAACGATTCAACTAATCGGGTGATTTCCATCGGCTAGTATTTTAGTGCTTTGTGCTTCTTACCTGATGCCTGATTTCCGGACTACGCACCAGTCTCTTTTCGCCCGGACACGTATCTTCTACTTGTATTTCCGCGGCTCCACGCCCAGATTTTTGATGCGGTAGTTGATGATGCGCTGGGTTGTTTCAAGATAGCGCGCGGCGGCGGCCGCGTTTCCGCGATACTTCTTCAGCGCGTCGATCAGAATTTCGCGTTCGTAGGCATCGACCATCTGTTTCAGATTGGCCCCTTTCTCCGGAAGCAGGTTGGTGTGCGTTTCATCACTGGTCTGCAGCGAAGGGGGCAGGTTGAATCCATGAATAACCCCGTCGGACGAGGTCAGCACGGCACGTTCGATGCAGTTTTCAAGCTCGCGGACATTTCCCGGCCAGTGGTAGGCCATCATCATATTGATGGCGGAGGTGGAGATTCGTTTCATGTCCTTGCTGTACATCTCGCCGTACTTTTGAAGAAAGTGGTCGGCCAGCAGCATGATATCCGATTTACGTTCACGCAGTGGCGGAAGCAGGATCGGAAAGACGTTGAGGCGGTAGTACAGGTCTTCGCGGAAGATGTCCTTGGCAATGCCCTCTTCGAGATTGCGGCTGGTGGCGGCCACCACGCGTACGTTGACTTCTATCGGATCGTTACCACCTACGCGTTCAAAGGTTTTCTCCTGCAGCACACGTAATAGGCGGACCTGCACCCCCGGAGAAATATCACCGATCTCGTCGAGAAATATCGTGCCGCCATTGGCCAGTTCGAAGCGGCCCTTGCGCTGCTGGGCGGCACCGGTGAAGGCGCCTTTTTCGTGTCCGAACAGCTCGCTTTCGATCAGGTTTTCGGGCAGGGCCGCGCAGTTTACACTGATAAAAGCGTTGTTCTTGCGGTCGCTGTTGAAATGGATTGCCCGGGCCACCAGCTCCTTTCCGGTGCCCGAATCGCCGCGTACGAGGACGGTTGCGGCGCTGTGCGCCACCTGGATAATCTGTTCATACACGATCCGCATGGAATTACAGTTGCCCACCATGTTGTCGATGCTGTAGCGATCGCCCAGCTGTCGACGCAGCATTTCATTTTCCGACTCCAGCGCGTTGCGCTCCTCAATCTCTTCGCGAATGGTCGATACGGCGGAGGCCAGGATCTGAGCCACGTGCTCGAGGAAGATGACATAGCCATTCAGTTCCTCCTCATCCACACTTGGCAGATCGATGCTCATAGTGCCGACCACTTCCTTGTGGTGGACAATCGGCACACATATGAAAGCGATTTTTTGGTCGTCACGCGCCTTGGTGCGGTTGAGAAAGTCGGAAGACTCGCTGATATCAGGCACTAGCTCGGAAACGCCCGTTTGAGCCACACGTCCGGTGACGCCTTCGCCGAGCTGGTACTGCCCTCGCCGCACTTCGCTGCTCGAGAGACCGCTTGAAGCTTCAATGTTCAGCACATCGCTTCCAGGCTTGCGCAAGCTGAGTGTTCCGCGCGAAACCCCCATATCCGCTTCCATGATTTGAAGTACTTCGGTGAGCAGATCGGAGACGTTGTGCTGTCTGGCCGAAATGGTCTGCGAAATTTTATACAGGACGCTAAGTTCCTTTTCGCTCTGATTCATTTTTGCATCCTCGTTTACTCAAGCCCGGAGACAGGGCGTGAAGTACAAAAATGTAGCGAGTAAACGGGGCACCACACAAGTGTATTCATGGAATAATCTTGTTACTCGTTTGCGCTGTCAGGAGACGTGGTTTTTTTCGTGCCGGAAGGTGGCTTCTGCTTGATCTTGCGCAGATCACTCCAGAACTCGAGAAGTTCCTGGTTTCGGTTATGGGTCTTGGAGGAAAACTTGAAGTAGAGGAAGGCATCGAGGAAGCCGCGGCTTTGGGCGAATCGCTGCGGACGGCGCCCCTTGGTCTTATGGAATCGTTCCTGGTTTCCCATAATGTCCGATACTTGATAGATCACCGTCTTGGGAACGCGGACGTTGTCGCAGATTCCTTTCAAATGGCCGTGAACGGCATCGCGGGCTGCATCGTGAGGGGTTTGGCCGGCCGCGATATTCCGCTCGATGAGATATTCATGATATTCACCGAAAATAAGCGCGAAGAGCAGGGCGGGGTGGACGCGCAGTTCGGCTTTGCGCCAGCGATCCATTTGTTCGAGCGTGTGGATCACCCATGTATGGCGCGATCGGTCTTCATCGATCCAGTGCGAGAAGTCGTGAAACATGGGATGCAGCAGGTCGGGCTTTTCGAGCCACTGGAAAACCTCCATGGCATGCCCGCAGAAAAACAGTTTCTGCACCTCTTCATACATCCGAGATGGCGATGCATGCGCCAGCAGATCTTTATTGCGGCAAATGGAGTCGTAGGCCCCTGGCTCGATTTCAAACCCGAGGGTTCCGGCAAAACGTGCAGCGCGAATCATGCGGACGGGATCCTCGGCGAAGCGCTTGTCCGGATCGCCAATGACGCGGATCACTTTCTTTTCGAGATCTTCCAGTCCGCCGGCATAGTCGATCACGGAGAAGTCGGCAATGTTGTAGAAGAGGGCATTGATGGTGAAGTCGCGCCGTAAGGCATCCTGCTCGGGCGTGCCGAAAATATTGTCGCGCATCACCATTCCGGTATCGCCGGTCGCATAGGTGTTTTCGCAGTAATCGCTTTCGTCTTCCGGTACCGGAGCACGGAAGGTGGAGGTTTCGATTACTTCGCCCCGAAAGAGAATGTGGGCCAACCTGAAGCGGCGTCCAACCAGCCGGCAGTTGCGGAACATCTTTTTGATCTGATCCGGTGTGGCATTGGTGGCTATGTCAAAATCCTTGGGATTCCGCTGCAGCAACAGGTCGCGAACCCCGCCGCCGGCAAGGAAGGCCGTGTATCCCTCGTCCTTCAGGCGGTAAAGCACCTTGATGGCGGCCGAGCTGATACCTTTGCGGCTAACGTTGTGGTTGGACCTCTTGACGATAACGGGTTCCATAAGCAACGCAGACTATTTAGGGATTGTAGGTGAGAAAAGAAAAAAGCCA
>JBFHPA010000048.1:0-14182 GCA_041592955.1 Pontiella sp.
CATCAGAATGGAGCTCAGTATGCGCTCCTGGGCAATAATGCGAAAGGGGAAGTACCGTTCAATGAACAGGCTTCCCGAAAGCTCGTGGCATCGAAGAATGTTTCTTCTCAGCGAGTCGCGGGAGGGTATCAATGAAAAATAAGCATTTTCCAACAGGTTGGTTGTCTCGGCGGCTCCTTTCGCTTGCACTGATTTTCATTCTCATGGCCTTTGCCAACGAAACAAAGGCGGCCGATGGCATAAATGATGCTCCCAAGAATTTCAACGCTTACAAGCGGGATCCATTTTGGCCGGTTGGATACAAGCCTAAAAACTTAGTCCCGGAAGTCATTGAAGTGCAGGAGCCGACCGAAGGACCGCAAGTCAGCAACAGTTGGAATGAGGCCATGAAGAGAGTTTCCATAAACGGAGTGAGTAACCGCGCGAACAACGAATTCATTGCAGTGATCAACGGTCGTCTAAAAGGGGTGGGCGACACAGTAACAGTTAACCATCAAGGTATGATCTATACATGGGCAATCGACAGCATCAATGCGCCGGGGTCAGTCAAGCTCCGTCGCGTTTCAGCCCGTTGAAATAGCCACTAGGAAGACAAACAGTAAGGTGAAGCGTATGAAGACAAGTATGAAAGTAAAATCCAGCGGAATGCTAATAATTGCCATTTTGGCAACGCTTGCCGTGAGTGCTCAGACGAACGAGATCAACGATCAGCATTTGCTGGAGCTCTTGGAGACGGTCAATCATGACGACAACGCCGGCGAAGCCGCCTTGGAACCATCGGACTCTGCTGAAGCCGCTATGGAAGAGATTCAGGCCGACACGGATCCAAACGCGGAAATTCTTGAAATGAATGGCGAAGAGGCGACAGAAACAAACGACGCCGATAACGCGGAATTGGCTTCGGACTTGCCGGTCGTAGATGATCTGGTTATGTCTGAATATGAAGATGATCTGGCGTCGAGTTATGACAATCTGATATCCGTTCGATTGAACAAGGTCGGTCTTGAAGAGGCCATCAACCTGTTTGCCCAGCTTTCCGGAGCCAATATCATAGTTCCTGAACTGACCGAGGCCGCACAGATCTCTGTCAACCTGAAGGATGTTGAATGGCGTCCTGCGCTTCAGTCGATTCTCGATACCTATAACTATGAGCTCTACCAACGCGTGGCCGGCTCCAATGTATTCAGCGTGCGCCGGCGTGCTGCGGATGCGCCCGAGCCCCAGGTGGTCGAAACTTTCATGCTCAAGTATGCCACGGTCCCGAATGCCGCAGTATTGATTCGTGAACTGCTGCCCGAAAACGCGAAGGTATCCGAATTCGCATCGCGGAACATGATCGTAGTCAAGAGCACCGAGTCGAGTCTGGGCGAGGTGCGGGCCGTGCTCTCCGCCATCGATAAAGTGCGCCAGCAGGTCTTTATCGAATCCAAATTCATGGAGCTCACCGACGACGCCCAGAAGGATTTTGGTGTCAACTGGCAGGTTCTATCCTCCTATGGAATCGGCGCATCCGCGAACGCGGCGAGCTATGGCAAGGAAATTTCAAATTCATTGCCGTCAGAAAACCTATGGAACGATCTCACGGGTGGCTCCGCTTCATTTGCCGGGAATGGCGAATATGCGATCCTGACCAGCGTACTGAACGCCGATGACTTTAATATTGTGCTTAGCGCCCTGGAACAAAACAAGGGTGTCAATGTGGTGTCCAATCCGAAAATCATTGTGGCCAATGAGGAAAAGGCCAACATCTCGATTATCCGGAGGGAACCGAACCTCAAACAAAACCGCAAGCAGTCGCTGAATGATACGGAAGATACAATCACCTATGAAATCGATCCTGAACTTCCGTACTTTGAGTATGGCATCAAGCTGGACGTAATCCCGTCCATCAACACATCCAGCAATATTTCGGTTAAAATCAATCCCTCTTTGACCAGAAAGTTTGCCGACAAAAAGGATAACTCGAGCGATAACGCTGAAAACGATCTTCTTTCCTATCCCATCATCGACGAAAAGAGCATCGAAACCGTGTTTAACCTGTCCAGTGGCCAGACAGCGGCCATCGGGGGCCTCACGGAAGTGACGGAAGGCGAGACCGTGCGCAAGATTCCGTTTTTGGGCAGCTTGCCTTTGCTCGGAAACCTCTTTTCCTGGAAGCAGACCGTCAGCGGACAGTCCGAAACGATCATCTTCGTGACCGTCGGCCTGGCCAATACGCAGGAGATTGATTCCGAAACAGGCATGCCCAGCGACGCCGAACTTGCACGTCGTCAGGTGATTCAGGATCGCAACAACCGCAGGCTGCGCGATCAATCCCGAGATCATTACGAAGCGCAGGAAAATGCCAAGCTTGATGACCTGCTCAAGGTTATGCAGGCCAAGGAGAATCAACGCCTCGAGCGACGTGAGAAAACGCTGAAAAAAGAGGCGAAGAAAGCCATATACAAATCCGGAAGTGAAAAAGATATCGCATCAGTCAACTAAAGGATAAGCCCGAATATTTTCCCTAACACCTGGCTTGGCAGGAGCCCTCCTTCCATAAACCAAGCCAGAATCACCCAGAAAGCCCCGGTTTTTACCGGGGCTTTCCCTTTTAAGCCTTTTGAGGGTCAAGTGGATGGACAAAAAAAGAACCCCGCGAGGGGCGCGGGGTCTTTCGGAGTAACGGGCTGCAACTGGTTTGGGTCTACGTGGGTTGTTGCGTCTGCCCTATGAAATTGTTGGGTTCATTAGTGTATACGTAGTGAAAACCCCAAGCGTTACTCATAAACGTGTTTTTTCTCACTTATTTTTTAAAATGACCTGAAAAGGTCGTTTTTATTGGGTTTTCTAGCTCAGTTCCTGGTTCAGGCGGGTTATTTCTGCGCGCATTTTTTCAAAAACCTCGGCCTTGTAGACCCGGACACTGGCTTCGGAAATGCCCATTTGCTGGGCGATTTGCTTGGTGGGGATCTCCTTGGAGACGAGTTTGAAGACCTCCCGCTTGGTTTCGTAGATATCGTCCTTGATATTATCCCAGGCCAGATTGGTGATATGCAGCACCCATTCCTCGCGGGCGAGGTTTTCGATGTCGGGCAGCACCTGTTCCTCGATGGAAACATACTGTTCCTGATATTCCACCGAGTCGCGGCCGGTAATGAAATTTTTCTTGGTGCGGAAAAAATCCTTCACGGTGTTGCGGGTCATCGCGGCCAACCAGTTATGAAACTTGCCCTTATTCTGGTTGTATTCAAAATCCTCGATTTTCTGCCACACCTTGGTCAGAACGGCCTGGCTGATGTCTTCCGCATCATCCTTGTTAATGCCCATGCGGAGAATCAGGCTGAGGATGAAGCCGCGGTAGATCTTTTCAAACTCAAGCCACGCCTCCTGGTTCTCCGTCCTTTTCAGTTTGGCGAGCAGTGTGATACGTGTCGGATTGTAGTTTTCTTCGCCCATGTCAATTGTCGGAATAAATGATGATGACGCCACGGCGGGCAAGCGCGATGACAGTTGGGTCGTTGCGATAGGCCTGGGAAACGGTAAGCATTTTCAGATTCCGGCTCCACACCAGCTGGGGCGGGATGACCAGCCCGTCAATGCCGCCTAGATCAAGCGAAGTCAGTTTGGAGTACTTGGTAATATTGCCGAGGTTGCGGATCCGGGTCCGGCTGATATCGAGCACTTTAAGATCGTCCAGCTGGTCCAACTCGGCCAGATAACTTAAGCGGGTTCCTGAGAGCCGGAGTTCAAAGATGCCGTCTTCCGTGAGCAGGTTCAGGTCGGGGGTGCCGATATTGCTGGCATTTAGCATCGCGATTTTCAGACCGCAGAGCGGGGAAATATCATCCACTTCGGGATTGTTTCCCAAATCGATAATCCATCCGCTGGTGCCGGTTGTCTGCCAGTTGAAGTTTATCTCCCTGGCTTTGGGATTCAGTATTTTCAGCGCCTCCGCAATGGCCGGGAAACGGGTTTCGGGATCAAAGGGAGCCTTGTTCAGGTGGTAGAACAGGCGCGGAATGCCACCCGCCATATTATAGTTCACGAAATCCTTCACCAACTGCGGAAGGTCTTCATCGGAAACGGGGCCGCTGTCCATGTATTTTTTTGCAAGACGGATGGCCGGTGGATCCTTTTGCACGGGATGACCATGGCCGCCGGACAGAATGGTCCACGCATCCGCGAACTCCTGCCGGCAGAGCAGAATCTTTCCTTTCCACATCCAGCCCGTTTCAAGATTCGGATCAAATGCCAGTCCGGTATCGAGGGCCTGCTCGGCCGCATCGAATTGATAACTCTTTTCCCGCTGCATCATCAGGTTCAGATAATCCGGCGCAACTTTCTGCGCGGTGGCGGCAATGTAGTCGTTCTTCTTCTGCAGTTCCTTGAGAGCATCGACGGCGACGCGTTCGCTCGCCTTTATCGAAGCAAAGCTCTGGGCAAGGATGACAGCGATAACGGCCATTGACCCGGCAATTAACCCGACGGCGAGCTTATGGCGTTTGATCAGCAAAGCAGCGTGGGTGATGAAGGTCGGGTTTTCGGCAATCGTGGCAAAGCCATCCTGATATTGCTGAACGTCCTGAATGAGTGCGGCGACGTTCGGGTATCGATCGGCCGGATCCGTGTTCATCGCTTTCATGGCGATCGCGGCCAAGGGGGCTGGAATCCGCAGCTCGGGTGCTCGTTTTCCCGGGGCAGGAATATCGCCGCGCACAGTCTTCTGCAAAACCTCTTTCACCGTGTCGCCCGTGATCGGGCAGTGGTAGGTCAGGATTTCATAGAGCAGGGCGCCAAGCATGTAGACGTCGGTCTGAAAATCAATATCCGCGGGCACGCCTTGCGCCTGCTCGGGCGACATGTAACCCGGGGTGCCGCCGACAACATTTCTGCGCTCGCGCCGCTTGGCCGAATGTTCGAGGTAGCGGGTCAGGGTCTGTCCATCCTCGAGGGAGACATCGTCCAGACTGTGCCATGAAACAGGTTCTCCATCATATTCGCCCAAATGAGTGATCAGCGTTGACAGGCCCCAGTCGAGCACATGCACATCGCCAAAGTCGCCGACAATTACATTGGAAGGCTTTAGGTCCAGATGGATGACGCCCTTGGTGTGGGCATAATCAATCGCGTTGCAGACCTTCAGAAAAATACCGAGAAGACGGGTGCGGGTGTAGTTGCTGTATACCGGATTGCCCTTGCTCAGCAGCTTGATGATCTCGCCGAGGGTTTCGCCTTTAAGGGCCTTCATCGTAAAATAGGGATTGCCGTTCTCGTCGAGCGCGATGTCGTAAATCGGAATAATGTTGGGATGCTGGAGGTTGGCCGTCAGGCGCGCTTCATAGAGGAAGGAGTCGATGTCTTCCTCGGAGGCGATTTTTGAGTCCTGGATGAGTGCCATCGCCACCTTCCGGGCGGTGCGGTGGTCATCCACTTCCCATATGGCCTTCATGCCGCCCTGATTCAGCTTCTTGTTGGCGGTGTAGCGTTCCTCGGGGTTGCCATCGATTAGAGCGTTCCGGTCGTTCGCCTGTTTTTCTTTCAAATCCTCTTCAAACAGGATCTTTTCGGTATCGGAAAAGACAATCTCTTCGGCAAACAGATTGGGGTTGGCGATTTCCCGTTCGGGCGGATGCGTTTTTCCGTTGGGTTTCTTTTTATGGTTATCGGAGTCGTCCATCACGGGTGTGCTTCTTGGAAATTGGAGGAAAGCGTAGCATTGCTGAGGGAGGTGGGCAAAAAGAAAACCCCGCCGGAAGCGGGGTTATCGGAGTAATATTTAGAAGCGAGCAACAGGTTTGGGTTCACTTGGGTCGCGTACTTCAGATGGGTTGTTGTTGGGTTCGTATATGTATACGTGGGCGGGCGGGAAAGCGTTATCCATTGTGGTAGATTTTTTTGCCTGACAGCTGAAACTGATGAAAAACTCCAGTATACGGCTTTTTAGAGCAAAAAAAGGGGCGGAAGTTTTACTCCGCCCCCTTGTCTCGTCTTTCGTCCGCATTAAAACCGCAAGGTGCCGCGCAGCCAGACGACGGCTTTGTCGTCTGTGAAGTTCGTGGCATCATCGTCGCCCTGAAGGTAGTAGGCCATTGCCAGCATGGCATCAAAGTTTTTGCAGACCGGATACTTGGCCATCAGATCCAGCTCGTGGCCATAGATGCCGCTGAATGACCCTGCCCCTGTATTGGCTGCCGTGTTGAAGAAGTGATATGCACCGAAAATCTGCACTTTTTCGGATGCCTGAACGGTCGTTTCCGCCCATACATCGACCAGACCGCTGGGCAGGCCGATGCCGGTTCCAAGAAACTGGTCGGCCCAGCCGTTGAATTTATGGGCCGTTCCATTCAGGGTCTGGAATCGTTTTTCGTCGTCGATACCTGTGCCGCCGCCGGATATATATTCACAGCCGATACCCAGATTCAGATCTGCGGCCTTCATGTTGAGTTTCAGGTAGCCATAATAGGCGCTGCGCTGGAACGCCACCATAGCTTCGTGCGCAAACGAATCATTCTGGCCCCATAAGCGCAAACCAAACGTGTCGATCTCCTCTTCGAGCGGCGTGTTGTCGTTACGCTGCAGATAGGCAAAACCGGCCAGCTTGAGACCGTCGTCCAGCTCATACTCACCATTGAAGACGTGATACTCGCGATCGTGGTTGATGGAGCCGTCGATGCCGTTGATGCTGTTAATGTAAGCATAATAGAGCGTCAGATTGCTGATGGAGTGGTTGGCGACAGACGCGGCGTTGAACGACTGCGCGTTGAAACGCCAACCCACGTTGCCGATGAAGCGCGCGTTATCGAGAATGATTTCCTGCGCGCCGATCCGGGCGACGGACTCATAGCCCGTGTAGGCGAGGTAGGCCTGGTGAAAGCGGGCATCATCGGGATCGTTGATCACATCGTAATCCGGGTCGCCGCCGTCGGCATGATTGTAATGGTCGCCGATTGGTCCGACATATTGCGCCTGTACGAAGGCATCGAATCCCTCGTATCGGCCCGTCAGGTAATTCAAGCGGGTCCGGGTCAGCAGGGCATGCGCGGAATCGGCCGGATTTCCGTCATCGTCTGCAAATTCATAACCTACCAGGAATTCGAGGCTGGGTGTTCCGTTGACGAGCGCCATCTTGATGTCTGCGCCGGCCTTTGTTTCGTTCCAAAGTTCATCGAGTGTTCGCCAGTCATTATGCCCTCCGTTCTCCTCGATGCTGGCGCGGGCGGGTTGTTGGATCCGGGCGGCGCCGTCGTCGGCAATGGCTCCCATGGATATGAGTAGTATGGCAATCAGCAGGCGGTTCATTTGCATCCCCTTTCGTTGGGTTGAATGGATAACGATTTCCACTCGTATACTATGGATTTCCGCACGGAGGCAAGCCTTGGCAGAAGCTGAAAAGAAATGACCACCCGCGAACCTTGATTGGCTAAATACAGTATTATCCACTCTTGGAAATGCTGCGGAGATCGCATACAACTCAATCAATGAGCCTTGAAACCCGCACTGTTGCATCGATGATTCACCTTTACTGCCGCGCTCATCATGGCGTTGCACGGGGGCTTTGCAAGGAGTGTTCGCTACTGCTGGCCTACGCCGATCAGCGCATCGACCAGTGTCCGTTCGGAATCAGAAAACCGGTCTGCAACACATGCACGGTGCATTGCTACCGAGCCGACATGCGCGAACGTATCAGGGAAGTGATGCGCTATGCGGGACCCCGGATCTTCTTCAGGCATCCGATACTGGCGATACGCCATCAGATCCGATCGATGCGCTATTCCGGGAAACGCTCGAAATAGACGGCCCCTTCGCGCGGGGCGATGGTGACGATATATTTTTCGAGCATCCTTCTTCCCGCCCGCGGCGGTGAGCTGTTCGCCGGCAGCAGCAGGGTCGGCACTTTGCGGTAGACCAGGTCTCCGATGCTCACCTGCTTGGTGCTGCTCACCTTCACATCGCCCCGGGCGAAAGAATAGTCGCCGGCAAAGTCCAGCACGATCGGGGTCGCATCCCCGAAGATCGCCCCTTCAACCGCCAGACCGAAATTGGGTTGAGGCACGATCCGCGCTTTCGTCATCAGCAGATCCTGATGCGGCACATAGGGCTTGCTGGAGGAAAACTGCACCACACCGGCGTCAAAATTAAACTGAACATATTCAAACTGGCTCAGCACATCATAGCCAATAATCGCATCCACGTGCGGTTTTTGGATACCGCGTGCCAGCGGACCGAGCGAATGCATGGCCATGCGGACATACAGCGGTGTGTTTTCCATGATCAACTGGTCAAAGCGCAATTGGGTAGCCACGGCGGCATAGGCGTCCGCATTGCCGAGGTTGTAGCCGCCGCGATAGGGGATGGGCGTATCCTGATGCGCCATGAACACCGCGCCAAAATTCTGTGATGTGGTGAATTCCATCCATGAGGAGGGTGAACTTGGATCCAGCAGGGCTTTTGCCTTCATGCGCGGTGAACGTCCGCGCATCTCAACCACGGGAATGTTGCCGCTGGCCAACCGGATCGAAGCTCTGTGGTTCGGGTGCAGCCGTGTGCTTCCGTTGAACGCCACGCCGTCCCGCGTCCGGAAAATTTGAAAGCCATATTGCTGCGGCGACCGGGCATGCGAGAGATAGGTGTTCTGCTGCATCCGGGGCATTAGAACTTCTTTATCCGCCGACCCGCTCCGGTTACTGGCGCAACCCGTAAGCACGGCTGCGGATATCAGAATGACAAGCCTGTATGGATTCTTCATCGTTATCCTCGGTTGATGGGTGCTGCAGGAACCCGTTTATCATAGGTGTCCAGCAAGAGCAGGATGTCGGTCGGCTGTTCGGAAAGACAGACAATAATCAGGTTGTCCGTCAGGGCAATGGTGAGGCTCTTGCCGCGGGCAAGGTCGGGCGAGCGGTACCGCCAGATCGGCCAGACCGAATGCTTGCCCAGCAACTCCAGATTTTTATCCCGCGAATGTTCCAGCTTCCAGCGGATCCACGGACTGCGCCATCCGACCCAGCTGGCCGCCGCCCAGCTCTTTTCCTCTCCCGCGCTTCGGAATGGAATGTCTGCCACCGCAATTTCCGATGAGGCAGCCAGCTTGCTCCATGATCCCGAACCCACCAAATCACGAAGCGTATTGCCTGCGCCGAGCGCCTTGTCCAGTTGGCTGCACACCGGGCTTTGCAGGATTTCGTTCAGGCTGTCGGCTCTGAATACAAATGAGGCCTGCCACGGGATCGCCTCGCAAACCGCGCCGGAAATGAAGGGCTGGAAAAACGAATAAGCAATTACAGTAACCGCGAAGACGGTACCGAACGCAAGCGTTCCGCTGAGTCGGAGTTTTGTCATGCCTTGACCGTGCCGATGATATCGGCCACAGAGCGATGCCCTTTTTCCACCAGATACTTTTCGATGCCGTCAATCACGCGGCCGACCGTCGTCGGATCCACAAAGTTGGCCGTGCCCACAGCCACCGAGGTAGCCCCGGCAATCATGAATTCAATCGCATCTTCCGGCTCAAAGATTCCGCCCATGCCGATGATCGGCAGTTTCGTCGCCTTGGCTACATCCCAAACCAGCTTGATCGCGATAGGTTTGATGGCCGGGCCGCTCAGACCGCCGGAGCGGTTGGCCAGCTCCGGCTTGAGCGTATCGATATTGATCGCCATTGCCGGGTAGGAGTTCATGATCGCGATGGCGTCCGCGCCGCAGTTCTCCGCCGCTTTGGCGAAAGCACCGATATCGGACACATTCGGCGCCAGCTTCGGAATGATCGGTTTCTGCGTCTTGCCGCGTACCAGCTCGACCACCCGCGAAAACGAATCGGTATCCGTGCCGAAGGCCGAGCCGCCCTCCTTCACGTTGGGGCAGGAGAGATTGATCTCATAGGCCGAAACGGTGTCCTCGGCGTCCAGCATTTCGACCACGGTACCGTAGTCTTCCATGCCCTTGCCCCAGATGTTGACGATCACAGGCACGTCATACTGCTTCAGGAAGGGGACATATTTCTCAATGAACCCCTGCGCACCCGGACCCGGCAGGCCGATAGCATTGAGCATGCCGCCGCGCGTTTCGAACGTGCGCGGAGTAGGGTTGCCGATATGCTCTTCGGGGCTGATGCCCTTGACGGTGATGGCGCCCAGCCGGTTCAGATCCACCAGATCCGCATACTCCGGCCCATAGCCGAAGGTCCCCGACGCAACCGTCACGGGGTTCTTCATCTCCATCGAGCCGATTTTGATTTTCAGATCAACACTCATATTTTTAACACCAAGATCGCAAAGTGCGCAAAGGAGAAGCAGTGCTTCGCGTCCTTTGCGTTCTTCTGTTTAAAAACTATTCTTCCCAGATGATTTCACGCGACTCAAAAACCGGCCCGTCTTTGCAGCAGCGCGCCCATTCCCAGCCGTCATCGGTTTTGCGTTTGATGACACACGTCAGGCAGGCACCGACACCGCAGGCCATGTTTTCATCCATCGAAAGCCACGCCGTAAAGCCGTGTTCAATAGCGCGGTCGCCCATCGCCTTGAGCATCGGGTTGGGGCCGCATACAAAAAGTTCCAACGCAGGGATGTCCTGCTCCTGCAACCAAGGATCGAAGGCGTCGGTCACGAGACCTTCGATTCCGAGCGACCCATCGTTGGTGGTGGGGCGCACATCCCAGCCGAGTTCTTTAAACTCCTCGACGCACAGAATATCTTCCGCCGTTCGGCCGCCAAAGAAAGCAACGCCTTTGGTTTTAAGTTGCTTGGCCTTCAGATAGAGCGCGGCATTGCCGTAGCCGCCCGCCACGAGCACCGGCAGCTTGCCCTTGCCGGCCTCCGGATAGCCGTTGCCCAGCGGTCCGATGATATCGACCAGACTGCCCGGTGTGAGCGGAGTCATCGATTCCGTCCCCCGGCCGACGGGCTTGTAGAGAATGCTTACCCCTTCCGCATCGGCTTTGTAGATGCTGAACGGCCGGCGCAGAATCCGGTCGCCCAGCTGAGGAATCTGCAGGTGGATAAACTGCCCCGGTTTGACCAACGACCCGATCGACGGGGCCGCGAGGCGCAGAATACGGTATTCGCCCTGAAAATTGTGGTGTTCGAGTACGGTTGCTTTTTCCTGTTTCATATCGGCGCGGGATAATGGGCATTTCGCCAAAGCAGGTCAAACTTTTCCAAGTGCGGGAAACGTGGCGGCGCACTTGACGCGCGCGAAGCGCTCAGGTAGCTTGTGCGCTCGTTTTTTGGGAAGAATGTACCCAATCCAGAGCACGCAGTTTATGAATGACCTCAGTTTAATCCGTAATTTTTCAATCATCGCCCATATCGACCACGGCAAGTCGACGCTGGCCGACCGTATGCTGGAGCTGACCCATACGGTTGAAGACCGCAAGATGAAGGAGCAGCTGCTCGACTCGATGGATCTCGAGCGCGAGCGCGGCATCACCATCAAGGCCCATCCCGTGACGATGAAATACAAGGCGAAGGATGGGAATATTTATACCTTCAATCTGATCGACACGCCCGGTCATGTGGATTTTTCCTACGAAGTGTCGCGCAGTCTGCAGGCCTGTGAAGGGGCCATTCTGGTGGTCGATGCCGCACAGGGCGTGGAGGCACAGACGGTTTCGAACACCTATCTGGCCACAGAGAACGGCCTCGAAATTCTTCCCGTGCTCAACAAGATCGAAATGCCGAATGCCAACATCGACGAGGTCAGCCAGCAGATCGAGGATATCCTTGCGATCGAGGCGACCGATGCGCTGCAGGTGAGCGCCAAAACGGGGCAGGGTGTCGAAGCCGTGCTTGAAGCGGTTGTGGAACGTTTCCCGCCGCCGTCGCCGGCCAAAGATCAGTATACCCGCGCGCTGGTGTTCGACTCCAAATATGACGCCTTCCGCGGTGTCGTAGTCTACATGCGCCTGTTCAGCGGAGCGCTTAAGGCGGGCGACAAGGTTCAGGTGATGAGCTCCGGCGAAAACTATGAGATCAAGGAAGTCGGCGTTTTTACGCCCGAGATGGAGAAAATCAAGCAGCTGGACGAGGGATCGGTCGGTTATGTGATTGCCAACATCAAGGATGCTTCCGAGATCCAGATCGGCGATACCCTCACGCTTTCTAAAAATGCGGCACCCGATGCGCTTCCGGGTTTCAAGGAGATCCACCCGATGGTTTTTTCGGGAATCTATCCGGTGGAAACGAGCGATTATGAGAAGCTCGGAGCCGGCATGGACAAGCTGCGGCTTAACGATGCGTCGTTTTCCTTTCAGGCCGAATCGTCGATTGCCCTCGGGTTCGGTTATCGCTGCGGCTTCCTCGGGCTGCTTCACATGGAAATCATCATGGAGCGCCTGCGCCGCGAGTTTAACCTCGATATCATTTCGTCGTACCCCAACGTGGTCTACAAGGTGATCATGAAGAACGGCACGGAGCAGGAGATCGATAATCCGATGTATCTGCCCGACCCTTCGTTGATCGAGCACATTGAAGAACCCATGATCATGGCCACCATCATCTGCCCGACCGATTATCTCGGTGAGATGATGCAGCTGATCATGGATCGCCGCGGCGATATCGTAAAAACCGATTCGATCGACGGCCACCGCGTGATGCTCACCTGCCACATGCCGCTGAACGAAGTGCTGATTGATTTCTACGACAAGCTCAAGACCGTCAGCCGGGGCTATGCCTCGATGGACTATGAATATTCCGACTACCAGCAGTCGGAACTGGTCAAGCTGGACATCATGATCCATGGCGAGCCGGTCGACGCCTTCTCCAGTATTGTGCACCGCTCCAAGGCGGAGTTTCGCGGACGGCAAATGTGCAAGTCGCTGCTCGATGTGATTCCGCGCCAGGCCTTCGCGGTGGCGCTGCAGGCGGCGGTGAACGGCAAGATCATTGCCCGCGAAACGATCCGCGCCTACCGCAAGGACGTGACGGCCAAATGCTACGGCGGGGATATTTCCCGCAAGCGGAAGTTGCTTGAGCGGCAGAAGGAAGGTAAGAAAAAGCTTAAGAAGATCGGCAAGGTAAACATTCCGCAGGAGGCATTCATCGCCGTCCTGAAAACGAATCAGCAATAAGGATTTCCCATGATTGGAATGCTGAAAAGGCGCAAGTTGCGCAAACAGCTGAAGGAATATCTGCACGCGGCGCGCCATGCGCGGCACATGCGCGAGGATATTGCCGATCCGAAAGACATCGCGGCGCTCAAGGCCGCCGAGGCCGTGGTGCAAGAAATTCGGTGCACGGGTGAAGGCGATGTGGAACAAGCGGTCGAAGTTCTCGCTGCGGCCTCAGACAAAGTATATCCCTCGCATAACAACTCCGGTATCCGCGAAAATATCGAAGTGCTTATTGTGGCCCTCGGAGCGGCGATGGCGATCCGCGCGTTCTTTCTGGAACCGTTCAAGATCCCGACGGGATCCATGCAGCCGACGCTCAACGGGATCACCGTCGAGGCGCAGGCATCGCGCGGTTTTTTTGATAATCCGATCACCAAGTTTCCGAAATGGCTGCTGACCGGCACCTCGTACAAAGAGATTCGGGCCAAGGTCTCAGGTCCGACCAGCGACCGCCTGTATGGCGACCGCGACAAGATCGTTCTGGAGATCGGCGGTGAGGAGCACCGAATTCCCATCTACATGCGTGATGAACTCGTTGGAAAAATCAAATCCTCTTATAATAAAGGCGATGTGATCGTCAGCGCCAAGGTCATCGCCGGCGACCATATTCTGGTCAACAAGATGAAATATAATTTCATGAACCCGGAGCGCGGTGACATTTCCGTTTTTGATACGCGCAACATCGGCCATCCTGACGTGCGCAAGGATACGTACTACATCAAACGCATGGTGGGTCTGCCTGGCGAAAAAATGCAGATTCAAAACGGGCGTATTGTCGCCGATGGCGAGATCGTCACGCAGCCGCCGATGTTTGAGACCATCGCGACTGATCCCGCCTACAATGGCGGCCACGGCAACGCCGGCCTGTTGAGCGATTCCGACGCCGCCATCCAGCTGGGCGACGACGAGTATCTGATGTGCGGTGACAATACAAAGCCGGGGATGAGCCTCGATGGCCGTTTTTTCAAGGGTGTTCCGCGCGCGGATTTCAAGGGGCCGGCCATCTTTGTATACTGGCCCATGCGCGAGCATTGGGGCATCGTGCGATAAAGGTATGTAGTTCCGCCTTTAGGCAGTTCTGCCAAACTGGCCGCC
>JBFHPA010000049.1:0-14077 GCA_041592955.1 Pontiella sp.
TTGATGAAGATGAACGTTTTTGCCTCCATCAATGCCGAGATTGACCTGAAGATTGCTAAGGAAATCGGCGAAAAGTATGGATTTACGGTCCGTAAGGAAGAAAAGAAAAAGGCCGCTCCCGTAGCGCCCAGTGCCGCGAAAAAGATTGCCGCGAAGAAACGGGAAGAGGTGGAAGATTCCCCCGATGCAATGATGCCGCGCCCGCCGGTCGTCACTTTCATGGGCCATGTCGACCATGGCAAAACATCGTTGCTCGACAAGGTGCGGAACACCCGCGTTACGGCCGGCGAGTCGGGGGGTATCACCCAGCACATCGGGGCGTATACCGTTGAGATCAACGACAGCAAAATCACCTTCCTGGATACCCCGGGTCACGCCGCCTTTACGGCAATGCGTGCGCGCGGTGCAAACCTTACCGACATCGCCGTGCTTGTGGTCGCGGCGGACGACGGCGTGATGCCGCAAACCATTGAGGCCATCAAGCATGCGAAGGCGGCCGGCGTCTGCACAATTATTGCCATGAACAAAATGGATTTGCGCAGCGCCAGTCCGGATCGTCTCAAGCAGCAGCTTCAGGAAAACGATGTGATGGTTGAAGACTGGGGAGGCAACATTGGCTGCATTCCTGTAAGTGCCGAAACCGGCGAAGGCATCGACGCGCTGCTTGAACGCATTCTACTTGAATCGGAAATGCTCGAGCTCAAGGCCAACCCGAACAAAGCTGCGAACGGATTTGTGGTCGAGGCGCAGATGGAACCGGGCATGGGTCCGACCGCGAGCGTGCTCGTTAAAAGCGGAACGCTCAAGGTGGGCGACAACGTGGTCTGCGGAAAATACTGGGGACGCGTCAAGGCGCTGATCAGCGATCAGGGCAAGAAGGTTCGGTCGGCCGGTCCATCGACCGCCGTGAAGCTTCTTGGACTGACCAATGTGCCGGGAGCCGGTGACGAGTTTCAGGTTCTATCGAGCGATCGAGAGGCTAAAGCGATCTCCGAAGAGATGCAGGCCGAAGATCGTACCCTGCAGCTGCAGGGCGGTGTGGCCCCGAAGAAAATGTCGCTGGATGATTTGTTCGGTGCGGGCGATGCCGGCCCCGAGAAAAAGGAGCTGAAGGTGCTCATCAAAACCGATGTGCAGGGCTCCCTTGAGGCCATTGAACACTCGTTGCGCGGGATTAAGAGCGATAAGGTCGAAATCAACATAATCGCCAATGATGTCGGGAATATTACGGTTAACGATGTCATGCTGGCCAGCGCCTCGAACGCCATTATTCTGGGCTTCCATACCGGCAAGGAAAGCGGCGCGAATGCCGCCGCCAAGCGGGAAGGCGTGGAGATCCGCCTCTACAGCATTATCTACGAATTGATCGAAGATGTTGAGAGCGCGATGAAGGGGCTGCTTGAGCCGGAACTGCGCGAGCAGGTGATTGGTGAAGCTGAAATTCGCGAGGTATTTGAGCTGAGCAAGAAGAGCAAGATTGCCGGGTGCATGGTGATGAGTGGGCGCATCAGTGCCAAAGCAAGCATCCGCATCAAACACGGCAATGATATTCTGTTTGAAGGGCTCATCGGATCACTTAAGCGTTTCCAAAACGAAGCACCTGAAGTCCGTCAAGGTCAGGAGTGCGGCATCCGTCCGGACAACTTCACCAACTTTGATGCAGGCGATACGATCGAGGCGTACATTGTTGAAAGGATCACGCAGGAACTTTGATTCATCGGAGCATCCGCGTTTCAAAAAACCGTCCGGCATCCGGGCGGTTTTTTTTGTGTCAGCGAGAAACAGTTTACATCCTTTGGCATTAAAAAAAATCATCGCCGGAAGACGAATAACAACATGCGTTTTTCTATATCAAACGGGTTGCATAACTTTTGCTTTGTGCTTATAAACGAATTTCAGAAGGACGGTTGTTGGATGTTCTTTGTGTGTATGCAACCTCGGTTGTTCAGTGGAGTCATCTCACTGATGTTTGTCAGGAGTAAAAACTAGGAGGCTAAAAATGGCAGCGAAGAAGAAAGCAGCAAAGAAAGCACCGGCCAAAAAGAAGGCCGCGAAAAAAGCACCAGCCAAAAAGAAGGCTGTGAAGAAAGCACCTGCTAAGAAGAAGGCTGCCAAGAAGGCACCTGCTAAGAAGAAGGCTGCCAAGAAGGCACCGGCTAAGAAAAAGGCACCGGCTAAGAAGAAGGCTGCCAAGAAAAAAGCACCGGCTAAGAAAAAGGCTGCCAAGAAAAAGGCACCGGCTAAGAAGAAGGCTGCCAAGAAGGCTCCAGCTAAGAAAAAAGCCGCCAAGAAAAAGGCTCCGGCTAAGAAAAAGGCACCAGCTAAGAAGAAGGCGCCAGCTAAAAAGAAAGCTCCAGCCAAGAAAAAGGCTGCTAAGAAAAAGAAATAAGCGCGCTTCAATCGAAGTCGAAACCGCCCCGCATCTGCGGGGCGTTTTTTATTGTTCGCCATTGCTGTATCCGTCACTCTCCTGCACAAATCAAGTAAAGGGTAGCTTTATGAGATGTCCAAAATGCGAAGGCAGGGAAAACCGGGTGATCGACAGCCGTGAGGTGCGTAATGGCGATGCCATTCGCCGGCGCCGGGTTTGTGTTGGCTGCGGACACCGCTTCACCACCTATGAAGAAATCCAGCGCGCGCAGCTTCAGGTCACGAAACGCGACGGCCGCCGCGAGGAGCTGAGTCGCGACAAGCTGATCAAGAGTCTGAACATCGCATGCCGCAAACGGCATATCAGTGTGGAACAAATCGAACGCGTAACCGATGCGATCATTCTGGAAGCCGAGTCGGAATTCGAGAAAGAGATTCCGAGCATGATGCTCGGGAAAAAAGTCATGCTCGCTCTCGAGAAACTCGACGAGGTCGCCTACATCCGATACGCCTCCGTCTATCGCCGCTTCCGGGACGCAGGCCAGTTCATGAATGAGGTCGAGCGGCTTATCGGTCGGGAATGAGCAGCCGCCCTTTTCAGCCCTTGGAGCAACAGGACGCCTGGAAAGATCTCTTGCAGGATGTCTTCGCCTCCCTTGAAATTGATCCGGACCAGACCACGGAACATGTCACGAGCAGTCTTTCCATCTATTGTCGTCAGTTCCATCCCGGCGGCGTGCAGCGCTCCGATCTGATGCTGCTGATTGCCCGCGCATTCTGCGCGGTGAACAACAAGCCCGCGGCCGAGCGCGTGCTGGGCTCCATGCACCCGCACCGCCGCCATGTTTCTCGCTGGTTGGAAATCCTTTCCGAGCTGCATCATTTCCCCGCTTTGCTTCCCTATTTTTCGCAGGGGGTGATTCGTCCGGCAGACTGGGCGGGCGCGCGGGTCGATCGGATGTGGACGCTCGATTTCAGCCGGCTGAAATTATCGGAAACGGAAAAGCACGAAATAACCCTATACCGTTGCATCCGCACCATGTTGGACAACATGTATGCCTTCTGGGACGAGACCAGAGGGGAGGGCGTGCTGGGATTGAAGGGGTTGGCTTTACTTAAGGTGGAAGACGGGGCGCGGCAAAAGCACACTCTGACCGATTCGGACGCCCTGCTGGAATACATAACAGACCTGCTGTCGCAGCAAAAAGACCGGCGTGACTGGCAGGCGGTTCCGTCGCTTCTGAATCTGGATTTATAGCACTTGATACGAATGGCTTTGGCATGAATGGATCAACGAATGAAACCAACCGTCCGGATGTTTCTCCCAAGGCGGAACGACCCGCTCTAACGTTCGGCCATCCGATCGCCGGGTCGCCCATTCTTCCGGTCGTCGCCAGCATTCTTTCGGGCGTCATGCTGGCCATGAGCTTTCCGGGCTACGGACATTCGACGGTGATCTTTGCGGCACTGGTGCCGCTGATGTATGCCGTGCAATCGGCATCGGTTAAAAAGGCGGCGTGGCTCGGGCTGCTTTCGGGATTTGTCTTTTTCATGATGTCGCTTGTTTGGCTGCATAACCTGACCGGAACCGTTGAAAGCGCCGGACTTAAAGTCAGCGCGCTGCTCGGCTATGCGGTGCTGGCATCGTATTGCGCGCTCTACTTCATTCCGTTCGCCATCGCCGTCGCGCTTGGCGTAAAGCAATGGGCGGGCGAACACCTCTGGAAAAATATTCGCCTGATGTTTGCGCTGACGATGGTCTGGGTCGGTTCGGAATATCTGCGCGGTGTGCTCTTCACCGGCTTTCCGTGGAATCCGCTGGGGGTGGCGCTGTATAACAATCCCGCCATCATTCAGATTGCGGAGTGGGGCGGGGTGTCGATCGTTTCCGCATATATCGTCTGGATGAATGCCGGCCTCTTTATCACCTTCCGCCAATACACCCATGGAACGCGAACCAAGAAATACCGTCCGCACCTCGAACTGATGCTTGGTATTCTTCCCATTGCGCTTTCCATCGCATACGGCATGAATGCGCTTTTCAACCGCCCCGACTTCTATGAGTCTGTCACGCTTGCCCTTGTTCAACCCAATATTCCGCAGACCGAAAAATGGGATGCGGAGAAGGATCGGGAAATACGCGACACGCTCTATGAGTTGACCGATGCCGCATCCCGCATCGAGGGGATCGATCTCATCGTTTGGCCGGAGACCGCCGTGCCCGACTTCGCCCGCACCAGCCGCGCCAGCTACGACCTGATCAAGCAGTTGGCCGCCGGGGGCGCGCCCCTGCTCGTCGGTACGATGGATGTGGTTTTTTCGGAAACCGGCCGGGCCTACTATAACAGCTCCATGCTCTTTGGAACCGATGGCGAGGAGATCGCAAAATATGACAAGCAGCATCTCGTGCCTTTTGGAGAGTATGTGCCGTTCGCCGGTCTGATGCGCAAGTTTACGCCGATAGACATCGATTTCATGCATGGTGAAGGAAGTACCTTGCTCAGCGTGCCGGGGCACTCCGCTTTTTCCGTGCTGATCTGTTTCGAGGATACGGTTGCGCCGCTGTCCGTCAATGCCGTCCGCGCGGGCGCGCGCTGGCTGATCAATCAGACCAACGATGCCTGGTTCGATCCTTCCGCTCAGTCCGAGCAGCATCTGGCCCATGCGGTTTTCCGATGTATTGAAAACCGGGTTCCCATGGCGCGCTGCTGCAACACCGGCGTAACCTGCATCATCGACGCCTTCGGCTCCGTCCAGCGCAATCTCGAGGTCCAGACCAAAGGATTCACCATTGGGAAACTGCAACCCCGCCCGGCGGATCTCAAGACCACCTTCTATACCCGCCATGGAAGCGCCTTTGGCAAGCTGACTGTTGTGGCCGGTGCGACCGTTCTGTTTGTACTGCGTTCGCGAAACAGGAAGAAAAACAAAATCGGGAGCGAAAATGGATAAGCATATTATTGTGGGCGTTCACATTGTGGACCGGGAGGCGCACGCGGTGAAGGTGCAGCAGGTGTTCACCACCTTCGGCGCGCAGATCAAGACCCGGCTCGGTCTTCACGACGACATCTGTCCTTCGAACGGCCTCATCCTTTTGGAAATGGCCGATACGCCGGAAACCAGCCGCATGATCGAAGCGGTCGAGGCGATCGACGGCGTGGATTGTCAGACCATGACGTTTGCACATTAGCCTTCACGCGGTCGGTGACGAAGGGGCTACAGCGCCTTGAAGGCGTTGCCCGACTTTTTTTCAATGAGTGGTTTGGCAACGGGTAGCCTTGGGCTATATTCCTTTTTTCCAACCATTGATCACAACCATGCTTGACGAACTTAAAATCCGAATTGCCAATTTCCGTGAGCAACTGAACGAGATGGAAGGCTATCTCGAGATCAGTACCAAACGCTCCGAGATCGAAAAACTGGAGGCCGAAGCCGCGAATCCGGAGTTCTGGAACGACCAGACTCGCGCGCAGGCAAACATCGCCGCCACCAAAGCTCTTAAAGCGGTACTCGATCCATTCCATGCCATGGCATCCGGGCTCGATGACGCGGAGGTCATGATGGAGCTGGCGGAATCCGGAGAGGCCGAAGCGCTGGCCGAAGCAGCCGCTGAGCTCGAAAACGTCGAGCAGGGCTTTAAAGCTCTCGAGTTACAATCGCTGCTCGGCGATGAGTTTGACGGCAGCGGAGCGTATCTTACTCTGCATGCAGGCGCGGGCGGCACGGAGAGTTGCGACTGGGCCGATATGCTCTACCGCATGTTCACTCGCTATGCCGAGCGCAAGGGGTTCAAGGCGCAGATTCTCGACTATCAGGCGGGCGATGAAGCCGGAATCAAGAGTGTGACGCTGCTCATCACCGGCCCCTATGCCTATGGTCTGCTCAAGTCCGAACGAGGTGTGCACCGCCTCGTGCGCATCAGTCCGTTCGATTCCCAGTCGCGCCGCCATACCTCCTTTGTCGCGGCCGACGTCACGCCGGAGATCGACGACAACATTCAAGTCGATATCGTCGAGTCCGATCTGCGCATCGACACCTACCGCGCACAGGGCGCGGGCGGTCAGCACGTCAACACGACCGACTCGGCTGTGCGCATCGTCCATCTGCCGACCGGCACCGTGGTGCAGTGTCAGGCCGAGCGCTCGCAGCATAAGAACAAGGCCGCCGCCATGAAAATGCTCAAGGCGCGTCTCTATGAGCTCGAGCAGGACAAGCAGCGCCAGGCGGTCGATCAGCTGTATGGCGACAAGGGCGAAATTGCATGGGGCCACCAGATCCGCTCCTATGTGATGCAGCCCTACACAATGGTGAAGGACCACCGCACCGACGAACAGGTCGGCAATGTGCAAGGAGTTCTTGACGGCAACCTTGATCCCTTCATTGAAAGCTATCTGAAGAAGGTCCGATCATGAATATTCTTGAACAGATCATTGCCGACAAGCGCATAGAGGTTGCTGCGCGGAAAAAAGAGCAACCGCTCGAGACGCTGCAGGCAAAGCTCTCATCCGCACCCCCGCAGCCGGACTTTATCGAGACGCTTCGAGCCACCCCGATGGGGCTGATCGCCGAGGTCAAACGGCGCTCGCCTTCGGCCGGCGTCATTCGCGACCCGTTTGATCCCGTAAAGATCGCTCTGGGCTACGAGGCCAATGGCTCCAGCGCGATCTCCTGTTTGATGGACTATAAATATTTCGGCGGCGGCGAGAGCGACTTTCTTGCGGTCCGCGAAGCGGTCGAGTTGCCGATGCTCTATAAGGAATTTGTCGTTGATCCGTGGCAGGTAGCCCACGCCAGACTGCTGGGCGCATCGGCGGTGCTGCTGATTGTCGGAGCCCTGAGTGATACGGAGCTCGCCATGCTGATGAAGGAAATTCAGGGGTTGAAGCTGCAGCCGCTGGTGGAGGTGCATGACCGCGACGAGATGCAGCGCGCCATCGATTGCGGCGCGGATTGCATTGGCATCAACAACCGCAACCTGAAGACCTTTGTCACCACGCTGGAGACCACGTTCGAGCTCGCCGCCATGGCGCCGGAAAACTGTACGCTGGTCAGCGAGAGCGGCATCGCGACACCGGAAGATGTGGTTCAGCTTAAAGAGGTGGGGGCGCACGCCATTCTCGTGGGCGAAAGCCTGTTGCGCAACCCCTCTCCCGGCGCAGCGGCTGCGCATTTGCTCAGCGGGATTTAATCTTTTTACTTTTACGGGCCTTGGAATGACGGCAAGCTTTTCTCTGAATGCATTATAGGAAAGACAACGTTGAAACCGCATAGCTTCATAGCGCTGTATATCGGAACGGATTTTATCCGGATGGGTGTCTTTGCCCTTCGCGGGCAATCCGAGCTCGAGCTGCTCGACTATGGCGCGGAATCGATCGCATCGGATCCGGCCATGAACATGGCGCGCGAAGCCGAGGTTGCATCGGCCCTCAAGCGGTTACTGAACGAGAGAAAACCGTCCGCCCGCACAGCGGTCATATGCATGGAGGGCGACGCAGCCTTTTCGCGACTCATTAAGCTGCCGCCGGTTGCTCCGGAAAAGGTGTCGCAGACCATCCGGCATGAAGCGGTTCAGAACATACCGTTTCCGATTGATGAAGTGGTGTGGGACGCCCATGTGATCAACGCCTCGGCCCCAGAGCCGGAAGTGTTGCTGGTGGCTGTGAAAGCCGACATGGTGGAGGGCCTCGTGCATGCCGTTGCGGCCAACGGGCTTTCCGTTGAAGTGGTCGATGTGGCGCCGGCAGCCTTGCTGAATGCGGCCCGGCGCACCCTAGCCGGCAGGGATGAGGCGACATTGCTTGTGGACGCGGGAGGCCGTTCGATCAATCTGGTGTTCATTGACGGCGACCGCCTTTTTTTTCGCACGTTTCCGGTGCCCCGTAGCGCGGGAGAGCGGCTGGTGCAGGAGATAGAGCGCTCCATGACCTTCTATCGCAATCAACAGGCGGGCAGAGCTCCGCAGCGTATTCTGCTTACGGGCGGCCTGAAACAGCTTGATGGGGCCGAAAGCCGGCTGGGGATGCCGGTTGAGGTTTTTGACGCGCTGCAGGGAATACGCTCGGACAAGGCGCTTTCCGCGGATGCCGACCTTGCCGTGCTG
Organism: Pontiella sp.; assembly: GCA_041592955.1. GTDB lineage: Bacteria > Verrucomicrobiota > Kiritimatiellia > Kiritimatiellales > Pontiellaceae > Pontiella. The sequence goes on from JBFHPA010000049.1 coordinate 8,471, forward strand.
GTTGGCATGGGCTTGCGGCAGTCCGGCGCATCGACGCTCAACCTGGATCTCGTTCCCCCGGCGCATCGAAAGGCACGCGAGACCCGGCGCAAGCAGCCGCTGTGGTTGATTTGCGAAGGTGTTCTGATTCTGACCGCGGCGGTATGGATTTGGGGCCTGCATAAAATGGCGGCACAGGCGAAGACGGAGTATGCCGGGGTGCAGGCGCGGGTTGAATCATTGGAAGAAGTAGTGAGCCGGCTCGCACCTCTTGAAAGTCGGATCGAAGAGCTGAATCACGAATATGGAATCTACCGCAAGATTACCCGGCAACGGACCTTCTGGGTTGAAGTGCTGGCGGATTTGCGCAACCAGATGCCGGAGGGAATGTTCCTGCTGAGCAGTGACCCGATTCGCGACGACGATGCCGTGACCGGCATCCGCGTAAATGTCGTGAGCTATCTCGACAAGGAAGAAAAGGGCGCGGATGTGGTGTTGCTGCTTCGCGACCGCCTGCGGTCGATGGAGCGCTTCAGCGATGACACACGCGTTCATAAAAGACCAACAAAAAAACTGTTTACCCGGGAGTTTTCCTTGGACGTGCTCTTTGCGAAGGAGGAATTGCTGTGAACCTCCGGAATTTAAAACCGGTTGTCGTGGCCGGCGGAGTGCTCGGGATCGTGCTCCTGATCGAGCTGTTCCTGCTCGTTGGTGCGGGTATCCGGCACTCAAAGACAAAGCACGCTTTGGGACAGAGCCGGCGAAAACTTTCGCAACTGAACGAACGGCAGCCCTTCCCGTCCGAAAAGAATGTAAAGGTCGTGCAGGAAAATCTTGATCGGTTTTCATACGAACTCAATGAGTTGGCTGCCGGATTGATGCTTGATCCTTTCCCCCGAGGCGCTCTTGAGGCGGCGAACTTTTCGGCCCGCGCACAGGATGTGATCGAGCGCATCCAGACCGGGGCCCGCCAATCGGGGATCGTTATTCCTGACTCGCTGGAGGCCGGCTTTTCCCGCTATGCGAGCGGGGGCACCGTGCCATCCAAAGAGCAGGTTCCCCGGCTGACCCGGCAGCTCTACTCCGTGGCCCGGGTTGCTGATGTGCTGCTGGACAGCAGAGTCGTGTCCATTGATGACCTTTCACGCGAGATATTCGAAACGGCCTCGGAGCCGGATCCGCAGGCGTTGCGCCGCCGTTCCCGCCGTTCCGGGCTAGCCGAACAGGATGCGCAAAAAGATCGTCGGGTCGCGACATACGTTCATCCCGAGGGAATGTATTATATTGAGCGCGTCAAAATTGCGTTTACCGCCAAGGAAGCCGCGGTGTGGCAGGTGCTGGAAGCATTCGCCGCCGCGCCCCATTTTATGACGATCACCGAATTCTCGCATGCGACCCAGACGGATATTCTGTCCTATGATCCAAAAGCAGTGATCCAGGGCCGGGAGGGAGACGATGAAACCCTGCAGTATCTTTCGGGCGGAATTCTGGTTGGCGAAACGGCGCTCTCGCGCCCCGAGCGCATCATTGCCGGCGAAGAGGACCTGAAGGTTCGGCTGTCGGTGGATGTTTACAATTTCAAACCGGAGGAGGGTGTCCAGTGAAGGGTTCCCGCAAAACCCGCATGGGACTGGAAGAGGTCGTGGTGCTTTGCGCGGCGATTTCCCTGATTGCTTCGGCGGTTGTGGTTTCAGCTCTCGTGGTTCGTGGCAGCGCGCGGATCGGGGTGCGGGATTGGTTGAAGCCTGTACATGAGGCTCGACCGGAGATTGTCGATATGCAAACCCGCCGGCCGGCCAGCGATGCGCTCGATGCGCCGTTGATCGCGCAGGAAGAGATGCAGGGCCTGTTCAGCAGCGAACTGCGTGTCGTCGCGATCGGCAGCGCCTATCCGATAGCCTTCGAGGCCGAAGTCTGCCCGTTCTCCGGGATTCCTCAGCCCGCCTTGAACCAGCTGGACCGGGACGGCGATGGAATCACGGATGATTGGGAAATGAAATACGGGCTGGATCGGCACGCCGCGGCTGACGCCCTTGATGACCCCGATGGCGACGGATTCACGAACCTGGAAGAATTTAATCATAGCTCAGATCCCCAACAGGCGGCCTCGCATCCGCCCTATGCGATAAAACTTCGTTTTGTGAAAAGAATAGAGGTCCCGTTCCCATTGATTTTTCAGAGCGTAAACATTCTTCCGGGCGGGGATTCCGTGTTTCAATTGAATTCGATTCCAGATGGAATGACCTACTTCCGTGCGCTCGGCGAAGAGATTAAAGACATTGAGCTGCAAAGCTTTATACCTAGAACGAAGAGCGATCCTGCCCGCCTGGTTGTGCGGAGGGGCGAGGCGGAGATCGAGCTGCCTCAAGGCGAAAAATTGGTTGATCCAGAAAGTGAAGCTGAGTTGATTAATATACTTGATCGTTCCTTTGAAATAGCTACTATGGGTGCGTTATTATCTTTGAATGATGACACGTACACGGTTGTCGGCGTCTACCAAGACAAGGTCTTGATTCGGCATAATGACACAGGGAACGAGTACGAAATTGTTGGATTAGCCGAGGGGGAGCATTAAAGCTCTCCGGAGGATTTATAGAATAGGGTGATCGTTGTATTAATAAACGCCGGCCGTGGACCCTGGTGAACGCGCGGTCGAGTTGCGTTTAAATGTTAGAATTGAGGGGAAAGAAAATGATTAAGACCTATATCTCGTCTCTGCTTATGGTGGTTCTTGCCGGAGCACAAGCTGTTCGTGCCCAGGAAAGCCTGGATGATGTTTTTGCACAACTTGACGCAGCACAAGGCGGCGGACAGAAAGCGGCCGCACCTGCAGCAGCCATCAGCAGTGCTCCTGCGCCAGCCCGCGTCCAAGCAGCGCCGCAAGCCGCTGTTGCCAATGTGCAGGCAAGCAGTGCGACCGATTTATACAGCCAGGGTGTAGAGCTCTACAACCAGGGTGAGTATGCAAAGGCTGAAGCGACCTTCGAAGCCGTTCTGGCCGCAAACCCATACGACCTGAAAGCGATGGAATACCTGAAGCGCACGGCCCGTAAAATTGCCGCCGCCCAGATCCAGATGCAAAGTGCCAGCCGGGCCAAGGCCTTCGCTGAAGTCGACGCCGCATGGAACCAGGAAATTCAGGTGGATACCTCAGTAGTTGATCAGGGTAAGAAACGCGAAAAGTCGCCCGAACAGATCGCGATTGAAGCGATGACCGCACGCCTTCAGAGCATCGTCATTCCGAGCCTTGATTTCCGCGATGCCAACATCAAGGACGTTGTGCTGTTCCTCACCGAAACCGCCCGCCGGGTCGATGCGAAAAAACAGGGAGTCAACATTCTCTTGCTCGGCATGAACACCTCCATGGCGGCCGATGAAAGCAACATCACCATTTCAATCCGTGATATGAGCCTCTACGAAGCCCTGCAGTACATCGTGGAAATGGCCTCCCTCAAGTTTGATGTGCAGCCCAAGGCCGTGGCCATTATGCCGGTTAATTACGTGCCCGTTACCGAACTCAAACTGGTCTCCTTTGATGTGATCCCGGAAGTGGGCATGGAGCTTGAGTCCATCTCTGGGGCAGACAGCGGCGGTGTAGGTGACCTGTTTGGCGATTCATCAGCGACTGAAGCCGCGGGTCCGGCCGACGTAAAGAGCTTCTTCTCCATTGTTGACTGGCCGGAAGGATCCTCTGCCATCTATCAGCCGAACTTCCATAAACTGTTCGTTAAGAATACCTCTAAAAACATCAAAGCCGTGGAAAACATTCTGGGCGATCTCGAAGAAGAAGCGATCAAGAAGCGCTCGCAGCAGGTTGAAATCGAAGCCAAGTTTGTCGAGTTCAGCGAAGGCGCTCTTGAAGAGCTTGGTTTTGACTGGACCGCATATGGACGCGAGATCAATGGCGAACTTTCAATGCGCGGTAACGGCTTCCAGAAAGCTAACGGGCTTGATGCGACAGAGCTGATTACGACTGCCAATGGTGGAACCATATATACCGATCCAGTCACGGGCTTCCAGGTTACCAGCGATCCTACGGGTAAGGGTCGTCCTGGTCAGAGCATCTTCGGCGGCGCGCAGCGAAACAACTTGAGCGCGTTCCAGAATCTGCAATCCGGGATTCTCTCTACGTTGGGCGGAAATCCGGCGGCCATGATTTTCGGTGGCGATGATTTTGATCTGCGGATCACGGCCATGGAGCAGGAAGGCACCGCCGATGTGCTGTCTGCCCCGAAAGTCACCACTAAGAGCGGTAACGAAGCGGTTATCCGTGTGGTCGAAGAGCACCGTTATCCCCAGGATTGGGATGTTGAAACCGGTCAGCGTACCGCTCCGGTTGTCAAGCCGCAGGACTGGGAACAATATGACCTTGGTGTCGTGCTCAAGGTTACTCCGGTAGTAGATGCCGAAAGCAACACCATTGACCTGGATCTCAATCCCGAGATCAAAAAACTGAAAGGTGAAGATCAGTATAAGGTCGGATCCAACGCCTATGAATCGGGCGGCAACAACGCGTCGGAACTGTTCGGCGATGGCAGCGCACTCATTGCGAGAATGCCTTTCTTTGAAACGCGTTCCGTGCAGACGACGGTAACCATCGCTGATGGCAGCACGGTGGTCATGGGTGGACTGGTTGACGAGCAGACAGAAACCTTCCGTGATCAGGTTCCAATTTTGGGCGACATTCCCTATCTGGGACGTCTCTTCCGCTCGGAAGGAACACGTACCGCGAAGAAAAATCTGACCATCCTCGTGAAAGCCACACAGGTGGATGACCACGGCATGACTCGCATTCAGCGCGAGCTGGCTCGCCAGGCGGCCTCCAACTAGCAGCGGCCTCGGGCAATAAACAAACCCGTCCGGTCAGGGCGGGTTTTTTTATTTTGAGGTTTTAAGGTGGCAAGCATCAAAGCCATCCGATAAGGGTATCACATTATGAAATTTGTTGCGTTTGATCTCGAGACCACCGGAACAAAACCGTCCGAAGACATGATCGTCGAAGTCGGCGCCGTGATCTTTGACGGCGACCGCACCGTCAAAGGATTCGGCGCTCTGGTGGACCCGGGTGTTCCGATCCCGCCGGACGCCTCGGCGGTGAACGGCATTACCGACGACATGGTTTGCGGTAAGCCGCGTATCGTCGACGTGCTCGGTGATTTCGCGGATTTTTGCGGCGATCTGCCGTTGGTTGCCCACAACGCGCCGTTCGATTTCAAATTCCTTTTGGAGGATATTAATCTGCACAGGGCTGCGGCTCCAAAGGGTATTGTATTGGATACGCTGCCATTGGCTCGCAAGATTTTCCCCGGCCTGCCCAACTACAAGCTCTGGACGCTGGTGCGCCACTTTAATTTTCCAAGCGGCGCGTTTCACCGCGCGGAAGAGGACAGCTCCTATTGCGGATTGCTGTTCGCGAAAATCGTTCAAACGCTGCAGGCTCGCGGAGAGCCTTGCTCCGAGCAGGACCTGAGCAGACTCGCCGGCAAGGACGTGATGCGATTTCCGCAGTTCGCACCACAGCCCGACCAGCTCGACCTCTTTTAAAACTAATCCCCAGCAAAGAGAAAAAATGAAAATTGCTTTCTTCAGTACGAAACCCTACGACCGCAAATATTTTGATTTGGCCAA
>JBFHPA010000050.1:0-13778 GCA_041592955.1 Pontiella sp.
TCGTCCTTCAGCTGACCCTGAATATCCTCAAGGGCTCCATACACAATTTTTGCAGCAACCGATTTCTTACCGCGCTCCATTACGCAGTTGATCATATATGCGACCATCTGGTTGTTATAGCGGGGATCTGGAATCAGATCACGTTTTACAGCTCTATGTCTTCTAGCCATAGCTCAAATATCCTTAGCTTTTCGGGCGCTTGGCGCCATACTTCGAACGACCGCGTTTACGTCCATCAACACCGAGGCAGTCAAGCGCGCCACGTACGATGTGGTAACGAACACCCGGCAAGTCCTTCACTCGTCCGCCGCGAACCAACACCATGCTATGCTCCTGCAGGTTGTGGCCTTCGCCCGGAATGTATGCATTGATTTCACGACCGTTGGTCAGACGAACACGCGCAACTTTACGCAAGGCCGAGTTCGGCTTCTTTGGCGTCTGGGTTTTGACCAGCAGACAAACGCCACGGCGCTGCGGGCAGGTCGCCAGCGCAGGCGATTTGCTCTTCTTCTTGGCAACCGTGCGCGGCTTTCTAACCAGTTGATTGATTGTAGGCATAAATATCCCTTCCTTAAAAAATACAAGCGCAGGAGAGTAGCTATCCCCTACACGTATCGCAAGCGAAAGATTCAACTTTATTCGCTTTTCTCGATGTTTCCAACCGCTCGCGGCTATCGAGTGTAATCCCGTCAAGTGCAAGCCATTCCATCGAAAGGAAGCAGACCATAGAGAACCCGGGAACAAAATCCAGACAAATCTTCCAGTGATTACAGTTTTGACACCCTCACGTCAGAGCGGTCAGCCGGCTTCCTCTCATTCCGTTGTCGGGCTAATCAAAAAAAAGCGGAGCCCGCGGGCCCCGCCTTTATCCTGAAGCTACAAGCATCCTAGAGTTCTTCCGCCTTTTCCTCGAAGGCCAGCGGATCACCACCGAGCAGGTCCTCGACCGAGATTTCCTCGCCGAGCTTGACCGGCCGGATATCGCGGTACATCGGGAAACCGGTACCGGCGGGAATCAAACGGCCCATGATCACGTTTTCCTTAAAGCCGCGCAACGCATCGACCATGCCAAGCGTCGCCGCCTTGGTCAGAACACGCGTGGTATCCTGGAACGATGCCGCCGAAATAAAGGACTCGGTTTCGAGCGCCGCCTTGGTGATGCCAAGCAGTACCGGAGAAGCTTCCGCCGGACGACGACCTTCGGCCACCGCATTTTGGTTCACTTCCTGGAAGGTCTGCTTTTCAACCTGCTCGCCCCACAGGAACTCGGTATCGCCGGGATCGGTAATCTTGACCTTGCGCAGCATCTGGCGAACGATCACTTCGATATGCTTGTCGTTGATTTCCACACCCTGCAGGCGGTAAACAGCCTGCACTTCGTTCACGAGGTATTCCTGCAGATCCTGCGGACCGCAGACTTCGAGGAGTTCCTGCGGAACAATCGGACCTTCCGTGAGCTGCTGTCCCTTATGGACAAAATCGCCCGGGAACACAATGACATGCTTATTCATCGGAATGAGGTGCTCTTCTTCCGCGCCCGTGACGGTATCGCGGACGATGAGTTTGCGCTTGCCCTTGGCAATGCCGCCGAGCTCAACAATACCCTCGATTTTGGCGATCTCGGCCGCTTCCTTCGGAGTACGGGCTTCAACCAGCTCCGCCACCCGCGGAAGACCGCCGGTAATATCCTTGGTTCGAACCGTTTTGCGCGGCGTACGGGCAAGCGTGAAACCTGCCGAAACCGCCTGCTTTTCCTTGATCATGACCTGGGCACCGGCAGGGATGGAGTAGTATCCAACCTTGTTCTTGTCCTTTGCGTCGCGAATCACGATTTGCGGATGGAGGTCTTCCTTGTGCTCCATGACCATGAGACCTTCGATACCGGTGGTTTCGTCAACACCCTTCTGAACGGTGACACCTTCGATGAAGTCGTGGAATTCGATTTTACCATCGTGCTCGGAAAGAATCGGAACCGAGTACGGATCCCACTCGACAAACGTTTCGCCGGCTTTCACCTGGCCGCCTTCATCGACGGCAACGAGAGCACCGATCACCAGCGCATAGCGCTCAAGCTCGCGACCCTCTTCGTCGATAATCAGGACGTTACCATTCTTGTTGAGCACCACGTTCTTGTCTTCAACCTTCACGGAACGGATGTTTTCGTACTTCAGCGTACCGCCCAACTTGGCGGTGACCTTCGGCTGTTTAAAGACGGAACTGGCTGTACCACCGATGTGGAACGTACGCATGGTCAGCTGCGTGCCCGGCTCACCAATCGACTGCGCCGCAATAATACCGACGGGCTGACCCAGCTGTGCCGGTTTACCGGTCGCAAGGTTTTTGCCGTAGCACTTGGCGCAAACGCCGCGACGCGATTCGCAGGTCAACACACTTCGGATTACGACCGTTTCAACACCGGAGCTTTCCACCTTGCGGGCTGAATACTTGTCGATCAGCTCGCCGGCAGCCACGAGCACATCCAGCGTGTGCGGGTTGCAGATGTCTTCCGCGGCCGTACGACCGATAATGCGTGTAGCGAGAGAGACGAGTTCGTCGTCCCCTTCGGTAATGGCACTCACTTCGATGCCGTTGAGGGTATGACAATCCTCTTCGGTGATAATGATGTCGTGCGATACGTCCACCAGCTTACGGGTCAGGTAACCGGAGTCGGCCGTCTTCAGCGCCGTATCAGCCAGACCTTTTCGGGCACCATGCGTCGAAATAAAGTATTCAAGCACGGACAGCCCTTCGCGGAAGTTCGACAGAATCGGGCGTTCAATAATCTCGCCGGACGGCTTGGCCATCAGACCGCGCATGCCGGCCAACTGACGAATCTGCTGACGGGAACCACGGGCGCCGGAGTCGACCATCACGTAAACCGGATTCAATTCGTCTTTCGACTGAACGTTCATCGGATCATCGTTTTTCTCGAGGACATCAAACAGCTTGTTGGTCAGCTTGTCGTTGGTGTCCGTCCAGATGTCGATGATCATGTTGTAGCGCTCGCCCTCGGTGATGAGGCCCTTGCGGTGCTTTGCTTCAACCTGCTCTATTTCCTCACGTGCGGCGGCAACCATGCCGGCCTTGTCCTGCGGAATAATCATGTCGCAGAGGCCAATGGACATTCCCGAAATCGTGGCGTGTTCGTAGCCCAGGTTCTTGAGGTCGTCGAGCACCTTGACGGTTTCGTTGTGCCCTGCAATTTCATAGCACTGCTCAATCAGCGTACCCACCACCTTTTTCGTGGCGGTCTTGTTTACAAAGCCCAGCGCATCCGGCCAGACTTCGTTGAAGAAGATGCGGCCAACGGTGGTGGTGATTACCGAGCGCTTCTGGTCGCCGTTGCGGGTTTCGCGCTGGTAGTCCGGATTGCGGTAGCGAATGCGGTCGTGCAGCCTGACAACCCCTTCATCGTAGGCCGTGTGCACTTCCATGATGTCGTTCATCATGCGCAAATGCTCGTGACCGGTTTTCTTCTTACCACTCTTGCGTTCCATCAGGTACGACTGGGACTCCGAAGTGAGGAAGTACACACCCAGCGCGATGTCCTGCGTCGGGGTAGTTACCGGCTTGCCGGATGACGGCGAGAAGATGTTGTTGGTCGCAAGCATCAGGCTCTTTGACTCCACCTGTGCCTCGACCGACAGCGGCACATGGACAGCCATCTGGTCGCCGTCGAAGTCGGCGTTGTAGGCGGTACAAACCAACGGATGCAGCTGGATGGCCTCCCCTTCGATCAGGATCGGCTCAAACGACTGGATCGAAAGACGGTGAAGCGTCGGCGCGCGGTTCAGCATGACCGTGTGTCCGCGGGTGACCTCGTCGAGGATGTCCCACACTTCTTCAACCTCGCGTTCAATCATCTTTTTCGCGCTGCGCACGGTGTGAACCACGCCGCGTTCTTTCAGCTTGCGGATGATGAACGGCTCGAAAAGAACCAGGGCCATTTTCTTGGGGAGGCCGCACTGGTTCAGTTTGAGGGTCGGGCCGACAACAATTACGGAACGGCCGGAGTAGTCGACACGCTTACCGAGCAGGTTTTGGCGGAAACGGCCCTGCTTACCCTTGAGCATATCGCTCAACGATTTCAGCGGGCGGTTGCCCGGTCCCGTTACAGCGCGGCCATGACGACCGTTGTCGAACAGCGCGTCCACCGACTGCTGCAGCATGCGCTTTTCGTTGCGGATAATCACTTCCGGCGTCTTCAGCGCAAGCAGAGTCCGCAGGCGGTTGTTGCGGTTGATGACACGACGGTAAAGATCGTTCAGGTCGGAAGTGGCAAAACGGCCGCCTTCCAGCGGAACCAGGGGGCGCAAGTCCGGCGGAATGACCGGCAGCACTTCCATGACCATCCACTCGGGACGGGAGTGACTCTTGATGAACCCTTCCATGACCTTCATCTGGTTGACCAGCTTTTTGCGGGTCTGCTTGGAGCGGGTGTTCATCATGGCTTCTTCCAGCTCTTTGAGCATTTCAAGAAGATCGATCTTCGAGAGCAGTTCCCGCACGCCTTCGGCGCCGATCTTGGCCACGAAACTGTCAAAGCCATAGTTGTCGCACGCTTCCCGGTATTCCTCTTCGGAGAGCAGCTGCTTTTCCTTCAGCGGGGTATCGCCGGGGTCCACCACGATATAGTTGTCGTAGTAAAGAACGCGCTCGAGGTTGCGCATCGTCATGTCGAGAATCAAACCCATGCGGCTTGGTGTGGCCTTGAAGAACCAGATATGCGAAACCGGCACGGCCAGCTCGATATGCGCCATGCGCTCACGACGAACGCGCGACAGCGTCACTTCGACGCCGCAACGGTCGCAGATCACACCTTTATGCTTGATGCGCTTATATTTTCCGCACGAGCATTCCCAGTCCTTGGTTGGGCCAAAGATGCGCTCACAGAACAGCCCGCCCTTTTCCGGCTTGAAGGTTCTGTAGTTGATCGTTTCCGGATTCTTTACTTCGCCGTGGCTCCACGACCGGATCGCTTCGGGTGAAGCGAGCGTAATGTTCGCGAAGTCGGTTTGTTCCTGCTGCTTGATGCCGAAGATATCGGCAACGTTGCTTGAATTGTTTTCCACGGGTATTCCTCCTGCAATCTAAATGTAGGTCGTTGGGGTTCGCGAACTAGGACGAAAGGATGGGTTCGCCATCCTCGTTCTTCACCTGGAAGTTCAGGCCGAGCCCCTGCAGCTCCTTGATCAGTACGTTGAACGATTCCGGGCGGCCGGAGTCGAGGACGTTTTCGCCCTTGACGATCGCTTCGTACATGCGGGTGCGTCCGGCAATATCGTCGGACTTGACCGTCAGGATTTCCTGCAGTGCGTGTGCCGCACCATAGGCCTCGAGTGCCCACACTTCCATTTCCCCGAAACGCTGGCCACCGTACTGGGCTTTACCACCTAAAGGCTGCTGCGTTACAAGTGAGTATGGGCCCACGGCGCGGGCATGGATCTTTTCGCTGACCAGATGGTGCAGCTTGAGCATGTAGATTACGCCCACCACGACCCGCTGTTCAAAACGATCGCCGGTACGGCCGTCGTAGAGATCGGTTTTACCGTCTTCGGCAAGCCCGGCTTCTCCAAGCATGTCGCGGATCTGCTGTTCCGAGATCCCGTCGAAAATCGGAGTCGCGGCATGCATGCCGAGATGCTTGCAGGCCCATCCGAGATGGGTTTCCAGCACCTGCCCCACGTTCATGCGCGAAGGCACGCCGAGCGGGTTGAGCACGATATCAACCGGCGTTCCGTCCGGGAGGAAAGGCATGTCTTCTTCGGCAACGATACGGGAAATTACACCCTTGTTACCGTGACGACCGGCCATCTTGTCACCCACGGAAAGCTTTTTCTTGGTGGCGATGTACACCTTCACCGACTTCACGATTCCGGCGTCCACATCTTCGCCGCTTCCGGCGCGATCCAGCGAACGATCCTTGTCCTGCTTGGCTTCGGTGAACTTGCCGCGGTATTCGTCGATGATGCCCATGATTTTGATGCGGATCGGGCTCGGATCGATTTCAACGTGTTCATAGTTCGCCGCAAGCTTGCGCAGGAGCGTCTTGGTGATCTTGCGGTTGGCGGGGATGATCACATCGCCGCTTTCGGCATTCATCACGTCCAGCGGAATCTTTTCACCCAGTAGAATGTTGGACAGCGCCTCGGTGAGATCCTCGGTCAGCTGCGAAACCACATCTTCATGCCGTTCGGAAATTTCGCTCTGGAGCTTCTTCACATCCGTGGGCTTGTCGCCCTTGAGCGCCGTATCCTTGGAGGAAACCTTGACGTCCATCACGATACCGTACGTGCCTGAAGGCGCTTTCAGCGACGTGTCGCGAACGTCAGCGGCTTTTTCGCCGAAGATGGCGCGAAGCAGACGCTCTTCCGGAGCGAGCTCGGTTTCACTCTTCGGGGTGATCTTACCCACCAGAATGTCGCCGGGTTTCACTTCCGCACCGATCTGGATGATCCCGTCGTGCGACAGGTTCTTCAGCGCTTCTTCGCCCACATTCGGAATGTCCCGCGTGATTTCTTCCGGACCCAGCTTGGTATCGCGGGCACCGCATTCGAATTCCTCGATATGCACGGAGGTGTAAACATCATCGCGAACCAGCTTCTGGTTGATCAGAATGGCGTCCTCGAAGTTATAGCCGCCCCAAGGCATGAAGGCCACGACCACATTTCGGCCGAGAGCAAGCTCGCCCTGATCCGTGCCAGCACCATCGGCCAGAACATCCCCTTCGGCGACTTTCTGACCGACCTTAACGAGTGGGCGCTGATTCAGGCAGGTGCCTGCATTGGAACGCATGAACTTGCGAAGGTTGTAGGTCTTGGACTCGCTGTTGCCCGATTTCTTGGCGGGCATCTTTCCGTCTTTCGAGACCACAATGCGGTCGGCGGAAACATAGGCGACCTTGCCGGGTTCCGAAGCCGTTACAAGAACACGGGAGTCGCGGGCCAGACGGCCTTCGATGCCGGTTCCGACATACGGACGTTCCGCATGCATCAGCGGAACGGCCTGGCGTTGCATGTTCGAGCCCATGAGCGCACGGTTGGCGTCGTCGTGCTCGAGGAACGGAATCAAGCCGGCAGCAATGGATACCACCTGTTTCGGTGATACATCCATGTATTCGACTTTTTCCGGCGGAACTTCGATGAAGTCGCCGCGGACACGGACCATGACACGGTCATTGACGAAGCAGTTTTTGTCGTCGATTTCAGCATTGGCCTGAGCGATGACGTAGCGTTCTTCCTCGTCGGCCGTAAGCCAATCAAGATGCTTGGAAACCTTGCCCTTGCTGACCTTGAGGTACGGTGTAACAATAAAACCGTATTCATTGACCTTCGCGAAGGTGGACAGCGAGGAGATCAGGCCGATGTTCGGCCCTTCCGGCGTTTCAATCGGGCAGATGCGTCCGTAGTGCGAACTGTGAACGTCGCGCACTTCGAAGCCTGCGCGGTCGCGGTTCAGGCCGCCCGGACCGAGTGCGGAAAGGCGCCGCTTGTGGGTCAGTTCCGACAACGGGTTGGTCTGATCCATGAACTGCGAAAGCTGGCTGCGGCCAAAGAAATCCTTGATCACGGCGGAAAGCGCCTTCGGGTTGATAAGCTTCTGGGATGAGAGGCGATCAACCGTCGTGTCAAAGATGGTCATGCGCTCTTTCACAAGGCGCTGGATACGGGCCAGACCTACACGGCACTGCCCTTCCAGCAATTCACCGACCGTGCGTATGCGGCGGCTGCCCAGATGGTCGATGTCGTCCAACGTACCCTCGCCCAAACGAATCTTGAGCAGATAGCGGAGTGCTTCAACCACATCTTCAACTTCCAGCGTCAGGGAGGTGCTGTCGATGCCGAGCTTCTGCTGGATCTTGTAGCGACCGACGCGGCTGAGGCTGAAACGCGCTTCATCAAAAAACAGGCGTTTGATCATCTGACGAGCGGAGGCGGTCGTCGGAGGATCGCCAGGACGCAGCTTCTGGTAGAGATCCTTCAGGGCTTCGTCGACGGTGCGGGTCGTATCGGCCTGAACGCTCTTGAGGAAAAGGCCTTGGTCCCAGGATACGTTTACCACAGAAACCTTTTTATAGCCGGCCAGCTTCATGCGCTGGATCATATCGACCGTCAGCGCGTCGTAGCGGCGTCCAATAACGGACTCGGAATCAGCGTCGACAATGTCGTCGCTGAGAACCAGATTTTCAAGGTCGGCTTCGGCATACTTGCTCTTAGAGAGCGAGAAGCTCGCATATTTATAGTACAGGCCGAGAATTTCCTCGTCCGTGGCATACCCGAGAGCACGCAGGAAGGTCGATGCCAGGAATTTGCGGCGCCGACGCTTGCGGTCGAGATAGATGTAGATCAGGTCGCTGGTATCGAATTGTGCCTCAATCCACGAACCATGGTCGGGAATAATACGGAACGAATGCAGAATGGATCCGTTGGCATGCTGGGACTGCTCGAAACAGATGCCCGGGGAACGGTGCAGCTGACTCACGATTACGCGCTCAGCACCGTTAACCACAAAGCTGCCGCTTTCAGTCATCAACGGAATCTCACCCATGAAGAGCGTATCTTCACGCAGATCCTCGCCTTCACGCAGCTTGAATGTAACATACAGCGGCGCCGAAAACGTTTCGCCCTCACGGAGAGACTCCATGTGGTCGAGCTTCGGCGTCTTGATTTCGTAGCTTACAAAATCAAGCGCAATCTGTCCGTCATAACTCTCAATCGGGAACGCTTCACCCAGAACGGCCTGCAAGCCCATCTTTTTACGACGGGAAGGAGACACGTCCTGCTGAAGGAAGTCCCGGTAGGAATTAAGTTGGATTTCAATCAAGTCTGGCGCGTCTAGCGCGTCGGTGAGCTTACCAAAGTTTTTTCTATCAGCCATTCCGCACCTTCAGGTTAAGTTGGATAACGCTTGTTCCCCTTTGGTTCTCAAAGGGGAACAATACACATGCCACCGCTTGGCGGCGCAATCTGTCAAAGAGCAAGAAAACGCGGGGGTTTACTTGAGTTCGATAGTTGCTCCAACACCTTCGAGTTTTTCCTTCATGGCTTCGGCGTCTTCCTTGGAGAGCCCGGTCTTGACACTGGACGGAGCACCGTCCACAAGTTCCTTGGCTTCTTTCAGGCCGAGACCGGTAATACCGCGAAGCTCCTTGATCACCTGGATCTTGGAACCGCCGGCAGCACTGAGCACGACTTCGAATTCGCTTTGCTCGGCAGCTGCGCCGCCTTCGTCGCCACCAGCCGGAGCTGCGACTGCAACTGCTGCCGGAGCGGCCGCGGTTACACCCAAACGATCTTCGAGCGCCTTAACGAGCTGAGAGAGTTCGAGAACCGAAATGGTTTCCACCCAATCAACGAATTCCGCCATTTTACCTTCGAGTACTACTGCTTCTTTTGTTTCTTCGGACATTTTGTACCTCCTTGAACTGCTATCTTGAATTTAAACTGTTTAAGCTTCTGTTTCTTTTTTATCTTTTACCGCGCTCAGTACGTATACCAGGCTTGCGACCTTCTGATCCAGAACGCCAACGAGCTGGCTGCAGGGTGCCTGCAGCGTGCCGAGCAACATGGCGCGCATAACATCCTTGGGAGGAAGCTTGGCCAGCTCAACCACATCCTCTGCGCTGACGGCCTTGCCTTCAACAAAACCGCCCTTGACTACAGGCTTCTTGTTTGACGCGGTAAATTTCTTGATGACCTTGGCGACCTCAACCACATCGCCTTCCCCGTAGATCATCGCGGTCTGCCCCTTGAGCAGTTCGGATGCATCGGCGGGAAGCGCGCGATTGAGCATGCGGT
Organism: Pontiella sp.; assembly: GCA_041592955.1. Lineage (GTDB taxonomy): Bacteria > Verrucomicrobiota > Kiritimatiellia > Kiritimatiellales > Pontiellaceae > Pontiella. Next base: position 9,798 of record JBFHPA010000050.1, read on the forward strand.
TCTTGACCACATTGTAGGATGCGCCGTTTTCCCGGAGCGATGCTTTCAACTCGGTAGTCATGGGCATATCCATGCCGGTGTAGTCGGCAAGAATCATGTACAGTGCACCGGAGACGCGCTCATCAATTTCGGCGGCTTCCGCTACTTTTTCTGGTCTCAGACCTTTTTCTTCAGGTTTCATTTAAATACCCAACCTTTTCCTATGCGGAGATTTCCTTTAAGGCAACCTTGAGTCCGGGACCCATGGTACTGGAAATAGTGCAACGTTTGATGTATGTACCCTTTGCGGTTGCTGGCCTTGCGCCATTGATGGCATCCACCACCGCCTTGGCATTTTCCAGCAACGCGACCTTTTCAAAAGAACGCTTTCCGAACGGCACGGCAATGTTACCGTTGCGATCCATGCGAAATTCAACCCGACCAGCCTTGAGCTGATTGACAGCCGCGGCCGTGTCGTCCGTAACCGTTCCGGTTTTTGGATTCGGCATCAGACCGCGCGGACCAAGCACACGCGCCACCTTACGGACTTCCTTCATCGCATCCGGCGTGGCGACGGCCGCGTCGAAATCAGTCCAGCCATCCTGAACCTTCTTGATCAGTTCCTCAAAGCCCACTTCCGCGGCGCCCGCTTCACGGGCCGCTTCAGCGGCATCGCCGGTTGCAAAAACAATGACGCGGACATCTTTACCGGTACCATGCGGCAGCGCAACGGTAGAGCGGATCGCCTGATCGGATTTGGACGGGTCAACCCCCATCCGGAAGGCAAATTCCAATGTTTCGTCAAATTTAGCGGTCGGGTTGCTCTGCAGGAATGAAATTGCGGCATCAACGCTGTAATCCGCTTCCCGGTCAACCTGTTCCGCCACTGCGGTGTATTTTTTTCCATGAATAGCCATATTACTCCACCTCGATTCCCATGCTGCGCGCGGTACCTTCGATGATACGAACTGCGGCATCAAGATCGCTGGCATTCAGGTCATCTTTCTTGACTTCGACAATTTCCTCAATCTGCGCGCGGGTTACTTTTCCGACCTTGTCGCGGTTCGGAACACCGGACCCCTTCGCCAAGCCGGCGGCTTTTTTCAGCAGCACAGCTGCGGGCGGGCTCTTTGTGATAAACGAAAAACTGCGGTCACTGTAGACGGTGATCACCACAGGGATCACCATGCCTGCCTGACTCTGCGTTGCGGCGTTGTACGCCTTGCAGAACTCCATAATGTTTACGCCATGCTGACCCAATGCGGGGCCCACCGGGGGCGCAGGGTTTGCTTGCCCTGCCGGGATCTGCAACTTGATGTACCCTGTGATTTCCTTAGCCATAACAATCCTCAAATCAAATTTTATTCAGCCGAGCGTTCCACTTGCCAGTATTCCAGTTCCACCGGAGCGGTGCGTCCGAAGATGGAAACGGAAATTTTCAGTTTTCCGCGTTCCGGATCAACCTCTTCGATCATGCCGCTGAAGTTCATGAACGGTCCGTCCGTGATCTTCACCGTTTCGCCAGGTTCAAACATTACCTTCGGCGCAACTGCTTCCTTCTTCTCTTCGATCTGGTGAACAATGCTGTTCACTTCGTCGTCGCTCAGCGGGGCGGGTCTTTCGCCCCCCAGGAAACCGATCACACCAGGCGTGTTCTGTATGAACGACCAGGCTTCGGCATTCACCGCATTGTCCTCGCCATACAGACTGATGTTGATCAACAAATAACCCGGGAAAAACTTGCGGTTTACCGTCGTTTTCTTACCCTGCTTCACTTCCGAGACTTTTTCGGCGGGGATCAATACCTCTCCGATAACCTCTTCCATCTCTTCCTGCTGCACGCGGCTGACGATGTTCTTCTGAACCTTCAGCTCGTGGCCGGAAAGCGCATGCAGGATGTACCATTGTTTTGGCATTTCGTATGATCCCTACTGAATAAACTAGCGAATGATGAAGCGTAGCAGATTGATGTTCACCACATCGCACAGCCCCACAAAAGCACCGAGAATGATGACCGAAATAATGACCACCACAGACTGTCCAAACAGTTCCTTGCGGGTCGGCCAGGTACATTTCAGCAACTCAACCTTTACCTCATTGAGGAAGGCTTTGAGACTTCCGACACCTTGGCTTAGTTTATTCATTATTTGCTTTCCAGTTTTCTAAAGTGGCAGGTGAGAAGGGAATCGAACCCCTAACCCCCGGTTTTGGAGACCGGCGCTCTGCCAATTGAGCTACTCACCTGTCTTCAAAATCCATGAACTACTTGGTTTCACGGTGCAAGGTATGCCGCTTGTCACGCGGACAATACTTCTTGACTTCGCGACGACCGGTTTCCAGCTTTTTATTGCGAGTTCCGGTATAGTTGCGCTCTTTGCACTCCGTGCAGGCCAGAGTAATAATATCCCTTGGCATGGTTCCGTCCTGTCAGTTGTAGGGACAACGGGCAGATTGCTCTGCCCGTGCCCGTTAGGTCACTGCGTTACGCAACGATTTCAGTAACGCGGCCGGCACCCACGGTGCGACCCCCTTCACGGATGGCGAAGCGCATGTGCTGCTCCATCGCGATCGGAGTAATAAGTTCGACATCCATCGTGATGTTGTCGCCGGGCATTACCATTTCCACGCCTTCAGGCAGTGTAATATCACCGGTCACGTCCGTTGTGCGGAAGTAGAACTGGGGACGATAGCCCTTGAAGAAAGGCGTATGACGGCCACCTTCGTCCTTGGACAGAACGTATACTTCGCCCTTGAACTTGGTGTGCGGGTTAATAGAACCGGGCTTGGCCAGAACCTGACCACGCTGAACTTCTTCCTTCTTGGTGCCGCGGAGCAAAACGCCCACATTGTCGCCGGCCTGACCCTCGTCGAGGATCTTGCGGAACATTTCAACACCGGTGCAGGTGGTTTTGGCGGTATCCTTGATGCCGATGATTTCAACTTCGTCGCCGGTGTGGATGACACCACGCTCAACACGACCTGTAACAACGGTACCACGGCCTTCGATGGAGAACACGTCTTCGATCGGAAGCAGGAATGCCTGGTCAGTAATACGTTCCGGCTCCGGAATCCAGGAGTCGAGCGCATCCATCAAATCCTGAATGCACTGGGCATCGGGGCCGGACGGATCGTTGATCGCCTTAAGAGCAGAACCACGAACAATGGGAGAATCTTCTTCGAACTCGTACTTGGCGAGGAGTTCCTGAATTTCCATTTCAACGAGTTCGATCAATTCTTCGTCATCGACGAGGTCGCACTTGTTGAGGAAAACAACGATTTTCGGAACACCAACCTGGCGGGCCAGGAGAATGTGCTCGCGGGTCTGCGGCATCGGACCGGAAGGAGCTTCAACCACGAGAATCGCGCCGTCCATCTGCGCAGCACCCGTAATCATGTTCTTCACATAGTCGGCGTGACCGGGGCAGTCGACGTGTGCATAGTGACGCTTGTCGGACTCGTACTCAACGTGCGAAGTCGCGATGGTCAGAATCTTGGTGGAGTCACGACGACCCTGGGATTCCGATGCTTTTGCAACGCTGTCATATGCGATGTATTCAGCCAGTCCCTTGGCGGCCTGTACACACGTGATGGATGCAGTTACTGTAGTCTTACCATGGTCAACGTGACCAATCGTGCCCACATTCACGTGGGGCTTTGTCCGTTCGAACTTGTCCTTAGCCATTTTATTACCTCCTGAATCTTCAGTTAATATTCGTTACTTACAACACCAAATAGTGGAGCCCATGAGCAGATTTGAACTGCTGACCTCATCCTTACCAAGGATGCGCTCTACCAACTGAGCTACATGGGCGACGCCTATTCCTAAAACAGACAAACAAAAACCCCGCTGCATCGGTAACAAATGCAAAACGAAGCCTGTTTAAAAAATAAAACTGCCGCACCTGCACTGTAGCTGATTTGGCAAATAAGACGGCGTACTCTATAGAAATGCAAAAAGGTGTCAACCTTGAAGCCGAAAAAAAATCAGCAAATTCTCGGCAA
>JBFHPA010000051.1:0-13319 GCA_041592955.1 Pontiella sp.
GGATGTGGCGCTCAGCGACCATCCGATCATGGGCCTCTCCGGCCGGCAGAAAAAGGAAGATGCCAAAACGCTGCGCGGCGTGAAATGTACCCGGCTGGTTCCGAATATGGGCGCGTTCGGCCCGCACTACAGTGCCCTCAAGGCCAATCTGGAGCCGGTTGCCGGTCCGCACGGCCGTGCGGTGGAATTTTCCGAAGACAGCCGTATGGGCGTCTATGCCATGGGACCGCTTCATGGCGACCATGCCGTCTCCTATGCACTGTGGGTGAAAACCGCTTCGCCGGAAAACCAGGTGCTGGTCAACTCCGGCTCCATCTGGGGCGGCGGGATGAAAAACTTTTTCAACCTGCACCTCAATAACGGAGCGCCCGAAATCATGATTTCCAAAAGCCAGAAACTGGTGGCGGATGCCAACCTCAGCGACGGCAAGTGGCACCACCTTGCGGCCACCATGCCGAAGGACGGTTGCAAACTTTCCGAGGTGCTGGTCTATGTCGACGGCAAGCCCGTGAAAACGAAGGTTTCCGGATTGGATCGTGCGCTTCATTTTGATCAGGCCGTGCGGCTGGGGTTCGGTGGCTTTAACTACAGCCACAAGGCCTATGATTCCCTGCCGGTCAAATCCTTCATGGGCGCAATGGACGAAATCTCCATCTGGACCCGCCCGCTGGATGCGGGTGAAGTGGCGGTGTTGGCTTCCCGGCCGTAGGCGTATGCAAACTGGATTGAAAGGGTGTCTCGTAGGGTTGGCGTGTGCCGCGTTGCTGGCCAGCGCTGAGCAGCCGCGCAATGTTCTGTTCATTCTGGTGGACGATCTCGGGTGCACCGATCTGGGCTATGCGGGCAGCCGCTTTCATGAAACGCCGAACATCGATGCGCTGGCGGCGTCCGGCATGCGCTTTGATCAGGGCTATGCCGCCTGTCAGGTGTGCAGTCCATCGCGGGCCAGTATCATGCTGGGCAAAACACCGCCGCGACATGGCATCACCCAATGGATCGGTGACAAAGCCGGACTGGATTGGGACAAGGGCGATCCGGTGCTCAATGCCGAGTATACGCGCAACCTGCCGCACGAAGACACCACGCTGGCTGAAGCCTTTCGCACCGCCGGATACACCACATTCTTTGCCGGGAAGTGGCATTTAGGCGAACAGGGATCCTGGCCGGAGGATCACGGGTTCATGATCAACAAGGGCGGGTGGGATGTCGGATCGCCCAAAGGCGGCTACTTTGCGCCGTGGGATAATCCGAGGCTGGAAAACGGAACGGACGGCGAGTCGCTGACGCTGCGGCTGGCTCGGGAGACAGCATCCTTCATAGAGGCGCATCAGCAGGAACCCTTTCTGGCCTATCTCTCTTTCTACACGGTGCACGGCCCCATCCAGACCACCGAAGCACTCTATAAAAAGTATCGCGATAAAGCCGACATGATGGGGCTGACCGAAAATCGTACCCGCTTCAAGTTCGACCGACGGCTGGCCGTTCGTCAGGTGCAGGACAACCCCATCTATGCCGGCATGGTCGAGACCCTCGACACCGCCGTCGGGATCGTCCTCGACAAACTCCGTGAAACCGGACTGGATCGAAATACGGTCGTCGTTTTTACGTCCGACAACGGCGGGGTTTCCTCCGGTGATGCCTTTTCAACCAGCCTGCTGCCGTTTCGCGGCGGGAAGGGGCGTCAGTGGGAGGGCGGCATTCGTGAGCCCTTTATTATCCATGTGCCCGGCATGACCTCGTCCGGGTCCTCCACGCAGGTGCCGGCCATTGGCATGGATTTTTATCCCACGCTGCTCGAGCTGGCCGGACTTCCGCTGAAGCCGGATCAGCATGTGGATGGCGTCAGTCTGGTGCCCGTACTCAAGGGCGGAAAGATTCCCGACCGCGACCTCTTCTGGCACTATCCACACTATGGCAATCAGGGCGGCGAGCCGTCGTCGATCATCCGCTCGAAGGCGTGGAAGCTGATCTATTATCACGAAGACGGCCGCAATGAGCTTTATAATCTCACCGTGGACATTGGCGAACAGCATGATCTCGCAACCGAGCAACCCGAAAAGGTGGCGGATCTGCGGAAGCGTCTCGATGCATGGCTGGCCGATACCGGCGCAAAAATACCCGTCGCCGATCCCCGCTTCAAGCAGGAGCGCTTCGATGCCCGATTGCAGGTCGCGCGCGAAAAGCAAATGCCCCTGCTCGAAAAGCAGCATGCCGACTTTCTGGACAAAAGCAAACAGCCCAGTCCTGACTGGTGGGGCAGCGCGGCTGTCGAAAAACGGCGGGAAGCAAGGGATTGACAGCAATCTTCAGTACAGAAAGAGCGGGTATGAATCGATTTGCATATAGTATGGCGGGATTGATTGTCGGGGTTCTGTTGAGCTCTTGTTCGGTTCAACGTCCCGAATGGAACAACCTAAGCGTGTTGCAGATCAATCGTGAGGCGCCGCATGCCACAATGATGGTCTATCCCGATGCGATTTCGGCAAGAGCATATGATCGGACTGCCTCGCCATGGTTTCAGTCACTGAATGGGGAGTGGAAGTTCAACTGGGTGAAGAGTCCGGCTGATCGACCGGTCGAGTTTTATAAACCATCGTTTGATGTGAGCGGGTGGGGGACGATTCCAGTGCCGTCCAACTGGCAGATGGAAGGTCACGGCCTGCGGATCTATGCTAACATCAAATATCCGTTCAAAAAGGATCCGCCCAATGCGCCGACTGAATGGAATCCGGTGGGATCCTATCGACGCACATTTGAGGTACCTAAGGATTGGGACGGGCGCGAAACCTATATCGTGTTTGACGGGGTGGACGCGGCTTTCTATCTGTGGGTCAACGGACGGAAGGTCGGCTACTCGCAGGGGAGCCGTACGCCGGCCGAATTCAATGTCACGAAATATCTGAAACCGGGCGAAAACACGGTCGCGGCGGAGGTCTATCGCTGGTGCGACGGCTCCTACCTCGAAGGGCAGGACTTCTGGCGTCTATCCGGCATCTACCGGGATGTCTATCTCTGGAGCACCGCGCGGAGCCACATCCGAGACTTCTCCATTGTTACCGATCTCGACGATCAATACAAAGATGCAGTTCTTAAAGTGGAAGCCGAAATCCTTAATCCGGTCGGCTCTCTGGAAGTCGTACTGCTCGATCCTGAAGGCGAGGAAGTTGGCAGGGGCGGATCGCCGAGCCGTCAGCATGCCAGTCTGGCGATTCCCGTTGCCGCCCCTGAAAAATGGAGCGCCGAAACGCCCGCCTTGTATACCGCGCTCATCACGCTCAAGGACGCCGCCGGGAAAACCATCGAGGTGATCCCGCAACGTGTTGGTTTCCGCGAAGCGGAAATCAAGAACAACCGTTTCTGCTTGAACGGGGTTCCGGCACTGATCAAAGGCGTGAACCGACATGAGCACCATGCGGATACGGGCCATACCATAGACCGCGCATCGATGCTCCGCGATATCCGGCTGTTGAAGGAAAATAATTTCAATGCGGTGCGTACCGCGCACTATCCCAACGTGCCGTTGTGGTATGACCTGTGCGACCAGTACGGCATCATGCTCTGGGATGAAGGCAATATCGAATCGCATGGCATGGGCTATGAGGAGGAATCGCTCGCCAAGCAGCCTGAGTGGAAGGCCGCCCATCTCGACCGGGTGAAGCGCATGGTCGCGCGCGACAGGAACCACGCCTCGGTGATCACCTGGTCAATAGGCAATGAGGCGGGAGATGGGGTCAATATCAAAGCCTGTTACGAGTGGCTCAAGAGAAATGATCCGACCCGTCCCGTTCATTACGAACGAAGCGAGGAGCAGGTGAATACCGACATTGTGAGCCGTATGTATTTACGCTCCGATCTGATCCCTGAGTACCTTGAAACGTATCCCTCCAAACCCTTTATCATCTGCGAATATATGCACTCCATGGGCAATTCAACCGGTGGCGCGCAGGCTTATTGGGATCTGTTCTACGAGGACAATGCCGCCGGCGGGGGCTTTGTCTGGGACTGGATGGATCAAGGCATCCGCACGCCCGTGCCTGACGAGTTCAGGAAGAACATCGGACAAGGCCCCGTCAAAAACACCTTTTTTGCCTATGGCGGGTGGTTCGAAAAACCTGCGGGAATACGCAGCGATGGCAACTTCTGCATGAATGGACTGCTTGATGCCGGCCAGGTGCCGCACCCGGGCACCTATGCCATGAAATGGCTGCAGCGCAATGTGCACGTCTCGCCCGTCGATCTGCAGAACGGTACGGTTAAGATCAAAAACCGGTTCGATTTTATTCCGATAAGCGACCGGGTTTCCGGATGCTGGAACATAGAGGCCAACGGCAAGGAGATTGCCGCCGGCGAATTGGCCGATCTGGACATTCCCCCGCATGCCGAAAAAACCGTTTCACTTGATCTTCCAAACATCGTTCCTGAAGCCGGGCGGGAGTATTTCCTGAATTTCGCATTCCGCGCAAAGAAGGGCTACCACCCACTGGTCGAAGAGGGGCATCTGCTGGCGTGGGATCAGTTTAAACTCCCGATTGAAAAGCCTGCCGCCTATGCCGATGTGCGAGGTGAGGTATCGGTGGATGAGACCGCGCAATCGATCATCGTCAAGGGCGCGGAATTCGAAGTGGTGTTCGATAAGATCGCCGGGGCTCTGGCCCTCTACAGAATGAAAGGGATGGATCTGATTGCCGCCGGGGGGCTGCCGGAACTGTCGCGTGCTCAAACAAATAATGATCGCGGCAAGAGGATCCCCGTGCACAAAGCGCTCGACTCCGCCGGCATCAACGCCGAACTTGAAAGCATCAGCGTCGCGCAGGCGGGCGGGAGTGCGCGGATAACCGTCCGCAAGCTGCTGCCGACGGTGCATTGCGGTTTTGCCGCGGTTTACACCGTCTTTCCAGATGGCGAACTGGCCGTCGAAGCCGCTTTCGATCTGACACACATGCCCGACTTTATCCGACCGCCGCTGCGCGTCGGGATGCAGTGGGAGCTTTCCGGCGAGTTGGAAAACATCGAGTGGTTCGGGCGCGGCGGGGAGACCTACAACGACCGCAACTTTGAACCCGTGGGTATTTATCGCGGAACGGTGGATGGCGAGTGGGTCGACTATTCGCGACCGCAGGAAAACGGCAACAAGACCGATGTGCGTTGGGCGGCGCTGACGGACCGCAACGGCTTCGGTCTGTTGGTGGCAGGCGAAGGCGCGCCCTTGGGATTCGGTGCGCGTTTCTACAGCACCGACACCATGCGGACTTCCGACTACAGCTTCCAGATGGAGCGCTCTGAAAAGATTTTCGTGAACATTGACGCCGGACAGAGCGGGGTAGGCGGCATTAATTCATGGCGCTGGCCGCCCCTTGAGCAGCATCGGCTCAATGAAAACATTTACGCCTATGCCTACCGCCTGATACCTTTAAATGGTGGCGTCGAAAAAACGATGACCGAACGATCGGTTCTCGATGCAATTGATGTGAAGATTCTGGCAAAACCGGACGTTTCAAAGTTTCCCGAGCTCGCGGCGCCTTCGGAGGAGAGACAACAGTAAAGCTCTGCTCACGGGGGATAGGTCAAAGGCGGCTTTCGGGGGTATGTTGATTTATACGTTTGTTTTGCGATGGATTATGAAAGGCGGGAAGTGATGATGAAAAGAAAAGCGGTACGATCAGGTTTGCTTCTTTTGATGCTGGGCATGCTCAGTCCGGTTTTTGCGGGCGAGGTGTATGACCGGTTTACGCCGGGCGCTATCTGGAAGGATACGGCGGGCGTGGCGATCAATGCGCATGGGGGCGGGTTGCTCCATCATGACGGCACGTACTACTGGTATGGCGAGCATAAGATCGAGGGAACAGCCGGTAACCGGGCGATGGTCGGCGTGCATTGTTACTCCTCGAAGGATCTCTACAACTGGACGGACGAGGGTATTGCCCTGCCGGTTTCGGATGACGCTCGGAGCGATATTACGAAAGGATGCATCCTGGAGCGGCCCAAGGTCATCCACAACGTAAAGACCGGCAAGTTCGTGATGTGGTTTCATTTGGAGCTGAAGGATCAGGGTTATGCGGCCGCCCGCAGCGGGGTGGCGGTTGCCGATGCGCCCGCTGGACCGTTTACCTTTCTTAAGTCCTTCCGCCCGAATGCCGGGAACTGGCCGCTGAATGCGCCCGAGGAGATGAAGCAGATCCCGAAGCCGGCAACGCTGGCCGGCATCGAGTTCCATGGCGAACCGCTGCTGGCCACAGTTCAGCACAACATTCTGGGCCGGGATTTCGAAGGTGGTCAAATGGCGCGCGATATGACGCTGTTCGTGGATGATGACGGTAAAGCCTACCACATCTACGCATCGGAGAATAACGGCACGCTTCATATCTCGGAATTGACCGAGGATTATCTGGCGCCGTCGGGCAGATATGTGCGGATTTTTCCTCATCGTTGGATGGAGGCTCCGGCCATCTGTAAGCGCGACGGCACATACTATCTGCTGGCGAGCGGTTGTACCGGATGGGCTCCCAATACCGCGCGCGGTGCGGTTGCGGAACATATTTTCGGCCCATGGATGGAGCTGAACAATCCATGCACCGGACTGAACCCGCAAAACGGGCTGGGGGCCGATAAAACCTTCGGCGCGCAAAGCACCTTTATCCAGATGGTCCATGGGAAAAAGGATGCATATATCGCTCTTTTTGATATCTGGAACCCTCAGAATGCCATCGACGGGCGCTATGTGTGGCTTCCCATCGCCTTTACGGAAAAGAATCGCTTTGAGATCCCCTGGCGCGATCAGTGGGATCTAACCGAGTTTGATGAACCTTCGGACTAACGCGCGGAATCTAAAATATTACAGGAACTTTGGCTGGACTTGCAGGGGCGGAATGTTTCGACAAGCGGCTGCATTCCAAGGAGCCGCATGGTGAATCGGGTTCTGCAAGAGTGAACCAAAGCCCAAATTCAACATCGTAAAAATTTATATATTTACCGTTTTTGTTTATGGCGGTTTTTATTTTTATCCTTATTATGGATCGGTTGTGGTTGCTGGATTGTTGAACCGGTACCAGGGAAAATACTCAGGAGGAAGAGATGGGAATCGTTGATATTGTCGTATTCGTTGCTTTTGTGGCGGCCGTGCTGTTTGTCGGCCTGTACAAATCAAAGGGCGAGGACACGCATGGGGACGAGGGTGCGGCGGACTACTTTCTTGCCGGGCGCGGTCTGACGTGGTGGCTGATCGGTTTTTCGCTGATCGCGGCTAATATTTCCGCCGAACAGTTTGTGGGTATGTCGGGGCAGGGGGCCGGTCTGTACGGGTTGTCTGTTTCGAGCTGGGAATGGATCGCCGCGATCACGCTGGTGGTCGTTGCCTTTGTGCTGCTACCCTATTTCCTGCGTTCGGGCATCACCACCATCCCGGAATTCCTTGAGATGCGCTACAACCACTGGGCGCGTCTGTTCATGACCCTTTCGATGATGCTCATTTTGATCGGTGTCAGCCTGATCGGCGTCATTTATGCCGGGGCTCTCACCTTGAAAGAGCTGATGGTCTCCTACGATGTGACCCTTTCTCTGGCGGGATGCTGCTGGGCGCTCGGTGCCATGGCGGCCATCTACGTGGCGGTCGGCGGCCTGAAAGCCTGCGCCTGGGCTGACTTGCTCCAGGGTTCGGCCCTGATTGTCGGCGGCGGAGTCATCACCTACTTTGCATTCAACGCTCTGGGCGGAACCAATGTGTCCGAACTGGTTGCTGCGACCGGGGCTCCGGCGGCGGTGGACCAAGGGGCCGGCGTAATGGAAAAGTTCAACACCCTGAACGATTCCGCCATGCACATGGGCAGCAATCCGACGATGCCATGGCCCATTCTGATTCTGGGCATCTGGATTCCCAACTTTTACTACTGGGGTCTGAACCAGTATATCACCCAGCGCATTCTTGGATCCGCCTCGCTGGCCGAGGGCCAGAAGGGACTGGTGCTCGCCGCATTCCTCAAACTCGTTGTTCCGTTCGTGATCGTGATTCCAGGGATCATCGCCTTCAACTTGTATAGCAAAGACATGGAAAAGAGCGCCGGCGATCATCTTGCGGTCTATGAGCAGGCCGTCGACAATCCGGCCTCGGCGCAGATTTTCAAGCTGGATGAAAAATGGGCCGTTGCCAATCCGGAAAAGGCTGCAGAAATCACGGCATACAACACCGCCGTGACTGCACGTTTCGGCGAAGCTTCCGTGGAAAGCGTCGAGCTGAAGTCCTACAAGTATGACTCCGCACTGGGGCTGCTGATCACCCGCCTGATCCCGCAGAATGTGGGTATTCTCGGATTCGTTATTGCCGCGTTGCTTGGAGCCATTGTTTCATCGCTGGCCGCGGTTCTGAACGCGGCTTCAACCTTGCTGACCATGGACGTCTATCAGCGCTATATCGATCGCGAGGCCTCGCAGTTTAAGCTTGTTACCATGGGACGTGTCTTCATCGGGGTATTTGTTGTAATCGGCTGTGTGGTCGCGCCGATGCTGGTGAACAACAAGAGCGTTTTCGAGTTTATCCAGAAGTTCCAGGGATTCGTTTCCACCGGCATTCTGGCCGTTTTCATTTACGGCTTGGTCAACCGCACCTCGGCGCAATGGGCCGGAGTGATCGGCCTCATTGCCAACCCGATCATTTACGGAATCCTGACGACGGTTTATCCGGATGTGCACTTCCTGTACAGCATGTCCTACTCGTTGTTGATCGTGCTCGGCATCATGACCGTCTATGGCCTGATCTGGAAACAGGAACGGGTTGTGTTTGCGCATAACACCACCATGGATCTGACCTCATCGAAGGGGGCGCTTATCTGGGGGCTTGGTGCATGCGCCCTCACGGTGGCGCTGTATGTGATCTTCTGGTAGATTCAACCTCTCTCGCCCGATGGTCTGGCCATGGGGCGAGGGTGGCTGCCGGTGAATTGAGGCTATGCCGTGTCATCGCAGTTTTGGTCGCTTTTTTCAGTTATTTGTAGCCGTTTGTTATTTGCCTTCGTTTTCCTAAACAAAAAAAGTGGCCTTGTAATCGTTATTTGATATATCTATACGCTGATGAACAGGACTCTCTATAAGGACAAAAGCATGAAGCGGTTGTTGAAATTAATTTCTGTGCTTTCGATCGGTCTGATCAGCGCGGTATCTCATGGCGAAATACGCGATTACAAGACCATGAACGGAGAAGAATATCGCGGAGAAATTCAGGACTATAATCTTCAGACCGATAAACTGACCCTGAAAACGGATGGTGGGAAAAGGATTCAACTGAAGGCCGAAAGTCTGGTCGACGAAGACTATATTTATGTGCGCGATTGGGACGCCGTTCGGCGCTTTGCCTTGAATACCGATTTCCGACTCTCCATTCGCGATGCCGAATCAAAGAACAAATGGACCAAATTTCTCTGGTACCGCCGGCCCGGAAAGAGAGAGCCGGTCCTGACCTACAAAAACTACTACAACCGATTGTGTTACAATATCAAGTTTGACAACCAGACCGGCTATGACCTCGAGAATGTCACGCTAAAGTATTGCATCTACTATAATCAGGAACGCCTGGACCACACCATTGAAGAAAAGGTGACCGACCTGGTCGTCCGTCCGTCCATCCACAATTTTGCGGTCGTGCCGAATGGTAAGGTTACGGCCTTTGACTCCAACTCAATTGTTTTGCGTCGAAAAGAGATACAGGGCGGGGACAGAATGATGTACCTTGAGGGCGAAGGACGCCGAATCAGGAGCGAGTTGATCGGCATGATTTTTCGCGCTGTTATCGAGACACCCAGCGGGCAGTCAACGGTGCGTGAGATCCGGTTGCCGGCGGATCTTTCGGCGGAGTATGTCTGGGTTGAGCCGACACCGGAAAATACAGTTTGGCCGGACGATAATCTCGACGAAAGCGAAGATACCGCAACGCCGCCGACACTATTCGAAGAAAAGGGCGGAAGAGATGATGAGGGATAATTTCCCAGTTACTGGGGGTCGCTATGAAAAAGAATAAAAAGCCGTTTTTCGCAAAGCACGCCAAGTCCAGTGCCATGCTGGTGAGTCTGGCGATTCATGCCGTGGTTATTTTGATCGCGATTACCTTTGTGGCCTTCACCGTGATTACGAAGGAAGAAAAGGTGTTTGTGGCCAAGGAAAACAAGCGTCCCAAGATGAAGCTGAAAAAGCTTCAGGTACCGATCAAGATGGAAAAGCGTAAGAAGCAGACCGCCAAACTCCGCAAGCGGGTGGTTGCCAAGAAGACCCGCCGGCCTGCAATGGATGTCGCTCTGCCTGAAATCACCGGTGTGATGGGCGGGATGGGTGCAATGAACGTCGTCGGCGGACTGGGTTCTGATATTGGTTTCACGCTGCCGGAAATCAACTTTTTCGGTGTAAAGAAAAAGAGTGAAAAGGTCGTGTTCATCGTACTGGCAGGCCCAGCGTCCACCAGCGGTGCGGATCGACGCTTCAGCCCCAAGTCGCGCATGTGCTTCCATACTCTTCGGGCGCGCCTGAACGACATGGTGCATGACCTACCGGAATACGCACTTTTTAATGCGGCATTTTTCATGAGTGAACTGACTACGCCCTTCTCAACCAACATGCTGCTGGCCACGGAGGAAAACAAACAAAAAATGGTTGAGTGGGGTTCTACGGTCAACCCGCTTGAGCTGGAGCAAACCTATGGTCCCGGCAATGTCTATGAGGGATTCTGGGATCGCTATAAAGCGCTCGATTGGTACAAAGGGGAAGTGATGACGAACGATATCCCCCCCGTCTATCCCAAGTGGGTTTACCACTACACGCCCGGTCCGCACATCATGAAATATTATACCTTGGGAGAGCGTGAAGAGCGGGAGTTTGTGCATGTGAACCGCGCCATCTGCTTTGCCCTCGAGCAAAAGCCGGACACCATCTTTATCCTTTCCACCAACTATATCGGGACCGATTCGGCTGTGAATGCGCAGTCCTACCTGAAAATCTGCAAAGACCTCTATGGCCCCGACCGCTCGAAATATCCCACCATCAATGTGGTGCTCATGGCGCGTTCGGGACAGGGTGCTGAAAATATAGGACGAATGCTGGACAGGTATGGACCGATCCTGGATGCCTTCCGCGGCCAGAGCGAAATCGTCCAGGATATCCGCGACCACATGACGCCCGAGGAACGTGAGTTCATGGAAAGCCTGCCCGGGGTCTTTTAGTCTTTTGAGCCATGATCAAACAGCGCGGCGAACAAAATATGCCGCGTTTTTTGTGTGTTCCGGTTGTTGCTCATCCGAGGGTTTTTTAAGCCATGTGCCTTGCCGTACCAGTTAAAGTGGTTGATCTGCTCGATGGCCAGATGGCGATCGGAGAGCAGCTAGGTGTGCAGCTGGAATTTTCCACCGCCTTGCTCGATGAAGTGAAAGTGGGCAGGTACGTGCTAGTGCATACCGGCATGGCCATCGAAACCCTCGATGAATCCGAGGCGCAGGAAACGCTCTCCATCTGGAACGAACTCAATGCAGGTGAGCGCGAATGAACCTGCTGAAGGATTTCAAGAATCCGGAGCTGGCGAAAAAGCTGTCCGGCGCGATTGCCGATACAGTGGGGGATCAGCCGTTCAGTATCATGGAAGTCTGCGGCGGACAGACGCACACCATCTACAAATACAAGCTGCGCGAAATGCTTCCCTCGAATTTGCGCTTGGTTTCGGGTCCCGGATGCCCGGTCTGCGTGACGCCGATTGAATACATCGACAAGGCGGTATCGCTTGGACTCGATCATGGCGCGGGCATTTACACGTTCGGCGATCTGGTGCGTGTGCCCGGCACGGCCATGAGCCTCGAAAAGGCCGCGGCCGAAGGCGCGGATGTGCAACCCGTCTATTCGCCGTTCCAGGCGCTGAAGGCGGCGAAATCAGACCCCATTCGGCATGTCGTATTTCTCGGCATCGGATTCGAGACCACGCTCCCGGGCATCGGACTCGTTATTAATGAGGCGGCCAAGGCGGGTGTGAAAAACTTTTCCGTGCTGCTTTCCGCCAAGCGCGTCCCGCCGGTGCTCGATGCGGTGCTGTCATCGGGTGTGGCGGAAATCGATGGGTTCATCACCCCGGGACATGTCACGGCCATTATCGGAACCAAGGCCTACGATGCATTATGTGACCGCTATTCGGTTCCAATGGCCGTCGGAGGTTTTGAACCGATCGATCTGCTCGGCGCCATCCATCTGCTGGTCGGCGAGCTGGCTAGAAACGGTTCGGGAAATCTCAATGCCTACACCCGCGCGGTCTCGCATGAAGGAACTTTAAAGGCGCAGCATGTCATCGAAGAGGTGTTCGAAGAGAAAGATGACGAATTGCGCGGGCTGGGGATTATTCCAAAGGCCGGATATGGCATCCGCCCTGAATTTGCTCAGTTTGATGCCGACCGGCGCTTCGATATCGTCACCGACAGCCACGAGCCGAAGGGGTGCATCTGCGGAGAAATTCTATGCGGCATCAAAGTCCCGACCGACTGTCCCAGGTTTGGAACCGTCTGCTCGCCTGATTCGCCCGTTGGCTCCTGCATGGTCAGTAACGAAGGTGCCTGCAACGCGGCGTACCTATTCAAGGATTAACCCATGGGTGAAAAAATAATTCTCGGGCATGGTTCCGGCGGGCGGATGACGCGCGAGCTGGTGCGGGATCTGTTTTGCAAACAGCTGGGCGATGTCGGGCCACAATCGATGGATGACGGGGCGGTGTTGCCACCGGTGGATGGAGAACTCGTATTTACAACGGATTCCTATGTGGTGAGCCCGCTCGAGTTTCCGGGCGGGGATATCGGATCGCTGGCGGTTTGTGGAACCGTGAACGATCTGGCGGTGATGGGGGCAAAGCCGCTGTGGCTGTCGCTGGGTGTGATTCTTGAGGCGGGATTGGAGTTCGATCTGCTGGAGCGGGTGGTAAAGTCGATTGCTGAAAAAGCCCGCGAGGCGGGAGTCCAGATCGTTTGCGGCGACACGAAGGTGGTGGAGAAGGGGAAGGGCGATGGAATCTTTATCAATACGTCCGGAATCGGCGTGCTGGAAAATCCACTGATACCGAAAACCATCAAGCCGGGCGATCAAATTATTGTCAGCGGCACGGTGGGCGATCATGGAATGGCCTTGCTGACCCTGCGCAAGGGTTTTCCGCTCAAGTCGAATCTGAAGAGCGACTGCGCGCCGTTGAATGCAATGATCGCCGATGTTTCTTCCGAAGTGAAAATCAAGTGGATGCGCGACGCCACGCGGGGCGGGGTGGCGACGATTCTCAACGAGTTGACGGAAGACCGTCCATGGGGTGTTTTACTGGAGGAAAC
>JBFHPA010000052.1:0-12888 GCA_041592955.1 Pontiella sp.
ATGATCAGCTCGTTGAACTATCCCTGCTCCCGTATCACATGGCGTTTCCGGATCTCGAAACGCATACAACCATGCTCACTCTGCCGTTCAGTGGCCGCTGGCGCACGCTGTGGGGTGGTGGCACCGAAAAAACCAGTCGTTACTTCGGTAACCGGCTGCAACAACATGCATTGGAATTCGTGATTGCAGACCGCTACGGAATTACACACCAGGAGGACGGGCGCTGGAAAATGGAGATGTATTATGCGTATGGACGCCCGGTGCTCGCGCCTGCAGCCGGCAAAGTGGTTCGGGTGATTCGCGGGGTGGAAGACAACAAGCCGGGAACAGAGAACCCCTATTCCCGCTATGGAAATATGGTGGTTATCGAGCACTCAACCAATGAATTCTCGGTCATTGGTCATCTGATGCATGAAAGCATTATGGTCAACACGGGCGATGTCGTTCAGGTGCGCCAGCCGATCGCGCGCTGCGGCAATTCAGGAGCTTCCATCCAGCCAAGTATTTATTATCATCTGCAGAATTCCCCCCGGCTGCACAACAGCTCCGGGTATCGGCCGGTTTTTCAGAATGTGCTGGTTTGGGAGCGCGGTCGCGGCAGGGTGGATGAGGTGCATGGGCCGCTGCGAGGCGAGTATATTGAACAGCACTCGCTACCGCTCGAGGAAGGAGATCCCTCGGGGAAGGGGCGAGAGACCAAAACGCAAAGCCAGTGATTGGGCCACATCGTGGAATCCGTTTCGGATGCCAAGGCTTTCGCCCGCTCTCCCCGGCTGATAAGCCAGCAATGGAACGAATTCCCGGGTATGATCGGTTCCTTTGAAGGTCGGGTCGTTGCCGTGGTCCGCCGTCAGCATCAGTACATCATCCTTCCCAAGCATGGGTAGGAATCCGGCCAGCCAATCATCCGTCTGCCGCAATGCCGCCGCGTAACCCTCCGGATCGCGTCGATGGCCGTAGAGCATGTCGAAGTCGATAAAGTTCGCGAAGATGAAACCGTCGCCCTGATTCTGCATAAACTGTTCGACCACCTGTTGCGATTCCTTTGTGTTGCCGGAGTGGACGCTTTCGGTGATGCCGCGATGCGCGACGATGTCTTCGATCTTGCCGACTGCATAGACCGGTACGCCGGCATCGAATAGCCGTTCCGTGATGAGCGGTTCTTCGGGTGCATAAACATAATCACGCCGATCTTCGGTGCGTCTGAATGCTCCGGGCTTGCCGTCGAACGGACGCGCGATGATGCGGCCGACTTTTAGCGGATCGAACAAGCGCCGCGCGGTCTCGCATTCTCGATACAGTTCGTCCAGCGGGATCACATCGGTATGCGCGGCCAGCTGCACAACCGAGTCGGCGCTGGTGTAGGCAATCCATGCGCCCGTTCGCATATGCTCTTCGGCCAACTCATTAATGATCGCGATTCCGCTCGCCGCCTTGTTTCCGATGATCTTCCGGCCGGTTGCCGCCTCAAAAGCATCGACCAGCTCTTGGGGAAACGATGGAAATGTTTTCGGGAAGTCGTGGAAGCCCGGATTGATCTCGAGTCCGCACAGTTCCCAATGGCCGGTAATGGTGTCCTTGCCAACGGAAATCTCACGCATGGCGCCGTAGGAAGCCAGCGGCATTTCCGCGGGAGAAATCCCGCGGATTGGAGTGATGGAGTGATGGATAGTTGGAATGTTGCCCAGCCCGAGTTTTTGCAGCGTCGGCAGCTCCAGCCCGCCAACGGAGTCGGCGATGTGCTGCAGCGTCGCGCTCCCCGCATCGCCATACTCCGCCGCATCGGGTGCTTCGCCAATCCCCACCGAGTCCAGAATAATCAGAATCACTTTCATTCTGAAAGGCTACAGCGATCTCCGGTCATTGGAAAGCGGATAGGGCTCGGCTGTTTTTCAGGAATAGATTTGCGTTCCACGGCTTCGAAATGCAAAAAAAGGTCATTGATATGGAGGTTTTATAATGGCGTTTACACTACAAATCGGGGAGCAGGCTCCCGCATTCAGCCTGCCGGCGACGGATGGCAGCACCTATACGCTGGCGGATTTCACCGATAAGATTCTGGTGGTGTTCTTCACCTGCAACCATTGCCCGTATGTGATCGGTTCGGATGAAAACACGCGCTATGTTGCGGAGCAGTTCGCGGACAAGGGGGTGCGTTTCGTTGCCATCAACTCCAACAGCAAACACACCTATGCCGAGGATGATTTTGACCACATGGTCGCCCGCATGGAGGAGCATAAGTTTCCATGGGTTTATCTTTATGATGAGTCGCAGGAGGTGGCCAAGGCTTACGGAGCCCTGCGCACACCGCACTTCTATGTTTTTAATGAAGAACGCAAACTGGTCTACACCGGCCGGGCTATTGATAACCCGCGGGCATGGCAGGAATCGACCACTCATGAGCTGGCGGATGCGCTGGAGCAGCTGGTGGCCGGTCAGCCTGTTGAACAACCGGTAACCAACCCGATAGGCTGTAATGTCAAGTGGGAGGGCCAGGATCGGCACTGGATGCCCGCGGATGCCTGCGATCTGATATAAGAGGATGAAGTGGTTGCACCGACCAGATGGATAATTTCTTTTCAGCGGGGTTGATTTTGCAAATGACGGGCATATACTAAGCTCATTTCTAAGGAAAGTGTTTTAACCGTACAGGGAGGAAGACATGCAGATTAAGGGTATTTCAATGATGTTGCTGGCGGGGTGTGTAATTGGTCTGCTGACCGGTTGCGGCATACCTGAAGATGAGCACTATGCAATACTTGCCGAGATGGACACCAAGTTCAAAGCGGAAGAGGAAAAACTCAATAGCAAGATTACGGATCTCGAATCCTTGCTGAAAAACGAAAAGAGCAAGGTCCGCTCCGCCCGTGCTGAACTCGATGATGCCACTGAGCGCATCAAGGGATTGCAGCAGACGACCGCCGAAACATCTAAAGCCCTTGCCGGTGAGAAGTCTAAAGTGGCTGAACTGGAGTCCTCACTTGCCTCCGTTAAATCTACCCTGCTCGCTGCCCGGGATGAAGTGATCGAGGCAGATAACAGATTCAGCGCGCTCGAAAAAGAATATCAGGAAGTTAAACGCCGCTTTGAGATGTTCCAGAAAAATTTGAAAGCGCTCGAACAAACCTCGACCGCTACTGTCGCTCCAGCTGCGTCTGCTGAAGAGGTTGGAGATGCTTTTTCATCCGCACCGCAGTCGGATGCAGCCCGGGTAAGCAATTTGCTCGATGAAATGAGCAGCATGTAGTTTTTCAATCCGGTCGGATGGTTAAGCCCGGATTGCTCCGGGCTTTTTTTATGCCGGCACCGGGTTTTTGCAGAACGGATTACAGAAGGAGAGACATGATGAAAAAATGGGTATATTCAGCAGTATGCATTATTATGATGCCGTTTATGGTTCTCGCGCTTGAGGTTGGAGATGCCGCCCCGCCGATAAAAGCAATGGATCAGGATGGGAAAGTCTGGAGTTCATCGGAGCATCTGGATGGCGGGTATCTGGTCGTATACTTCTATCCTGCCGCCATGACCGGGGGTTGCACCAAGCAGGCCTGCGCCTACCGGGACCACATTACGGCGGGTTCCCCAAGCTTCAAGGTCGTTGGAATCAGCGGCGACTCCGTCCAAAACCTGAAATGGTTTCAAAAGTCTGAAAACCTTAACTTTACCCTTTTGTCCGATTCGGATGGAGCCATCGCCAAAGCTTTCGGAGTTCCGGTGCGCGAAGGGGAAAAATCAATCAAGCGCACGGTAGACGGAGAACAGGTTGAATTGAAACGCGCCGCCACTGCAGCGCGCTGGACATTCATCATCGATTCCGGCGGTACGGTGGTCTATCGGGCGGCCCAGGTGAAAGCAATTGAAGATCTTCAGGGCGTGCTCGATTTTCTATCAAAAGCGGAATAGCACACCTCCAAATATGAGGCGGTCCAGTCCCCGGATGCGCAGTGGCTCCGACACTGCGTTCTTCAGCTTTATTTGGGGTTATGTCTCACATTCAAGAACAGCGCATTCACCCAGCAAGTATCGTGATTGCAGCCTTTAATTAGCAGGTGGAACGCTCCAAGTAAGTAAATTTTTGTATGTTAATGGTCTGAGATTCTGCCATAGTTTCCGGCTTGTTATGACACAAAAGGCGGCGTAAAAAGAAAACTCAAGCACACCTTTTAAAGAGTTTATAGTAGAGAGGATTGTATATGGCGAGCAAAAGCGTTTCTCCCATCAAAACGTGGATCTTTTGGAGCATTCTGGTCATTGTAGCCTTCCTGCTGATCACCTGGGATCATTTTGTCGAGGGCTTCACCCAGGATTCAAGCAAGATCACATGGCTTATCATGGGGTTCTTTGTATACGGATTCGCGACTTCTTTCCGGGTGGCGTTGAAGCTTCAGACCGAATTCAAATCGATCAGACGCATGGAGGAAGATCACCGGGTCGGTGATGCGAATGCGTCCGACATTGCGGCGATGTTTGATTCCGCGATGGAGCGTATCCGGCGGGGAGATCGTATCGATGTGCGAACCCTGGTGGCGGCCTATGGCGGCAAGGTCCGGGCCCGCGTGGATAATGTCGGCGTAATTTCGGGCATGCTGATTACGATTGGACTGCTGGGTACTGTGGTCGGTCTCATCATCACCATTTCCGGTCTTGATATGGTGCTGCAATCAAACAGCGCTGATTTCGCCACAATGAAAGCGGGGCTGACAAAGACCGTATCCGGCATGGGTACCGCGTTCTACACCACATTCTTTGGTGCGTTGCTCGGGGGCGTCGTGCTCAAGGTGCTCGGTTCCGAAATGCGCAAATCCGCCCAGCTGCTCGTGGCCGATGCCCTTGCATTCGGCGAGTTGTTTATCGCGCCGCAGTTTGCCAAGAAATCGTCAGAATCCTTGACGGAACTGGAGGAGCGAATCACCGTACTGCACGAGCAGTTGTCATCGCTTGGAACCAGTTTCGGGGACGTGATTGAAACCATAGACTCCAAGCAGGCCACGCTCGCCGCCGGTCTTGGCACTCTGAATGAGATCATTGAAAAAACCAGCCAGCAGGCCAGCGAAAGAACCGATGCGCTGGTGTCGACCATCGGCCACGTTATTGCGGAAACATCGCGCCATGCGGATGAACGGCTCGCCGCGATCAGCACAACGGTCGAGCAGACAAACCGGGAGGCCACCGAGCGCTCCAATGCACTGATCGAAGCCATCACCCAGGCAATGAGTGACACCGCGCGCCAGGCGGACGAACGGTTGAACGCAATTTCCGAGACGCTCGAGTCCACCAATCAACATGCCGATGAGCGAATGAATACGATGTCTACAGCGCTCGCCAGCGCGGTCGAGCAGACCTGCCGCATGGCCAATGAACAGATCGAAACCATCGTTGGCTCGGTGCAGCAAAACGTTGCGCAAACCAATGAGGGCATGGCGGGGCAGTTCAGGGAGATGGTGGTGGCCAGCAAGGCCATGTTCGAAGAAATCAACCGGTTGGCAAACGAGCGCCTGCAGACGATCGTCAAGGCGGTGGAAAACGCGACGCAGTCGACTTACGAAAAGGCGGATGGACAATTGGCTGTGTTTGTTGAAAACGTTGAGAAATCAATCGAAGAATCACGCAAGAGTTCCGAGCGCAAACTGGGCGCCAAGGCCACGGAAGTCGTCGATAAGTTCAATGAAGTTTCGGCCATGCTCACCAACATGCTGAGCGCCATAGACGAGCCCGAAGCGAAAGATCAATCCGAAGGGGAATAGGCGCGTGTTTGACCAATTTCCAGATGAGCAGGAGGGCAGCTCGATTTATGAGTCCTTTTCCGACATTGCGCTCTGTACGCTTGCGGTGGCCTTGTTGCTGGTTACGCTGCTAGCGATCAACATCACCCAGAATCTTAATATCCAGATTAACCGCAGCAAGTTCAGCGGGGGTGTGATGCGTCCATCGCTGCATCTGGAATGCACGGTGCCGGACTTTGGCAAGACCACCGCGAGTGAACTGGCTCTGGAACGGGCTCTTTATGCCGGACGCCCCTATGTGGCCGTACATCTGTTCAGCCCCTCGCTGGCCCTGATCGCGTCGGATGTAAGAGGGGGCGGAACCGTTGCCTTGGGCGTCGACCAAACCTTTGCTCAGCAGCAGGATCTTTCGCTATACCAGTTCATGAAGCTGGCTCCGGGGATCAACCCCGGCTCATTCAGCGCGGATGGCAAGGAGACGGCCCTGCTTCTGCCCTCCATCCTCAACAAGCAGATGGTGTATG
The DNA here is from genome assembly GCA_041592955.1 of Pontiella sp. GTDB lineage: Bacteria > Verrucomicrobiota > Kiritimatiellia > Kiritimatiellales > Pontiellaceae > Pontiella. The sequence goes on from JBFHPA010000052.1 coordinate 6,248, forward strand.
AGCCGAACAATCCGCGGGGCTACCGGGCAAACGCAAACCGCGCCTTGACCAAAGACATACTGGCCATGCTCTGGCCGATCTACAAGCAGCCGATATTCTCGAGACGCAGGCCCGAGGAATTCAGCAAGTCCCGCACCCGTCTGTATGTTGAAACGCAGACGGTTGATCGGGAAGACGGTACTGAGGACCATTACATTGTCATCGGCCATTCCGCCTACAAAGTGCCGGATGCGTTGGATGACGGTTCATTGGCCTGGCTCGGCGGATTTTCATCTGGGCTGACCGAAATTATCTTTCTGGGCGAAACCTGGAGCACAACCGATCTCCGCACGAACAAGCGCATTGAATTCTTTGAAGAGGAAGGGTTTCTTGCCGCTGCCGATGCCTATCGTGAGTATGCGTTTCCGTCGCTGCAAAACCGCGAACTCACGCCCATCTATGCCAAGTTGATCGAAGCGGGATATCCTCAGGAGCGGGCCGACGAGCGCGCGCGTTCAGTTTTCGCGCAGATACAGGTCTCAGAAGCATTGCTGGAAGGGAATTATGATTTGATCACCGGCAAGCTCTTTCCGCCGTTGCTCGCTTATCCCAATGCATGGAAGGCCTACATCGAACATTTTGAACGTGAGCAGCCCGATCCGCCCCAATGGTTCTACCGCGAATTTCTGGACCGGTTGGGTTTCGATAGCCTGGCTATTGAAGGGGCAAACCGATAAGCAGCGCTCTATCTGGAGGTTTGAATGAAAAATCCTATTTGGCAAAGACTGGCGCATTGCACGCTTCTGTTGGCCGTTCTTCTTTTGTTCGGCTGTTCGTCTTTCGTGTTAACCTCAACGCCGCCGGCGGATGTATATGAGAACAACACCAAGGTGGGGCAGACGCCATACAGCTTCTCGATCGTTTCGGGCAGCCGGTCGCTCACATTAAGGCGGTTCGGCTATGTGGAAGAGCAGGTCGACGTTACAGCGCTTGACCAGAAGCGGCAGCACTTCGATCTGCAATGGGTGGGACGTACCCATGTCGAAACGCAACCGCCCGGGGCGACAGTGTACAGCAAGGATGGAAAGAACATTCTGGGCACGACACCGTGTGGCTTAACCCTGTCCAGGACGCAATGGGTAACCATCAAGCTGGATGGGTTTGAGACGGTGGAACGTGAGCTGGCTCCGAATAAAAGATATATGGTCGAGCTGAAGTCCAGCGCAGGATACAAATCGGTTTTCTATAGAGATATTCTATTCACGTCCGAACAAGGGTCGGTTCAAATTTATGACCGGGTGGCCGGTGAGCGGATCGGCATCACACCCATCCGGCTGAATCTCGAAGCGGGCAGTGCGCTGGAATATCGCATGGCTGGATTTAAACCGAAGTATGACCTCATCAGCCGAAACGCGCCCCTGCGCATCAATATTGAACTTGAGCCCCTGACCAGAGTCACATTCACCGGACCGGCTGGTGCCTCGATCTATCGCGCCGGCGGAATTGAAAAGATTGGCGACGTGCCGGTTACACTCGAAGTTACGGGTGACACGCTGTATGAAATTAAAAAGGAAGGCTACTACGAACGAACCGTCGCATTGGCTCCCGGTTCGCCTTCCCGAATGAATGTGGAGCTCGAAAAAATTCCTTATAAAACCATCGTTACCGAGCCTACGGGAGCGGAAGTGTATCGTCTTGGCGGGCATGAAAAGCTCGGGCTGACGCCTTACACGACGGTCATCAAAGAAGAGCGGGTTTTCGAAATAAAGAAAGAGGGCTACCGGACATCCCTTATCGGCATGGGGCCCACGTCGGCTGAAAATCTGAATGTATCACTCTTGCAGGCTGCGGATGAAGGGCCCGATGCGGCGGCCATTGGCGAGCTGGACAGTCTCGTCATAGAATCCTTTTAAGAGCGGATTGAATCATGCGAAAATGGGTGTATGCAGTTCTTCTTGCGGTGGCGACGAGCGCGGGCGCCAATGACTTTTTCGGCATCCCCATCCTTGGGGAGCCGAAGGATGACATCAACGCGATTATCCAGAATCTCATCAAGGGCGAGCATGAAAAGGCGTCCGGCCACCTCGATCATCTGAAGACAACCGCGCCCAAGCTGGCGAGAACAATCAAGTTGTCTCATTTCACAATCCCTTGTGCCGATTGCACGACAGGTCGGGATGCGCAATGCGAATCGTGCGAGGGCCGGTCCAAAGTGGTCGATCCGCATTCGCTGCGCTATCTCCAATATAAATTTGAAACGGCTCTTGAAGACAGACGGCCCGTTGAAAGCGCATGGGCGGAAGCAATTCGGGCATTCACGGTACGAAAGAAGCAGGTGCCGGCGCGCGAAATTTTTCAGGGAAATATCCTCAGCATTGGTCAGGACGCCTTCCTCATGAAGGGCAGCGATGAGGAGATCTTCTATCTGATGGGATGCGTTACCGAAGGGTATGCGATCGGTCAGCATTTTGTCGGCTACCGCTGGCCCATGCCCAGCCATCCCCACACGTATAAAGATTCGGCCGGAAAACCCAGAACCGTCAAATCCTACACCCTCAATCTCTGGTGGGATTACTAGGGTTTAAACGCTCGTTTTACTAATAAAATGACGTTTTCTGCCGTGTTTTGAAATAAGTGGCTAATACGCAATAAAATACATTGCACAATCGGAAAATGAGGCATACAAAAGACCTCAGAAGGAGGTCATGATGCAGAGAGATGGCATAGAGGAAGAGGTCATCGTTCACCCGGTCGGAGGTATGCAGCTTTCCGAAGGTTACATCCGCGGGGATGACGCCAAGCACTTTGTTGGCAGCCTGCCTGGTATAGGTTCATCTGAGGGCGCGACAATTGGTGAAGTGCTCAGTTTGATGGAAAAAAAAGCCAAGGCCTACTATGGCGATGATGTAGTCGTAGATATTGCTCCCCACCTGATGGCGTGCTAGCCAGCATGGTGAGAACGGGGAATAGTCCCCGGCAAAGAGGTGCTCTCACAACGATGGGAGCTTTTTTTATTGTTCATCTCTGCATTCGCTGTTTTCAGTGACTCTTTTCCGTGGTAACAATTTTCTGAGCTAAAGGAGCGATAGAGCGGAATGACACTTGTGGAGTTGGGTTTCAGTGAATGGTTTGCCGATCAGATCGATCCGGATACGGAAAACGATTTAACGGTCGCACGTGTCACGGCGATCCATAAAGGCGAGTGCGAGGTTTCCGACGGCGAAACAACCCGATCCGCTAAAATGACCGGGCGCATGCGCCATCGCGCCCAATCAAAGCTCGACTATCCGACCGTCGGCGATTGGGTGTTGGTGAAGGACTTCACCGACGAGGATTTCGGTTCCATCCGGCGGGTGCTCAAGCGCCGGTCGGAACTGAAGCGAAAATCCGCCGGCCGGACCACGCGCTACCAGTTGATTGCCGCGAATATCGATATCGCCTTTATCATGCAGGCGCTCGGCCCCGGCTATAATCTTCAGCGATTGGAGCGGTATCTCGTCATGGTAAACGAAAGCGGTATTGAACCCGTTGTGCTGCTGAGTAAGTCCGATCTGTTGACTCCCGAGGAGCTCGCCGTCAAGGTCGCCGAGGCGGAAGAGCGTATGCCCGGTGTCCGGCTGCATGTTTTCAGCAATGTTGATGACGAAGGGTTGGAGGACGTGATGGCGCTGTTCGAGCCCGGGAAAACCTATTGCGTGATCGGCGTCTCCGGGGTGGGCAAGACCACCTTGCTCAACAAGCTGTTGGACGAGGAGGATTATCTCTTTACGTTGCCCGTGCGCGAATCGGATGGTAAAGGCTTGCACTCCACCACCTGGCGCGAGCTGATCACGCTGGAAAACGGCGCGCATGTGGTCGATACGCCCGGCATGCGCGAGTTGGGTAACCTGGATGTTAACGAAGGCATCGAAGAAACATTCGACGATATCCTCGCGCTCTCCGCGCATTGCAAATTCAACGATTGCTCCCACGTGAACACAAAGGGATGTGCCGTGGCCGAAGCCGTTGAACGCGGCGAACTTTCGGAGAAACGCTACGCCAACTACATTCGTCTGATTAAGGAGGCGTCCTATCATGAGCAGACTGCATTGGAAAAGCGCGATCAGGACCGGAAGTTGAGCCGGTTCTACCGATCTGCGCAGGGGATCAATCGAAAAATCAAGGGCAGCGAGTAATGGAATATGTATACGAAACGGAAATGATGGTGCGCGACTATGAGTGCGACCTGCAGGGTATTGTCAACAACGCGGTCTATCAGAACTATCTGGAGCATTGCCGTCACGAATTCCTGCACGAAGTCGGACTGAGCTTTTCCGGGCTGTGCGCGGACGGAATCGATGCCGTTGTCACCCGCATCGAAATGGACTACAAGCTTTCGCTCAAACCGCGCGACATATTTATCGTTAAGCTGGGCATGCATAAGCAGGGGCGCGTGCGTTTTGTTTTCGATCAGGCCATTTTTCGCAAATCCGATGGCAAAGAGGTGCTGGAAGCGCAGGTGACGGGTGTGCTCACCCGTAATGGACGACCAATTTCGCCCGATCTATTCGACGAAGTGTTCGCCGCCAAAGGCTGGAAATTCTGAGCGAATTTGCAACGTTCGGAACGTCAACACGTCTAACAGCTGAAAAGCGGATAATTGCCTGAAAATCCTTATTAGACCCCTTATTTGAACCGCAAAGGGATTGACTTGAAGCAGGCCAATGCCCAAATTACCCCGCTATTTTATCTGAGCGAATACAGAGGTTATATATGAGCAAGAACACTACTTTTTATAAGGAAAAAGGGCTGAATTCCTTCGGGCATCCCGAAGGAGAGGGCCTTTATCGCGAAGATTTCGAGCATAGCAGCTGCGGAATTGGCTTTGTTGCCAACCTCAAGGGGCGCAAAAAGCACGCCGTTATTACCGATGCCCTGGGCATGCTCGCCTGCATGGAGCACCGCGGTGGAACCGGTTTCGATATTAAATCCGGCGACGGGGCCGGTATTCTTTTCCAGATTCCCCATGAATTATTTCTGGAAGAATGCCCGAAGGCAGGTATCAAGCTGCCCCAGTTCGGTGAATACGGCGTTGGCATGACCTTTTTCCCGCGCGACGAAACCAAACAGGCGGAATGCAAGGACATCATCGAACGCAATCTGGCCAAGTTCAAGCTGCCCCTGCTGGGCTACCGTCTGGTGCCGGTCGACAACTCCGATCTCGGCCGCGACTCCGCTGAAACCGAGCCGAGCATTCAGCAAATCTTTATCGGGAAGCCGTCAGGCATGTCGGTTGAGGAATTCGATCGCAAGCTTTTTGTTTTCCGCAAGTATACCGAGCGGGTCGCCAAGGAAACCGTGTCGGGTATCGGCCCTGACGGATTGAACATCATTTCCTGCTCCTACAAGACGATCAACTACAAGGGTCAGCTTATCACGGAGCAGGTGCCTCGCTATTTCCTTGATCTGCAGAACGAGTCGGCCGTCAGCGCCATTGCGCTGGTGCACTCCCGTTTTTCAACCAACACGTTCCCTTCGTGGAAGCTGGCGCAGCCGTTCCGCTATATTGCCCATAACGGCGAAATCAACACCAACAAAGGTAACATCAACTGGATGCGTGCGCGGGAAGTCCTGCTCGAATGCACGGCCTTCACGCGTGAAGAACTCGAAATGATCTTCCCGATCTGCGAACTCGCTGCATCGGACTCCGCCAACCTCGACATGGCGATTGAAATGCTGGTGCTCAGCGGACGCTCCCTGCCGCACGTGCTGATGATGCTGATTCCCGAAGCATGGCAGAATGATCCCGACATGGATCCGGCCAAGCGCGCGTTCTATGAATTCTACTCTGCCATGATGGAGCCGTGGGACGGCCCCGCATCGGTTTGTTTTACGGATGGCGTAGTCGTTGGGGCCACACTCGACCGCAACGGTCTGCGCCCTTCGCGCTACTGCGTAACCGACGACGATACGCTGATCATGGCATCCGAAACCGGTGTGATCAACGTCGACCACTCCAAGGTGAAAATCCGCGGCCGCCTGCAGCCCGGCAAAATGTTCGTGGCCGATCTTGCTCAGGGCCGCATCATTTCCGACGAAGAACTGAAGGCCGATCTTTGCGCGCGCCAGCCCTATCAGGAATGGTTGGATAAGAGCATGATCCATCTCAAGGATCTGCCGCCGGCCGATGACTATGAGTTGAAAAAGCCCAGCGAAAAGACCCTTTTCCGGCGCCAGCAGAGCTTCGGCTTTTCCTATGAGGATATCACGGAAATCCTGAAGCCCATGGCCACCGGCGGCAAGGAGCCGCTCGGTTCGATGGGCGCGGACAATCCGCTGGCCGTGCTTTCGGACCGCCCGGCCCAGCTGTCGCACTATTTCAAGCAGCTCTTCGCGCAGGTCACGAATCCGCCGATCGACCCCATCCGCGAGCGCATCGTGATGGACCTGCGCACGTACGTCGGCGGTTTCAAGAATATCCTGACGGAGTCGCCGGAGCACTGCCGTCGTATTGCGATCGACCAGCCGGTGCTGACCAATGAAGATTTATCCCGGTTGCTCTTCCTCGATCATAACCACTTTCAGGCCAAGCGCCTCGAAATCGTTTTCCCCGCCACGGGCGCGCCCGGAGTGCTGGAAAGAACCCTCGATCGCGTGTGCCGTTATGCGGAGGATGCCATCGA
>JBFHPA010000053.1:0-12836 GCA_041592955.1 Pontiella sp.
GGCGAAATCGCATATCCTCCGAACCATGTCAAAAAAAGGCGAAAAGAAAGAAAGAAAGCGGTTTTTCCAATCGCTGGCGTTCAAGTTGAGTCTTGCCATCTTCATGATTGCCTCGATTCTGCTGTCCAGTCTCGGGAGCTATTATATCCGTAAGTTTGCCTCGGAAATCGACCGCCACCTTCTGGTTCAGGCACAAATTCCCGGCAGACTGATGAACGACGGGGTCATCCCGCAATCCATGGTGCGCGATCGTGCGCTGTTGTCGAGTCTGACAGGAGAAGAGGTGCTGATGGCGGCCGTCACCGGACCGGATCATCAGATCGTTTTCAGCATGGATCCGAAGGAAGAGGGCCAGAGCGCCGAAATCTACCGTCCCTATGCGAACATGCGCGGTGCCGAAACATTGGAAAGCGGTGCGGTGGTCGTGCGGTGGAAAGAGACCACGCAAGGCTTCCTGTACGTGTCCGTTCCGCTCATCGGCAGCGAGGGGGAGGGGGGCTACCTGCACCTGAAGCTGAGTACCGCGAACGCGGGCGCGAGCAAGCACCGGATCGCGAAGGGGTTTCTGTTCGGTTTCATCCTCTCTATTGTTCTGATCTCGGCCGTTTGCGCCATTCTGGTTTATCGGCTTACCGTTCCCCGGCTGAGGGGAATTACGAATAGTCTCAAGGTGGTGGAGGAAGGAAACCTGCCGCCGCCGGCCCCGCACACCCAATCGCAGGATGAGCTGGGCATGCTTGGGCGCAGTGTCGCCCAGATGATCAACGAGCTGGCTCAGCGCAAGGAAGAGCGGGAGCAGTTGGATGCACAGATTCTCGCCGCCAAGGAAGATGCCGAAAAGTCCAGCCGCAGCAAAAGCGAATTTCTGGCCAATATGAGTCATGAGATCCGCACGCCCATGAACGGCGTGCTCGGCATGGCCCAGCTGATGAAGGACACAGAGCTGTCGTCCGAGCAGCGGGAATATATCGAGACCATTTCGGCCTCGGCCGACAACCTGCTCAAGATCATCAACAACATTCTCGACCTGTCCCGAATTGAGATGGGTAAATTCAATCTCAACATCGACACCGTCAATGTTCCTCTGGTGCTCAACGAGCTGCACACATTCTTCACCCCCGCCGTGAAGGAAAAGGGGCTCGAGCTCAAGGTGAATTGTCCCGACGACCTCCCGCTGGTACGCACCGATGAAGGCAGTTTGCGGCAGGTGCTGATCAACCTCATGGCCAACGCGGTCAAGTTCACCCAAAAGGGGCATGTTGAGGTAGAGGTCAACTGTGTTGAAAAAACAGGGAGTGAGTGCACGCTGGAGTTCTGCATCAGCGATACCGGAATCGGCATTTCCAAAGAAGCGCAGGATATCATCTTTCACGAATTCACCCAGGCGGATGGCTCCCACACGCGCGAGTTCGGCGGAACCGGTCTCGGCCTCGCGATCTCTAAAAAAATGGTAGAGCAGCTGGGCGGGCGCCTATCCGTCAGCAGCGAGCCCGGAAAGGGTTCAGCGTTCAGTTTTACCATCTGTGTGAACATGGAAGAGATTCCGGCGGAAAGCCCCTCCTGCGATCTGGCCGGTCAGGAGTTGGATGCGCTGGATATGGAGATCCTGCTGGTCGAGGATAACAAGCTCAACCAGCGCGTGGCGGTGAAGATGCTTGAAAAGATGGGCTGCCGCGTCGAGGTTGCCGAGAACGGCCGCGAGGCCATATCGAAGCTAAAGCTGACGTCCCCGGCCGAGAGCCGGCCCCGGTACGATGTTATCCTGATGGATGTCCAGATGCCGGTGCTCGATGGGCTTAAGGCCACTGCCATGATCCGCGCGCAGGAAGGCGATGAACGGCGGACCCCTATCATTGCCATGACGGCGCACGCCATGAAGGGCGACCGCGAAAAGTTTCTGGATGAAGGCATGGACGGCTATCTGTCGAAACCCGTGCGCCGCGAGGATCTGCGTAACGCGCTCAAGCAATATGGTTGACGGGTGTGACCGCGATAACACTTTGAAAAAAGCGGTGTTCTAATGATTTCATCCATTTTATCATGGATGGTGAGCGCGGGATCATGCAACGTTGTTGCACTGATTTAGGAAAAGACGATGGAGGGGGGATTTGATGGTTGTTGAGGGGCGGGGAAGAGTGCCGATGCACAAGATGAGACCGCAAATGGGTTATCTGAGTGCGGCACTCATTATTCTAGCACTGGGCCTCGTCTATTTTTACGAGGGCCGGCGCGATCCCGGAAACCTTCCGGCGCACGACCGCGCAACGCTGGTTCTGGCCATCTGCATCGTTCTTTCTGGCCTGCTGATGATCGTTGCAACCGGACGGATGTGGTTCCGGCATCTGTGGCATGACCGCTACAAAAAATCCCTCTGGCAGTGGAAATAGTTTACGTCCGCTCCTGCCGGCTGGCTTGATAAATGGATGAGAAGATTTTCTGGCAGATGGCTGTATACCTGCTACCCTTATTGATGTGAAAACGATCGACCACTTTGAGCAGAACCGTCCCGTGCATCTGGCCCTGCGCGATGTCTATTTTGAGCGTGCGGCCCAGATGATCTCCGCTCAACAGAACGTGGTCGGTCCGGAAATCAACGTCGAAGACTACGAGGAGATCCTCTTTCTCCTGCGTGTGGCGCGGCAGCACGCAAGCTTCGCGATCCGGAATGCGGGCAAGAACGAGGCCGATGAACAATTCAACCGTTTCCTGAATATCCTGGTCGGAAATGTAAAGTCCGTGCTCTCCATGATCAACCTTAAGGGCATGGTGGCAAATCCGGACGGCTCGTTTTTCAGTTTTCTCGGTGCAAATCAGGCGTCCATGGCCTTGCAGGGCGAAGAGTATCAGCGCCGCGCCAACGACATCATCCGCTCCATCCACAGCACGCTCAAGTTGGCGGAGGATCCTTTTGAGTTGCTGAAGCTTGAAAACTCCTCGGCGGCCTCTGAGGAGGAGCGGGAGCGGTACGCGAAGGCCCGAGCGCACTTTACCAATCTCGCCAAAGAGAAGGAACGCCGCTTTAGAGTGGCTCCGTACGCCAAAAAAGTCGGGCGGTTCTAATCAGCTCCGGCTGAATTTCCGATCCAGTTCCGTGAAGCTGGTGTAGATCAGGGTAGGCCGGCCGCGCGGCGAGGAGTAGGGCATTTCCGTTTTGGCGAGATCTGCCACCAGCTTTTCAATCTCCCGATCCGACAGCTGGTCCTTTGTGCGCACGGCGGTCTGGCAGGCGGCCTGAGCAATCTGCTCCCGCACCAGCTCGCGGGCTCCGCGGGTTTTTCCAGACCGCTCCAGTTCCCGCGCGATTTCAACCAGCAAGGACTCCACCGGGTTGTCCTGCACGTAGACCGGCAGGGCATCGACGATAAAGGTGTCACCGCCAAACTCGGAGATGCCAAAGCCCAGCTCCTGCATAACCTCAAGATTCGTTCTGACAATCTGGGCATCCGATGGCAGCAAATCAACCGTCTCCGGTGCGAGCAGTCCCTGCTTCTGCACCACCTTCGCCCGCGCCGCGCCCATGAACCGCTCAAACAGTACGCGCTCGTGCGCGGCCCGCGGCTCCATCAGCACATACCCGTCTTCGGTTTCCAGCACCACATAGTTCCCGCCGATCTGACCGATAATCCGGCACCAGCCCCACGGACTGTTCGAGGAGGAGTCCGGCGAAACCCGAGACGAGCCCTCCGAACCGTGAATCGTTTCGGCGGGGGGCGCGCTCTTCGAGGCCCGGGGTTCGGACGGCCTTGTCAGCAGGGGACCCATCTTTTTTTGGGATTCGAACGCCGGGCGGGCGGCGGTCACCGGCGGCAGGACAATGCCGGTGTCCGCGCTATTGTCCATGTTCAGCTCGAATCCCGGTACGGCGAGCGCATGGCCCAGTGCGGCCACCACCGCATCGCGCAGCTGGTTCGGGCGGCGGAAGCGCACCTCTTTCTTGGTCGGATGCACGTTCACGTCGACGAGCGACGGATCCATTTCGATGAATAGAAAGACGGCGGGATAGCGCCCTCTGGAAATGAGCGAGTGGTAGGCCTCGTTGAGCGCATGGTACACCACCGGTGCGGAGGCGGGTCGGCCGTTGATGAAGATATACTGATCCTGCCGATCCTTCCGGCCGGTCTGCGGCAGACCCGCATAGCCGGTGATGGTATGGTCGTCGTCGGAATAGTCGACCGCCCGCAGCTGCTCGAAAAAGCCGGGATGGTAGAGCTCGGTAATCCGATCCTTGGTGCTGCCCGCCTTGGGAAGCTGATAGACCTGCCGTTCGTCGACCTTCAGGCTCATGCCGATCTGCGGATGGGCGAGGGCCTGCACGAGAAACAGCTGGCGAATGTGTGTCAGCTCGGTCTGCTCGGCCCGCAGAAACTTGCGGCGCGCGGGCACATTGAAAAAGAGGTTGCGGATTTCCAGACGGGTGCCCACCGGACAGCCGATCTCCTCGCATCCCAGCATTTTGCCGCCCGCTATCTGGATCTCGGTGCCGGACAGCGCCTCCGCAGGACGGGTAATCAGCGTGAAGCGCGAGACCGAAGAGATCGCCGCCAGCGCCTCACCGCGGAAGCCGAGAGTGTGGATGTTTTCAATGTCGGCCTCCGAGCGAATCTTGCTGGTGGCATGCCGTTCAACGCTCAACAGCGCCTGATCGCGGTCCATCCCGCAGCCGTTGTCGGTGATCGCGATCAGCTGCCTTCCGCCATGAATCACTTCCACCTCGACCTGCGTTGCTCCGGCATCAAGCGCGTTTTCCAGCAGCTCCTTCATCACGGAGGCGGGGCGCTCGACCACCTCGCCGGCGGCAATCTTGTTGATTACCTGGTCGGGCAGCAGCTGGATGACGGGTCGTTCGGACATTGCGCGGAGTGTATCAAAACGATTCCGATCATTGAAAGCATGCGGAGACGGTTTTCGGCGGGAAAGGGTCTAGTAGGTGTCCTGAACTACCGTTTCATCGGTCAAAGGAGTTTCTCCCTCCTTGACGGATCGGTCGGCGGCCCGGCCGATGGCGGCAATCATGCAGACCGCATGGTCGTCAGGAAGATTGATAGCCTCTCCGACGCTCTCTGGATCAAACCCCTCGAGCAGGCAGGAGTCGAGTCCCATGGATTGGGCGACCAGCATGAGGGTCTGGGTGACCATGCCGCAGGAGCGCATGATCTTGTCGCGCTGAACCGCATCGAGCCCGAGGTTGTATTGACTGAGAACCGGGAGGGAAGGATCCAGTTGTGAATGTTCGGTGGAGTGCCAGCACTGAACCGGTTCCGTTCGCCATACGGCGAGATCGATGCACAATATAATCAGCAGTGTTGCATCAGACGCCAAACTCTGATCCCACGCCGCATCCGTGAGCTTTTCGCGCACAGCCTCGTCCTGCACCACGACAAACTGCCATTTCCGGACATTGATCGAAGGTGGCGCCTGAAAGAGCAGGGAGAGCAGCTTGTCGACCTGCTCCCGCGTCATTTCATGAGTCGGATCAAAACCTTTTACTGACCGGTAGTTTTGAATGGCTGACTTGATATTCATGCCTGCATGTCCCCTAGTGCCGTGCACTGTACAGGACCGGATTCGTCCGTAAAATATTTTTCTGCGGTTTGATGCAGAAAAATAGGAATATCCTCTTCCAAACCTTGGATGATTAGGCGAATAATACGGGCTCTTTTTTAACCCCAGGGGTGCAGATATGCTGGATATCCGATTCATTCGCGACCATAGCGATGCGGTCAAGACCGCGATGGCCAACCGTAATGCCGATGTCGACATCGATGCGGTGCTGGCACTTGACGACCGCCGCCGGGCGATCCTCGCCGAGGCCGAAGAGCTGAAGGCCGAGCGCAACCGCGTCTCCAAGAGTATCGGCCAAATGATCAAGGAGGGCAACGATCCGGAAGCGATCAAGGCGCAGGTCCGTGAAATGGGCGACAAGATTTCCGCGTTCGATGAACAGCTGCGCGAGATCGAGGTCGAGCTGCGCGAAAGCCTGCTCTATATCCCCAACATGCCCTCCGAAACCACTCCGGTCGGTCAGACCGAAGAGGATAATCCGGTGGTTCGTTCCTATGGTGAAAAGAAGAGCTTTGACTTTGAACCCCAAGCGCACTGGGATCTGGGCGATGCGCTCGGTCTGTTTGACTTTGAGCGCGGCGCCAAGATTGCGGGCTCCGGTTTTCCGCTCTTCACCGGAAAAGGGGCCAAGCTCGAGCGTGCCCTGATCCAGTTCATGCTCGATCTGCATACCGAAGAGCATGGCTACACGGAAATTGCCCCGCCGTTCCTCTGCAACGAGACGGCCATGACCGGCACCGGCCAGCTGCCCAAGTTTGCCGAGGATATGTATGCCGTGCCCATCGACGGGCTTTATCCCATTCCCACCGCGGAAGTGCCCGTCACGAACATGTACGGCAACGAAATCCTCACGCAGGAACTGCCCATCTGCCACACGGCCTACACCCCCTGTTTCCGGCGTGAGGCCGGTTCGGCCGGCAAGGACACGCGCGGGCTGCTGCGCGTCCACCAGTTCGACAAGGTGGAGATGGTCAAGTTCACCACGCCCGAAACGTCCGAAGCGGAGCACGAAAAACTGACGCTTGATGCCGAGCGGGTGCTCCAGAAGCTGGGCCTGCATTACCGCGTGATTGAACTCTGCACGGGCGATCTGGGTTTCAGCGCGGCCAAGTGCTACGACATCGAGCTGTGGGCTCCGGCGCAGGACAAGTGGCTGGAGGTTTCATCCTGCAGCAACTTTGGGGATTACCAGGCGCGGCGGGCGAATATTCGCTACCGCAACGAAGAGGGGAAGCCGGGCTTTGTGCATACGATCAACGGTTCCGGCGTCGCATTGCCCCGTCTCGTGATTGCCATCATGGAAAACAACCAGCATGCCGACGGTTCGATTGATCTGCCCGAGGTGCTTTGGCCTTACATGGGTGGACTCCGCCGGCTGGAAAATAGCTAGAGAGAATTCCGAATGCAGGGGATGCTTTAAAGACCGTCCGCTCAGGCCGCTTTTTCGACGCTGGAGGTCTTTTGTTCGTCCTGATTCAGCAAAGCCCGCAGGTTGACGCGCTCGCCGTCCATAGCTTCATAGTTGATGGTGCAGGCCTTGATGCCCACAAAGAGATAGAGCAGCGTGAGGCCTGTCAAGACGATCGTGGGTATCTGCAGGCCCACCGACGCGGATATGGTGATAAAGATAATTGCCGGGGTGACCGCCACGGTTGCAATACGCAAGGCGCTGGAGAAACTCAGACTGTTATGCATGACGGATGCAATGATCAGTCCCGCGACGGATGCGAACAGCAGCACCGTCACGGCAAAAATGTAGGACAGCATCAGGAAGATACCGTACGAAAGAGGCGCCGCCGAATTGCGCAACGTGTTCACCCAGCCGTTGATCGTATGCTTGTCGATGTAAAGGTTCTCGACCATGTCGAGATTGAAGGTGTTGTACAGGTGACGCCCGCGGCGGATGATCAGTCGGGTCTCAGTCAACAGCACTTTGACGGATTCGTCGTCGATATAGTTCATGCTGCCGGTGGTATCGATAATGGCGATCGGCAGGCCGCTGCTGTCCTTGATATAGTAGGGTTGGGGTTTGTTGATGGATACCAAGCCGTTTTTAACCTGAATTTCCGGAATCTGGTTCAACAGATCCACATGATTGGTGGCCAGCGATTTCAGCGTCTTGTTGCGAATGCTCAGCGTGGCCGGAACGCAGCAGATGGCGATTAAAACGAACAGATAGGCCAGGTTGATGCCTTTCCAGTTGCATCCAACCTCGTGGTACATGCGCTTCGAGAAGAACGCGAAGAACGGCATCTGCACCAATCTGTATTTTTTACTCGTCATAACTGGCCATATAAAAGCAGGAATGATGCCTAAATTGTTTGGACCTTGAAAAAATTAACCGGAACGGGGGTTTATGCTGTCGAATCCGGTGTCGTCCGGGGCGATATTCGAGTATTTTATGCTCGAGCGTGGTTCCAACATCATGTGTTCCACGGTGTCGCGCCATGCCATATAATGTGGAGTTGCCTTGTGCTTCACCGCATCTTCCGGGGTTCGGTAGACCTCCACGAGAAGAAACTTGTTTGGATCATCATTTTGTAAAAAATCGAAGCGTGAAATTCCGGGTTCTTTCATGGAATTTTTCACGTTTGATAAAGTAGCCGCCTTAAACGCTTCGATCTGCTCCGGTTTCACATGAATGAAAACATGGACAATGAACATAACCGCCTACCTTTTAGTATTTTATACTAGGAGGGATTCAGCACCCACCGCTTGTTAAACCAGAAATATTGCTCCGGATGATCCAGCACCTCCTTCGAGAAGGCGCGCATGATTTCTCGCATGATACGTGCCTGATCCGCTTCCTTTTCGGCTTCGGGGTCGGGCAGGATCGGGTCGAGCAGTACGGCCTCGTGTCTGGTCCAGCCCAGGCGGCGGATAAAGATAGGGTGGATGGGACATTCGGCTAGCTGCGCGAAATGGGCCGCGCCCGGCGCGATCGTGGCCTTTCCGTTCAGGTAGTCCACCGTGATGCCTTTGCGGGAATTGATGTCAGGCAGAATAGCGAGCACCTTGCCGCGCTTGATCCGGTCGAACACGCTCTTCCAGATTTTGGACTCGCGGTAGAGCACTTCCAGATTGAAGGTGCGCCGCATGCGGTTGATGTAGTTGTTCATGAGCGGGTTCTTCTGCTTTCGCACAATAACGAACAGGGGGATGCCAACCAGATCACCGGCAATGCCCGCCATCTCCCAGTTTCCATAATGCGGGGTCGCCAGAATAAAACCGGTATCGCGCTGCCCGAGAATGGTTTTCAGGCTGTGTTCGATCGAAGCCATCGGCTGCTTGCGGATATCCTCGACCGAAAGCTTCGGGAAGCGAATGCTTTCGACCCCGCTGAAAAAGAGATTACGCCAGGCGATCCACGCAATGCGGCGAACTTCCCGGGGAGTCATTCGGTCCCCGAAAACCTGCCGAATGCGCTGATGCGTGCGTTCCACATGGACGCGGCCGATAAAATGTGAGGCGGCGGCCGCCAGCCAGGCGATGCCCAGCGCGGCGCGCAGCGGCAGCACCAACGCCAGTCCAGCAATCAGACGGAAGAGGAGATACTCGAACAGGTGTTTGGAGCTATACTTCACAGATTATGGTTTCCTTCGTTCCCATTTCCGGGGTTGCGGAGGATTCCGCAGCGGATCCGACTTGGCGGCAATGTAAACCAGCCCTTCGCCGATCGTCCGCTCGATGACCCGCTCCAGCTCGGGACAGGGCCTAACCCGGAACTCGTGGGCGGTTTTCAGGAAGACTTTCTGACCCTCCACAAATTCGATGCACAGGTTGAGCGGGGTGCTGCCCTGGAATTCGGAAAGGGAGGTCTTCAGTTTGTCGAGCACCTGACGGTTCACACCCATTTCCGGCAAATGGATGCTGACCCGGTCGCTGAAAAGGCCGGCGGCCTGCTCCAGCGGAAACACCTCCATCACCTGAAACTTCAGGTCGCCGCTCTCCTCTTCCTTCAGTGATCCACCCAGCATCACCAGAGCATCCTCTTCAATCAGCCGTTCGTATTCCGCATACGGGCCCGGGAAAATAATGGCGCTGATGGAGCCCTCGAGGCCTTCGATGCGAAAGGTGGCCATCGGCTTCTGATCCTTTTTCGTGAACAGCTTTCGGATTTCCGTAATCATGCCGCCGACGCGCGTGCGTTCCCCCGCGGCCAGCTGGCTGAGTTCATTCACCCGCTTGAGGGCGAAGTTTTCGAGCACCCACTCATACCGCGTCAGCGGATGGCCGGAAATATAGAAACCGATCAGCTCCTTTTCAGCCGCCAGCATCTCCGATTCCGACCACGGCTTGACGTCCGGAAGCTCCTCGTCCGAGCTGCCGGTGTCCTGACTTTCGTCTCCGAGCATATCAAACATGGAGCACTGGCCGGAAAGCTTGTCCTGCAGCACCTCGGCGGCGCGGGCGATGGCGGTGTCGATGCCGTTGAACAGCCGGGCGCGATGGATTCCGCAGAAATCGAATGCGCCTGAGCGAATCAGACTTTCCAACACCTTCTTGTTGGCGGAGGTGATGCGGGAGCAGAAATCCATCAGGCCGGTAAAGAGACCGTTTCCATCGCGCTCGCGCACGATCTCCTCAACCACGCCTTCGCCGACGCCCTTGATGGCGGCCATGCCGAAGCGGATGCCGCTGCCATCCTGCACCGCGTTGAACCGGCCGATCGATTCGTTCACGCACGGCGGTAGAACATCGATGCCCATTTCCTTGGTTTCGCCGATAAAGCCGGTCAGTTTGTCGGAGTTGCCCATTTCGCCCGAAAGCAGCGCAGCCATGAACTCGGCCGGATAGTGCGCCTTCAGCCAAGCGGTCTGGAAGGTTACAAAGCCATAGGCCGTGGAGTGCGACTTGTTAAAGCCGTACTGCGCAAACTTTTCTATGTTATCGAAAATCTTGCCGGCTTGTTTGGCATCGATGTTGTTGGTCTTTTTGCATCCCTCGACAAACTTTTCACGTTGCGCGGCCATCACCTCCGCCTTTTTCTTGCCCATAGCGCGGCGGAGAATATCCCCCTGGCCGAGCGAGAATCCGGCGAGTACCTGCGCCGCCTGCTGGATCTGCTCCTGATAGACGATGATGCCGTTGGTCTCCTTCAGGATCGGTTCGAGCAGGGGGTGGTCGTACTCCACCTTCTCCTGCCCGTGCTTGCGCTTGGTGAACATCGGGATGAACTGCATCGGTCCCGGGCGGTACAGCGCGAGAATGGCGATGATGTCCTGAATGCAGTCGGGACCAACCTGCCGCAGCGTGTCGCGCATGCCGGCGGATTCGAGCTGGAATACGCCGACCGTATCGCCGCGTGCGAGCAGTTCGTAGGTCTTGGCATCATCGAACGGAAGTTTCTCCGGATCCAGATCTATGCCGTGGTTGCGTTTGATGAGGGCGCAGGCCTCGTAGATGATCGTCAGGTTTTTCAGCCCGAGAAAGTCCATCTTCAGCAAGCCGATATCTTCAGTCGCCCCCTTTTCAAACTGGACGACGATCAGCTTTTCCTTGGGCTCACGGGTGAGCGGAATGATTTCGATCAGGGGTTTTTCGCCGATTACCACGCCGGCGGCGTGCATGCCGCTATGGCGCGGCAACCCCTCGAGCAGCCTCGCAAATTTCATGATGCGGCGCGCGCGTTCGTCGGATTCGGTCTCCCGTTTGAAGTCGGGGCTTTCGGCCAGCGCCTTTTCAAGCGTGGTGCCGGGAGTGTCGGGAATCAGCTTGGCCAGCTTGTCGCAAAACGAGAGCTCGATTTCGAGCACCCGGCCGAGGTCGCGCATCAGGGTCTTCGCGCCCAGCGTGCCGAAGGTGATAATCTGGGCGACACACTCCTCGCCATATTTGTCGCGCACATACTGGATCACCTCCTGCCGTTTAGTCGGGCAGAAATCGATGTCGAAGTCCGGCGGCGATACGCGGTCGGGATTGAGAAAACGCTCGAAAATCAGACTATATTCCAGCGGGTCGACCGTGGTGATTTCCAGTGAGTACGCCAGCAGCGAGCCCGCGCCCGATCCGCGACCCGGACCGACGGGAATGCCCTGCCGCCGCGCATGCTGAATAAAATCAGCCACCACGAGGAAATAGTTGATGTAGTTGGTCTTTTCGATCACGCCGACTTCATAGTCGAAACGCTTCTTGATCGACTTTTCGCGTTCATCCTTCGGATGGTCGAGATCGTCTATGTCGTAGAGCTTTTTCAGCCCGCGCTTGCCGAGATGGACGAGGTAGTCCTTGTCGCGTTTGAAGCCCTCGGGCAACGGGAAATCCGGAAAGTGGAGATCCTCGGCCTTCTCGGGAAAGAAGAATTCGACGTTGCAGCGCTTGGCGATCTCGATCGTGTTGGCAATCGCCTCGGGCTGATCGGGAAAGAGCGCGGCCATCTCCTCGCCGCTTTTCATGTAGAACTGGTCGCCCTCGTAACGGTGACGGCTGGGGTCGGCCACAAGGTCGCCGCGCTGCAGACAGATCAGCGCATCGTGCGCCTCCGCGTGCTCCTGATGGATATAGTGAACATCGTTGGTCGCCACCAACGGAAGGCCGGTGGCTTCCGCCACCTTGAGGATATTTTCACGCGCGGTTTTTTCATCGGCAATCCCGTGGTCCTGCAGCTCCAGGAAAAAGTTATCCTCCCCGAGTATGTCTGCATATTCCCTCGCCAGTTCGGTCGCCTTATTAAGGTCGCCATCCTTGCAGGCTTCCGTCACCTCGCCGCGCAGGCAGGAAGAGAGACCAATCAGGCCCTTGCTGTATTTGCGCAGCAGTGCCTTGTCGATACGCGGCTTGTAGTACACCCCTTCGAGGTGGGCGATCGATACCAGCTTTACAAGGTTCTGGTAGCCCTCCTGTGTTTCAGCCAGCAGGACCAGGTGCATGTTGTTGCGCTGCGAGCTGCGCTCGTCCATGCCATGGCGCGCCACATAAACCTCGCAGCCGATGATGGGCTTGATGCCGGCAGCATAGGCAGCCTTGTAGAATTCAACCGCGCCGTAAAGCACGCCGTGATCGGTCATGGCCAGATACTCCATGCCGAGATCCCTGGCCGTCTTCATGGCATCCTTCACCTTCACCGCACTGTCGAGCAGGCTGTAGCAGGTATGAAAATGCAGATGGCAAAACGGCACGGAACTCACGGGAAACGACCTCCAACGATTGGAAAAACAACACGATAAAATTCACCGACCCCAAAGAACAGAACAAAGTTGCGGCGGATGCATCCATGTCTATAAAAAAAAGAGGAATCGCACGAGTATCACGGAAGTCTGCACGATCGTGCAGAC
>JBFHPA010000054.1:0-12706 GCA_041592955.1 Pontiella sp.
ATTGCCGATGAAGTGAGAAAGCTTTACGGGTGACACATCCCGCCCCTTCAGCTAAGCTTCCCTTCTGTTTACCAACTAGTAGATGACCCATGAAAATTAGCCTTGTTTTATTTTTTGCGGCGGTGGCCACAACCGGACTCTCCGAGAACGTTGTACTGAAAGGGGGAGCGCAGATTCTCGCCCCTGTCATCAAGCAGACGGCCGACGCCAAAGTGGTGGATCTTGGATTCGATGTCTTGCGCATCCCCGAGAATGAAATCATCGCGACCTATGAAAACGACCCGGTCGAAGGCACGATTCCGGATGACACCAACCGGCTCTATTCGGTTCAGGTGCCTGAACGCATCACCACGTCCGAGGCCTCCAAGCTTTATGCGCCCTCCGTCGTGCTGGTCAAAACCGCCGCGGGTTTGGGGTCGGGATTTTTTATCAACAAGGACGGCTACCTCATCACCAACTTCCATGTCATTGCCGGGGAGAAAAAGATTTCCGTGACCCAGTTCCTGCAGGAGAACCAGATTCTGCGGCGGGTGGTGCACAAGGATGTGGAAATCGTGGCGACCGCCCCGTTCCACGACCTGTGCGTGCTTCGGATCAAAAATTTCGACACCGAAATCACACCGGTTGTTTTCGCGCCGGAGGAATCGCTGAGCATCGGCGAAACCGTTTTCGCGATAGGCAATCCGCTTGGGCTGGAGCGCACCGTGACCGAGGGCGTATTGAGCCAGACGCATCGGAACTTCGGGGGTATCCTCTATCTGCAGGTCGACGCGCCCGTGAATCCCGGCAACTCCGGCGGTCCCCTTTTCAATGCGCGCGGTCAGGTGATCGGGGTCATCAACATGGGGGTGCCCAGCATGGAGGGCCTCAACTTTGCGATTCCCGCGCTCCACTCAAAGTACATTCTGGATCACATCGACGCATTCGCCTACGACGCCACCAATCCAGAGTCCGGCTTTGTGTATCCGGATCCGCCGCGCCGTCCCGGCAAATTTTCCGCTGAACAAAAGGAGCAAACCCATGTCCCGCTGCATTAAAACCGTTGTCCTGTTTTTGATCGCCGTTCTTCCGCTTGTTTCATTCGGCCTGGAACGAACGGAGCTGCTGCCGCCGGATGCACAGGCGTATATCCGCATCACGAATACGACGAACTTCTGGGCACGCCTGAAGGTGTCGCCGCTTGGGAAGCTCTGGGCGGACCAGCAGTTTCAGGATTTTCTCGGCAATCCCGATGCCGAAACCTGGCAGGAGCTCTTTTTCGACGGCGATTCGGAAGCCGAGGACAATGTGTTTGTCGAACAGTTGAAGATGCTAAGCGGCGAAGTGATTCTGGCCTTCGACACTCAAAATGATGACCCCTATGTGGTGGCCGCCATGAGCGAAGCCGACTTTGAGCGCAGCCTCGATCTGGACGAAAATCTTGCGGGCCTGATGCAGGACTCGTTCGACATTGTGCGGAGCACTTTTCAGGACGTGGAGATCATCCAGCACATCGAATATCCCGGAGAAGCGAAGGAATCCTCTTCCTGGCAGGCCTTCGTCAACAACACACTGGTGCTGGGCTACACCCGCGAGTGGGTCGAGCAGTGTATTGTGACCTTGAAGAAGGAGACGATTAAGGAACCCGAGGGCCATCCCAAGTTGAATCTCAACATCCCGCTGGCCAAACTGATCCGGCATTCGATCGAGTCGAAGAAAACCGGCACCCAGGAATCCGCCCTGCTTAAAGCGCTCGGGCTACTCGATATCGAGCGCCTTACCATGGCGCTCGAACTGAAAGAAACGGAAATGGTCATGGACAACGTTTTGAGTATTTCCGATCTGGAACGCGGACTGTTCACCATTCTCGATGTCCAGCCTTCGGAACTTCCGACCGTAACCTTTATTCCCGAAAACATCTCCGCCATCGAGGTGGGCCGCGTCAATCTTCTTCGCTTCTGGCGGGAAATCCCCAACGTGCTGTCGGCGGCCCAGCCCGGCATGAAACCGCAGTTCGATATGCTGCTGGCCATGATCCAGCAACAGGCGGGCATCAATATCGAACTGGATCTGCTTGCGAATATCGGAACCCGGTATGTTTCCTTTGGCATCGCGGAGAATACCCGGCAGCAATCGGTGGTTGCCGTTGATCTCAAGGACGGGATCGCCTTCAGGAACGGGCTCGAAACCGCATTGGCCGCACCGGCCATGCAGCCCTATGTGGCTAACGGACTCGACATTCAGGACTTTCTGGATCACACGATCTATGTGCAGAAAAGCAATCCCTCCACCGACCCCAAAGGGCTGGCGATCTCGGGGGATCATCTGCTGTACGGCGATCCGGAAGGACTCCGTCAGGTGATCCGCGCGAAAACAAGCGATGCCGCCACCAATCAGGCCTTCGAGCGATCGGAGCTGGTGAAGGGCTTGCGCAAGCATGTGCCGGCGAGGGCCTTTGCCTACAGCGCCGTCGACTGGAAAAAGAATATCGACGTCCTCATGGGCGAGTTGTCCAAGCCGAAAAACCGCACGCTCATCGAACAGCAGTGGGCACGCAGCGGCTCCGCTCTGCCGCCGCCCGACTTTAACAAGCTGCCCCCGCCCGACCATATCGCCTCGTTCTTCAGCATGTCGTACCAATACGTGGAAGCGAGCATCGACGGCCTGCATCAGCGGTTCATATTAACCTACTAACCGGGACTCGGGCATGCGCTTCTTCATTACGCTGATCGCAACGTTAGTCGTGGCAGGCACCTCTGGAGCCGAGCCGGACGAATCGCAACGCACCTTCGGATTCCAGCCACTGGAAATCTATAAATTCAAGCAGGGAACCAGCCGCTTGATTGTGACCGATCTCAATCTGGATGGTTTGGATGACATTCTCTTTGCCAACAATCACCTTTCCCGGCTCGAAATTCTCATGCGCAAACCGGGCTCCAATTCTGACGATGAGCCTTTGCCCGAGCTGGAAGCCCGCTTCGACAGTCAGGGCATCATTGTGGATCAGGGGCTTAAGGCCATTCGGGTCGGCGATCTGAACAGCGATGGATTGCCTGACATCGCCACCTTTGGAACCGCGGTCGGCTTGGTCATCCGCTACCAGCAAACCGACGGAACCTTCGGAGAACCCGAGCGCATTTTCATCAAGGACCCCTCTTCCGTCACCACCATCCAGTTGGGCGATCTCAACGGCGACGAGCGCAAAGACATCCTGGTCTGCCGGCAGGATCAGGCCGACCTGCATTGGAACAGCGAAGAGAATCCCTTCCTCGAAAAGAAGACGCTCACCTATTCCACGGACAAAAGTTATTATGGCGATATCGCCGACGTCAACAACGACGGGTTGCCGGATCTCGCCTTCCACTTCAACGCCACCCGCAACCCGCTCAAGATCCGCTATGGAAAAGGCGGCGGGCTTTACGGCATTGAACAACCGATCGACCTGCCGCCGCGGCAATACATGGACATCCTGCAGCCCAAGAGTTCCGGCCCGAAAATCGGCATGGTTCTGCGAAACCGGCTCGCGTTCCGCCTCTATGACTTTGTCGAAAAAGAACAACCCCCGCTCCTGGCTGCGCAGGAAGTCTCGCCGGGACGCATCGGTCTTGAAGGAACCAGCAAAAAGGCTCCGCCCGCCTGGATTCTGGGCGACTTCAACAACGACGAATCCGATGACCTGCTGGTCGCCGCGCCGGATTTGAGCCGCCTGCATATCTACTCCGGCGGTGATAACGGGCTGGATCCGGAACCTCAGCGGATCGACACCCTGTCCGATGTCGTCCGGGCGGATCGTCTGGCCAACGGGGACATCCTGGTTATCAGCAAGAAGGAAAAAATCGCCGCGCTGCACACCGCATCCGATCTTACCCGCTTTCCCCGCATCCTCAATACGCCCGGCGATGTGCTGGCCGGCAGCGCGGTTGCATCAGGGAACGAAGCCTGGTTTGTATGCAAAGGCGAGGACAAGGAACTGCAGCTCGTCCGCATGCCCATGAGCGGGGATGCCGGCGAGGTTTATCCGCTCGATATGCAGAACGCTCCGAGCGATCTGCTGGCCTTTGCTTTGCCGGACGAAAGGATCGGCCTCGTGATGTTCATGGCCTACGACACCGCTAAAATGTACCTGTTCAGCAACGGTGAAATCGAAGAGCTCACCAGCGAATCGTTTCGTGCGCTGACTCAAAAACTTACGCGCTCCAACATGCACCTTGTCACGGATGGAGACGGCTCCGAAATCATCGTGTCGCAAGGTTCCATCGCCCGGAAGTTCCAGTGGAAAGGCGACCATTATGAGGTGGTGCGCCAGTTTAATCCCGAAAACCCGCGCGCCGATCTGATCGCCGCCACCCGATATGCACTGCTCGATGGATCAACGGGAGCGTTCATTTACGATCGCAACTCCGGCGACCTCATCCATTTTGCCGACGAAGGGGCCCCGTGGGGTAAAATTCACATTCCCGACGCGGACCAGACCATCTTTGATCTGGTTCAGCTCAGGAACAAAACGCGCGACACCCTGATTCTGCTGGATCGGACGGGCCTGAATGAAATCACCGGCGGCAGCAAGCGCCTTGAGGCGGTATCCAGCGCGGAATATATCTCCCCTTCCGAGAACCCCCTGATGGCCTATGCCAAGCACGTAGAACTGGGTGCTCCGCCCAAGCCCATGGTTGCGATGATTGATCCCGCCAACCGCACCGTCGAAATCGCCCGACAGAATAACGGCGATCTGATCAATGAACTCGTTTTCGAAGTATTCCTCACGTCCGATTTCGCGGATGTTGCACGATCGCGCGGCACGGAGCCGCATGATCTTGAATCCGGCGACCTTAACGGCGACGGCGTGGGCGATCTCGTGGCGCTGGTTCATGATAAGCTGCTGATCTACCTTGGCGAATAAGGATCCAGCTCGAGTCCCTTCCACTCCCCCAAGAAACTCCAAAAAAGCAATTGCCATATTTTTCCCAGCACGGAAGATGTGAGCCTGCTTTTCAAAGACAGCAACGGGAACAAGAAAATGACGCTACAGGATTTAATCGATCTTAAAGCCAAGGCGCTGGAACAAGCCGAATCAGCCGCCGATGCGAACGCACTTGAGGCGGTGCGTATTGAATACCTCGGTCGCAAAGGTCTTCTGCCGAAAGTGATGCAGGAGCTGAAAGATATTCCGAACGAAGACAAGCCGATGTTCGGTAAAACCGTCAACGAGCTGAAGACCGGGCTGACGGAACTGATCAAGCAAAAGCAGGCTACATTTGCAGGCAGCGGCGCGTCCGGCGGCGGATTCGACCTGACCCAGCCGGGACAATGGCAGGGGCTGGGCACCCGCCATCCGATTACGCAGATCACCGACCGGATCACCCGAATCTTCCAGACGCTGGGATTCACCGTGGCCGACGGCCCCGACATTGAAACCGTCTGGAATAATTTCGACGCACTCAACACACCGGCCGATCACCCTTCCCGCGACGAGCAGGATACCTTCTATCTGAACAACGGCGATCTGATGCGCTGCCATACCTCGCCGGTGCAGGTGCGCTACATGATGGAACACCAGCCGCCGGTGCGGATTATCTCACCGGGTCGCTGCTATCGCCGCGACACACCGGATGCCACACACAGCGCCAACTTCCATCAGGTGGAGGGACTCTATGTGGATGAAAACGTATCGCTCGGCGATCTCAAGGGCACCCTTTCCTACTTCGCGAAGGAACTGATGGGTCCGGATGTGAAGGTGCGCTTTCGCCCGCATTTTTTCCCATTCACGGAACCCAGCGTGGAAGTCGACTTTACCTGCCATGTCTGCCACGGCAAGGGCTGCCGCGTCTGCAAGAACAGCGGTTGGATTGAAATCCTCGGTGCGGGCATGGTCGATCCCAATGTGTTCCAGTCCGTGGGCTACGACTCATCGAAGGTTACCGGCTTCGCTTTCGGCATGGGTATCGAACGCATCACGATGATTCTTTACGGCATTCACGACATCCGGAACCTGTACGAAAACGATGTGCGGTTCCTTTCCCAGTTTTAGGAGATCTCCACATGGGCACCCCGAAAATCATTCATACCGACACGCTGGGCGTACCGACCTTCGACTCCCCGCTCAAGCAGGACATCCTTCGTTTCTACAACGGAGAAGCGATCGCCTGCAATGACCGCACCCAGGATCTTGGTGCGCTTAAAAGCATTGATGAGATTGAATATTTCGAACTCGGCGGTCCGCGGGAAAAACTCTTTTTCAATCCCGAAGAGGTCACCGTCGGCATTGTGACCTGCGGCGGCCTCTGCCCCGGACTCAACGATGTGATCCGCGCGCTGACGTTCTGCAGCCTCGAAAGCTATGGCGTCAAACGCGTGCTCGGCTTCAAATACGGCTACGAAGGTCTGGTGGCCAAGTACTACCACTACCCCATTGAACTCACGACCGACAACACCGACGAGATCCATGAAAAGGGCGGAACCATTCTGAAGTCGTCCCGCGGCGCCCAGGATACCGAAGAAGTCATCAACACCCTGGTGCATTACGGGGTGGACATTCTCTTCACAATCGGAGGTGACGGTACTCAGCGCGGCGCGCGAGATATTGTTGAAGGCGTCAAGGCGCGCAACCTGCCGATCGCCGTGGTCGGTATTCCGAAAACGATCGACAACGACGTCAGCCTCATCCAGCGCTCGTTCGGGTTTGAAACCGCCGTCGAAGCGACATGGGACATCATCACCAACGCTCACTCCGAAGCCAAAGCCTACCGGAACGGGATCGGCCTGATCCGACTGATGGGACGCGAATCAGGCTGGATCGCCGCGTCCGCCGCGCTGGCCAACAGCAACGTCAACTTCTGTCTGGTGCCGGAGGTGCCTTTCGAACTCCATGGTAAAAACGGTTTTTTTGCGCATCTCAGGCAACGCCTGGAGGAAAAAGAACACGCGGTGGTTGTAGTGGCCGAAGGCGCCGGACAAAACCTGTTCGACACCGAGCTGGGCAACAATAAATCCGGCAACAAGAACCTGAACGACATCGGCATCCTGCTGAAGGACGAAATCAACGCCTACTTCACCAAGGAGGGCATGGAGGCCAACGTCAAGTATTTCGATCCCAGCTACAACATCCGCAGCCGGCGCGCGAATGCGAATGACTCGATGTACTGCCTGAAGCTGGGCAACAATGCGGTGCATGCCGCCATGGCCGGCAAGACCAACATGATCGTCGGCCTTCATCATGACCGGCTGGTTCACCTTCCAATCCCCATGATCGGCCCTCGCAAGACCATCGATCCGCAAAGCTGGTTCTGGCAAACTGTACTTCAGTCAACTCATCAACCCTCTCAGATGGTCAACTCTCCATCGGCGTAGAAATTCGCTATATGGTTTGAACAGTCCGGGACCCTATCTGTCTTCAAGGATGAACCGAGGAGTGATTCGAGCATGATTACCGTGAGAAAATCGAATGAACGAGGGCACGCCGACCATGGGTGGCTGAAAACCTTCCACACGTTTTCGTTCAGCGCCTACTTCGACCCGCAGCACACCAAATTCCGATCACTGCGGGTAATGAACGAGGACTGGATCATGGGCGGGGAAGGCTTCGGCACGCACCCCCACGAAAACATGGAAATCATCACCTACATCATCGAGGGCGAGCTGGAACACAAGGACAGCATGGGTAACGGATCCTTGATCCGGCGTGGTGAACTTCAGCGCATGACCGCCGGAACCGGTGTCACGCACAGCGAGTTCAATCCCGGATCAAACGAAACCCATTTGATGCAGATATGGATTGTTCCGGAAAGAGCCGGTCTGGAACCGGGCTATGAACAGCGCGATTTCTCCAAACTGCGCAAACCGAACAAGCTCACCCTGCTGGCCTCTCAGTTCGGAAACGACAACAGCCTGACCGTCCATCAGGATATTGAGCTGCATGGCGCTTTTCTCGACGCCGGCAAACAATTGGAATACGAGCTGTCCACCAACCGCTATGCGTGGATTCAGTTAATCAGCGGCAGCCTGATTGTGAATGGAACAGAACTGGAAAAGGGCGACGGTGCCGCCATCGAAGATGAGAGTCTGATCACCATTGCAGCTTCTGAAGATAGCGAATTCCTGCTCTTCGACTTGGCCTAACGACAGGAGAGACCGCGAAAGGCCTCGACAAGCTTGTCGATCAGGTCGGGCGCAATAAGCGATGCCTGAGATTTATCGGCTGCGGCAAGGTCCCCTGCTCTTCCATGGAGCCAGACGCCCGCACGGGCCGCCTCCAGCGGCGGGATCCCCTGCCCGACCAAAGCGGTAATGATGCCGGCCAGCACATCGCCCGACCCGCCCGTAGCCATGCCCGGATTGCCGGTCATATTTACCGCCACCAACGATCCGGGTGAAGCGACGAGGGTTCCGGCTCCCTTCAAGACAATGATTGCTCCAAGCTTATCGGCCGCCATGCGGGCCACGCCCTCACGGTCCTCCTGCACATCCTTGACCTTCAAGCCGAACAATGCGGCAAACTCGCCGGAATGCGGCGTGAGAATAACCGGACAGCGCGCTGCAGTAATCGCATCCACATGCTCTGCGAGCACGGTAATCGCATCGGCATCAAGTATCAGCGGGACCGTTGAAGTTTCCAGCAACTGCAGCACCTGTTCCCGGGTTGTGGCCGTGCGCCCCATGCCGCATCCTGCAAGAACAGCCGTCCATTGCCCTTCGGGCATGCTTGAGTGCACCATCACTTCAGGAACCGCCGTGGCGATCAGCGGATGGATGGCTTCCGGCACAAAGGCGGATACAAGACCCGCACCCGAGCGGGCGGCCGCGCGGCTCGCCATGGCAATGGCGCCGCTGAATCCTTTGGTGCCGCCAATGCAAAGCACATGGCCGAATGCTCCCTTGTGCGCATCGCGCGGGCGACGCGGAAACAGATGGATCAGATCGGAAGCATGGATCAGTTCAAGCTCTGAATCTCCGTCGACTCCTTTAAGGATCGCTTCCGGAATTCCGATATCAACCACTTCGAGATTTCCGACGCAATCGAGATATTCCGACTGAACACACTCAATTTTCGGCAGCCCCATGGTGACGGTGAGGTCGGCCCGGATCCGCATGGCGGATGGCACATCGATGGAAACGATCAGAGCTCTGTCGGCCTGGGCGTCGGTAAAATGGATTGCATCGGCGACGACACCGTGCGGCTCGCCCGAAGCACCGGTTCCAAGCAGTCCATCGACGATGATTTCGGCATCGGTTCCGACTTCGGCCGCATGCTTCCACCGCTCCGACGTTTCCATGACCTGCAGCGGAACCCCCGCTTTTTTCAGTTGCCTGAAACAGGTCAGCGCATCGCCCTTCAGCTTGCTTTCGGGTCCGGCCAGCCAGCACTCAACCGGCCACCCATCCTCATGCAGACCAACGGCCGCCACGAATGCATCGCCGCCATTGTTGCCGCATCCGGCCACAAAAAGAACCGGCGAATCGACCAGCCGGTGATTGGAGGCAAGCTCACGTATGGCATCGGCCAACCCCTCCCCGGCAACGCGCATTAATTCTTCGCCGGGGATACCAAATTCATCAATGGTTCGACGGTCCAGCTCGCGCATATCGCTGGCGGAAACCAACTTCATCCATCGTACTCCATCACCGCTTCGAGCATTTCCATCACGGCGTTTTCGAGCCCGTGAAACAGCGCACGGCAGATAATGCTATGGCCGATGTTCAGCGTGTGCAGATGGGGAATGCAGAGAATGCCTCCGAGGTTTTCCAGATTGATCCCATGCCCGGCATTCACCTTCATTCCGATCTCATGCGCATAGTCGGCACCCCGGATCAGCTGTTCCAGCAGAACCGGTCGATCATGCGCTTCGGCATCGCAATAGGCTCCGGTATGCAACTCCACCACCGTGGCGCCGACTTCCCTGCATGCGGCCAGAGTCATTTCATGCGGTTCGACAAAAAGACTCACTTCGATTCCGGCCTCCGTAAGACTGGCCACGGTGTCCTTCAGCGATTCAAGATGTCCGACAACATCCAGCCCGCCTTCGGTGGTCAACTCCTGCCGCTTCTCGGGAACCAGACACACCTCGGCCGGCTTGACGCTTAAAGCGATCTCGATGATCGATTCAACATTGGCCATCTCCAGATTCAGCGGTAACGCCTGCAGCTCCTTCAATCGAAAAATATCGTCGTCCTGAATGTGGCGTCGATCTTCCCGCAGGTGGGCGGTAATGCTGTGGGCGCCGGCCCGGGCACATAAAATGGCTGCATCCAACGGGTCGGGATAAACGGTGCCGCGCGCCTCTCGCAACGTGGCAACATGATCGATATTCACACCCAGTCTCATTCTGTTCTCCTGTACATGGTAAATTAAGCCTGCACCGATTTGATGCTCTTCATTGGTTTCGACGGCATTTTATCATGGATTTCACGATCGTAAACCGCATAAGCACGGATATCGTTTGCACGATTATAATCCAGCACCCTCTGCGCCGCCGTATAGAGCTGGTGAAGATTCCGACCATGCTCGGGATAGATTGCCACACCAAGGGAAATCGAAGCCTTAATCTTCTTCCGGCTGGAGGTGATCTCGGTCTTCTGGATCAAGGCAATCAATCGTTTGCCGATTTGCTCCGCCTCATCCATCGACCCCTCCGCCAGCACAAGGAAGGCATATTTTTCATGCCGGCCGATTACATCGCTGAAGCGAAGGTTTTCTCTTAATATCCGGCTGACTTCCACTAAAACATCGTCGGCGGCATCCTCACCATGGATGCGGATCATGTTCTCCATATTGTTCACCCCCAGACAGAAGAGCGCGATCTTCTTCTGGTTCCGCCGCAAGTCCGTCATGGTGCGCTGCATGAATCCTGAAATGGCGGAGGGCTTGAGCACCTGGGTCAGACTGTCGAGCAAGGCACTCTCGCGGCGCTCCTTCCAGGTCATCGAGGCCTCTTCTTCCTCAAGGTCTACGGATGGTTCGTCCGGCGACGAAACCTCCCCGGTCTCTTCCGCAGATTGGGTGTCCTCGTCCGCCTCCTCGTCCGCCTCCTCGGCCTCTTCTATTTCCGGCATCACAATCGGCGTTTCCGCGGTGGCCAGCTCCAGCCCCTTCAGCGCCGCTTTGATCAGATCCTTGCTGCTGAGGCCATGCTCGGGATAGGAAGAATAACCAATGCGCAGGGCGTCCGAATCAACCTCGCCGCATTGGTCTGCCACTATGCGTATAATGCGCGTGAGAATTGCATCCGAGTCATCAACCTCGGTCTCTGTGAGCAGCGCGGCGGTCTCGCCATCATAGACGCAGGTAATATCCTGCTGCCGGACGGCCTGCTTGAGTGCAACAACCACCGGGGAATTCATTTTCAGGTCCGCACCCTTGATCCGGATCAGTGAAAGGCTGAAGGATGTGCTGCGGCGGGCGCAACCAGCGATGTAGCGGGCCAGCTGCAGGCGCAAGACATCTCCAACGGACGCGTCCAGCTCTTCCGGCTCGGTGCTTTCCGCCATCCGAACGATATACTGGAACCGGTAGTAGCTGGCGATTAGTGTGATGACCACGAAAGAGACCGCCATCGCCACGACCACGCCCAACGCACTGCCGAGGAAATCTAACTGTGCTGCGATCGTGGGATTAAACAACTGCATGTGCAAAAAAAGAAGGTGCGGCCAAGACCGCACCTTGCAAAAAGGTCTTTAGTAAATGGCGAATACAGATCGGCGGTTCTTGCGCCATGCCGCTTCGTCATGCCCCATATCAGCCGGCATTTCTTCGCCATAGCTTTTGGTTTGGATAGTGGCCGGATCAACACCAAGGCTGATGAGATAGTCGCGGACCGCCAATGCGCGACGCTCACCAAGAGCCAGATTATACTCCCGGCTTCCTCGTTCGTCGGCATGCCCCTCAACAATCACACCCTTGCCTTTTCCGCGCTTGAGATATTGCGCCACTTTTTCGCATTTACCCGCTTCCTCGAGATTAACCTGCGAGCTGTCATACGCGAAATAGACCGGCTTGAACAGATCGCGATTACCCTCGGCCGGAAGCCCGACCGGATCAATCAACGGGATATCACCCATTAGCGGATCGCCATAAAGGTTGTCGGAGCCATACAGGTCAGCGCTTGGTCTGGCTTTTTTGCAACCGCCAACCAAGGTCAGAGAACCCGCCATGAGAAGAAACATAGCCGCTTTAAAAATACTGTTTTTCATACTGTATACCCCGCTTCTGGATTATGGAGAACAGGCCGGCGAAAACCAGTCGCCCGACCCTGAAATCAAAGCTACAGGAGAATCTTGAAGAGTGTCAAGGAGGTAGATGGACGAACGGTGTTTCGAGGTGCGTGAGCAAACGATATGCCGGCCGTCCGGCGCCCAGCTGGGATCCTCGTAGTCCGCCCAGTCGGTTTCCAGCACGCGCATCGATTTCGCGGTCGGATTGGCAATGGCAATGCGGTAGTGCCCGCCGATCCGGCTGCAGAACACAATGAATCCATTCTTGCCCCAGTCCGGCGCCACATTTTCTGTTCCTGAGTTCGTGAGGCGTTGCGGCCGTCCTCCATCCCTCGAGATGATGTAGATCTGGGGCCGGCCCGACGTATCGGAAACGTAAGCAATATGCTTTCCATCGGGCGACCAGCAGGGACTGGCCTCGTTGCCGTTGCGGGTTCTTGTCAGTCTCGTAAGCAGCCCCGTTCTGAGACTCTTAACATACAGCTCGGGGTTGCCGTTCTTGGAAAGGATCACCGCCATGCTC
>JBFHPA010000055.1:0-12620 GCA_041592955.1 Pontiella sp.
AATAATCTTGCCGCTGAAAGTAAAAATCAGCCGAACGGAAGCGCCGTTAAGAAAGCTCTTAAAGATGCAGGCGCTGAACACGACCCCGAAGACATGAAGCTCAGCAAGGTTGGACCGATTGAGGTCGACGAAACCTATTATCACGTCTGGTGCGGAACAATGGATGAAAATTTCAGAGTCCTGATTTTTGATAACAAGCCCAGTTATCTGGGATACTATGTCAGTGCGTTTGAACCGGTTGATTACGAAGCCGGAGCAGTCCTGCTGGACTCGGGGGAAAGCGATGAGGAGGGAAATACCAGCTTCTTTTATCTGCGGATCGGCACCGGTGGCCCCGCCGAAAAGGTTAGTATTGACGGCATCCCGAGTCCTTTCGTGAAGAATGAAAAAGCGGAACTCGAGAAAAAAACCGCCGCTGAATCCAATTCCAATAAGGAAGCTGAAAAATCCGTCGTGCTTGAGTACCGGGATTGGCAGATCACCATGAGGGGTCAGACGAGCACGTATAATGCTATTTTTGTTCAGAAGGTTGGCAGTAAGATAAAAATCAAGGAATCAAAACGCGGCAAGACCGCAACGATACCGATCACCGCACTCTCTAAAGCGGACCAGGAGTATCTCAAGCAACTCGACATGTAGTAATTGGTCGCAAGCTTTTGAGTGTCAGCCGTCCGAACACCGGACGGCTTTTTTCTTTGCCACTCACCGGAATGAAGCATGAATGAATATATCCTCTCCAATGTTGCCGCTACCATTGACCATGCTGTACTGAAGCCGAATCAGACCGAGGCTGATGTGCGAAGCAATGCAGAACTCTGCATCCATTATGGTGTCGCAAGCATGTGCGTTAAACCCTGTGATGTCCAACAGGCCGCCCGCCTTCTGAGGGATAGCAGCGTTCTTGTTTCATCCGTGCTCAGCTTTCCCCATGGCAACGACACCCCCGCAACCAAGGTTTTTCAAGCCCGGCAGGCCATTGAAAATGGTGTACATGAAATCGACATGGTGATGAATATTGGCGAGTTTCTCTCGGGAAACTGGGCATACGTTCTCGATGACATCGCAGCTGTGGTCGCACTTGCCCATGCGAATGGCGTTCGTGTTAAGGTTATCCAGGAAAGTTGTTACCTCACACTGGATCAGGTGGCTAAGGCGTGCGAAATCGCCTTGGAGGCGGGAGCCGACTTTGTAAAAACCTCGACGGGTTTCGGACCATCTTCCGCAACACCGGAGATTATCGAAACGATGGTTAAAGCCGTGGGTGGAAAAATGGGCATCAAAGCATCCGGCGGCATACGCACATGGGAGCAGGCGGTAGGCTATCTGCAGCAGGGCGCCACCCGACTTGGTATCGGCGACACAAAAACAGTGCTAGAAGGAGGCCGCTCGAAAAGCGATTATTAGGACGCCATTTTTTCGGAGACGGCGATCTCCAGCTCGGTATCGGCCTGCCGCTTGAACTGGAATTCCACATTCGTTACACCGAAGGCCCGACTGATCGATTCGAGGGTGGACTTGGCAGACTTTTGAACCTCTGACTCAATATTGTTGATCAGTTCCATGGCCTGATTCCGAGCGTGTCCCTTTGCCGCATTGACCAGCTTGTTTTTATCTTCTTCTGAAAAGCCCCCATTGATAAATCCGTTCAAGAGGTCCGGCAACAGCCAGGGAAGCAGCTTCGATCCCTGTTCGTCGTAGAATCGAATGTCACGGATGTGGACTTCGTAGTCGCAAGGCGGCATTGAGATGCAGTAGGCCGATGCGCTCTTCTCCTTGATCTCAAACTGGGGGCTCTGGAGGTTGTAGCGAAAATCAATTTCGAATTCGAAGATCATGGCCATTTTTTTTCCGCTGAGCACCCAGCTGAGGTAACGGGTACCGAATTCACCCCACGTGTGGTCGGTTTCGGTTACAATCTCCTTGGTGAGCACCTTGTAGACCGATAGCCGTCCAATGGCCTTCAACTGCTCGATGCTTGAAAAAATTCGAACTTCGGCGGCTGGTTTGTTTTTTCTGGCCTTGCGTGCAACCCATAGGGCCCCCACCACGACCAGCGCAACAATCATTCCAATCATAAAATCATTCACGTGTTCACCTCATTACTCGACTGGAGAGTATCCCAAAAGACCTGTTCAAGTACAGATTGATTTACAAAGCCATAACGCCGCTTCAAGGGGTGGATTCCTTCACTTCGAAATCAATAATGAGCGGCAAATGGTCGGAGAGCTGTATCCGGGGCATCTCGAAGCGGGTGATATCAATTTGCGGACTGTGAAGAATGAAGTCGAGATGGCGCTTTGGATTGCGGCTTGGATAGGACGGCCTCATTTCCTTGTCGGCATTTTGCAGGCCGCTCGCCGACATCAGCAGTTGTATTTCATCCTCCCCCATGAATGCATTGAAATCACCGGCGACGATATAAGGCCGGTTGGTTTCCTTGATCATGTTATACAGGCGAAGAATCTGTGCCTGGCGTGTTTTGTAGCTGAGCGCCAGATGCACCAGAAAAAACGTCACCTTTTCAAGCTCCAGCTCCATCACCATCTTTTTCATGCCCTGTTCAAAATAGTGGAATTTTTCGCTGTGGATGGAGTCCTTGGCTAGAAATGCGTTGCCCTGCTTGTTATAAATCGGGATGCGTTGCCAGCGGGAGTCGGAGGCATACTTGGAACAGTAGGAGTGGAAATGCCCCAGCTTGTTCGCAATCGTTTCAACCTGGCTCTTGCGGCCGGAGCGGTAAGAACCGCTATCCACCTCGATCAATCCCACGACATCAGGATCGGCTTCGCCAATAAAGTCGACGATTTCATTCAAGTGAACATGCGTTCGCCCCAGCATTCCGAGCAAAGGAAACTTCCGCTGATTCCTGTGCGTGCCATAGCAAATATTGTACAGTACAAACCTCATGCTTTAAATTTAGCTGCTTCCTGTTGTATAGCAATACCCGGCGCGAACTTTTACCTGTTATTTCGAGATCGCCTCGGCTAGCATTCATTAATGGAACACGGCGCATTTGGCCTTACATACTGGGTAGTATTCAGCACCTGCCTGCACGTTGCAGCGTTCGTTGCTGTGACCTTGCATGCGCTTCAGCGCCGCCGTAATGCCAGCGCAACCCTGCTGTGGATTTTTGTGGCATGGTCGCTGCCCCTTTTTGGCCCGTTGCTATACATCTCGTTCGGCGTTGATCGCGTGCCCTCGAAAGGGTTGCAGAATAAAGCCGCCAACCAGCTCTTAATGCATCAATTGGGCCAGCGCCATGCCGACAGCGGCCCATTTACCGCCTGGCATCTGGAGTACCGGACCAAAACAAGCGACGTTGAAAACAGACTGAGTCGCAACTTGAATCTGGCCATCGACTCGCTGAATCCAGACCACCCATTGCTCGATTCCAACGCCATCACGCCATTGATCAACGGCGATGAAGCTTATCCCAGAATGCTGCAAGCCATTCACTCGGCAAAACACCACATCCATCTGCAAAGCTTTATCATCAACAACGACGAAACCGGCCGGGAATTTTTAGAGGCCCTCAAGGCCAGGGCCGAGGAAGGTGTGAGGGTCCGTCTTCTGTTCGATCGGTTTGGCTCCACGCACGGATACCTTGGCGGCATGTTCCGGCAATACCGGAAGATTCCCAATTTTGAAATATGGGGATGGACGCAGGCGAATCCATTCAAAGCCCAATTTCAGATCAATCTCAGAAACCACCGGAAGAACCTGATCATCGACGGGCATCTCGCATTTTTTGGCGGAGTCAACATTTCCTCCGAAAACTTAACCCGCAACGGACATGAAGCCATTCGTGACTATCACTTCATGGTCGAAGGCCCCCTGGTGCATGAACTTCAGCTCTCCTTCCTTCGCGACTGGTATTTCATGACCCGCCAAGCGATCGACACCCTGCTGAACGAGCATCACTTTCCCCGCATGCTTTCGGTCGGGAAAACCCGCGCCAGACTGATCGACAGCGGGCCTTCAGCGCCGCCCGGCATGGTTGGGGAAGCATTATTCAATGCTATCGTTATGGCCCGAAACCAGATTTTATTGGTCACGCCCTATTTCGTTCCACCTTCGGATATTATTAAAGCGCTCCGTTCATCGGCACGAAGGGGTGTCGATGTTCGAATTATCCTGCCGCAAATCAATAACCACAAATACGCAGGAATGGCGGCGAAAGCGCTTTATGAGGAGTTGATGGAGTCAGGTGTTCGAATATATGAGCGTGCACCTCCGCTGATTCATGCAAAAGCATTAATCGTTGATGACCGTGTTGCTTTTGTTGGAACTGCAAATATGGATGTTCGCAGTTTGGAGCTGAATTATGAAACAACCGTGCTTTTCGAGGATGAGGTTACGGTCGAGACGCTCAAACAGATCGTCCACGAGGACATGGATCAAAGCCACGAACTTGATTTTAACAATTGGATCCAACGGCCGATAATCCAGAAGCTTGGAGAGAACCTGTGCTCCCTCATGACGCCGGTATTGTAATGCGCTTTGCTTTTCACAGCGGACACGAATAGAATGCTGTTTTGATTGAGAAAACTTATGGCTGTAATTGAACTTAAAGATGCACCTCCCGGCGTGGCGGTTTACTACGACAAAGGCACGGAGGCGATGGAGCATGGCAACCTCGACTATGCAATGGATATGTTTGAAGCAGCACTGGGCATCGAGCCCCGGTTGCTGGATGTGCGTAAACGGCTCCATTCCGCCGCGGTGCAAAACATCAAATCAAAGCCGCCCACTAAACTGGGCGTTGCGAAGGCCATGGGCGGACTCTTCAAGGCTTCAGCGCTGCTGAAGAAAGATCCGCTTGAGTCGCTGAAGGCCACGGAACGGCTTTTGAGAATCGATCCGCTAAATGTCAAATTCGCCCTGGCACAATGCGATGCGGCCAAGGCAGCGGACATGCCCGAGGTTGCAATCCAGACACTTGAAATCTTTCGCGCAAACAAGCCGCCGTCACTTGCCATACTGGAGCCACTCGCACAGTTGTACCTGGAGTCAGATCAATTTGACCTTGAGTATCCATGCCGGGAACAGATCGCAACATTGAAGCCCGGCGACACGGCCGCCCGCAAGGAACTTAAAGATGCCGCAGCCCGGCTAACGATGGGCAAATCAGGATGGCAGCATGCCCGGCAGTCTCAGGATGCGAATCAAGAAGACAGCCAGTCATCTCGGGAACCAGGCGAAATGGAACAGATCCTCGCAAAAATCCAGTCCGAACCGGATAATCTCAATTACAGCATGGCTCTGGCGGATCTGCAACTCCGCAGCCAGCTCTACGCAGAGGCTGTTCAAACCTTGACCCTCTGCCGCGAAATGGCGGGTGCGCCAACACCTCTGATCGAGCGAAAAATCCAAACGGCGCAGGAACATCTGCTGTTATTTGCGATTGCGGAAGCCGAGGATGCTGATGATCAGGAGAAGATTTCAGAACTGCGCGGCAGGCTGACGGAGATGCGGCTCGATTATGCCGCGCTGCAGGTAAAGATGTATCCGAATGATCTGCAGTTGAAGTTTGATTTGGGGAAACTGCTGTTCGAAAACGGACACACCACCGAGGCGATCCAGCAGCTGCAGCAGGCGCAACGCAATCCCCATCGGCGCGTCCGCTCCCTTTTCTATCTGGCCCAGGCTTTCAAAGCCAAGGGTCAGTTGGACATTGCCAGGGAACAGTTGGAATCCGCCCTTTCGGAGCTCGACGCAATGGATGAGTCGAAGAAAGAAATACTCTATGAGCTGGGATTGCTTTATGAGGCAACCGGTCAACGGGATGAAGCGGTTAAATGTTTCAGGGAAATATATGCCGTGGATATCGGCTACCGGGATGTGGCCACAAAAGTTGAAGGGCCAACCGGAAGCTGACCCTGCATTTCAATTCCCGCAGATAGCGCCTGCCGGGATCATGGAGAAAGCACAGACCGTTAGTCCATTAGCTCCTGCTCGGTCTCTACCGCCTGCGCGGCCTCTTCGGCATCTCCCGCGCCAAGAACCACGGCGGGTGGCACATCGTTGGTCAGAGGATTGTCATCCAGATCCTGCATCTCCACTTCGACCGGTTCGAACTCCTCAACCGTCTCTGTCTGAATGGATTTACTTCCTGCCGCCGGCTGCCGCACGGCCACCCAATAGATCAGATCATCCACAACCTTGCGTTGTTTCGGCTGCAGATGCTCACCCAATCGCTTGTGGTACCAGGCAATGTTCAAGCCATCAGGATTAATGGCGTCGACTGGAAAATGGTAACTGTCGGAGAACCACAGCCAGTCCTTATGTTTGAAGTCATAATATTTTCCGACCAGGTGTAGCAAGGGACGTATTTCCGTGGTGGTAATCTTGTAAACCGAATCGCACCATTTTTCAGAAGGAAGCAGGTTTTCAGGAATCGACATTCCATCCTCTTCGATAATCAGGGCGGAGTCGGGACCGGTGCGGAAAAAATTTCCGGTCTTGAACGCATCCATGGTGACATTAACCCATTCGCTGCCGGTCCAGCCATGCAAGGAAACGGCACCGTTTGCATCGACCTTGTAACTGAGCAGGAGCGTAGGATAGCGGCTGGCGATATCCATTCCGACACGGACCACGCCATCTTCACGCGGAACCATTACCAGCGAGATCTCGTTCTTCGGTCCGGCAAGAGATGAGAACACCACGCAAAAAAGAAGCGCTACACTTGCAACACACATATTTTTTTTCATCGTTCGTCTCCTAATTCGCTTGAGGCGGCGCGGGCACCGGACGACCAGAGAGTTGCTGATCGATCATCATCAAACCACCCTTGTCATCACCCACCATGCGCAACGGCAGCAATATGTCGTTCACATTCGCCTCTTCTTCTACCTGCTCGGTAACGTACCACTGCAGGAAGGTCTGCGTGGCATAATCAGTCTCATTTACAGCAAGGCTCATAAGCTGATGAATCGACTTGGTGATAAACTGCTCGTGCTCGAGTGTTTTCTCAAAGATTTCGATCGGGGTTCCGTATTCCTTGGCCGGTTCCTCAATGGCCTTGAGATGGACCTCACCACCCTGGTCCTGGATATAATCGTACATGCGCGTCACATGCATGATCTCTTCTTCGTATTGCAGCCGCATCCAATGGGCGAATCCGGGAAGACCGATCGTGTTGCAATAGGCCGACATGGCCAAATACATATAGGCCGAGTAAAATTCTTTGTTCACTTGCTCGTTGAGCTCTTTTTCCATTTTATCTGAAATCATAATCGTCTCCGTTCTTACATTAGGATGTGAATTATCCACCTTCCGGTAAATTAGTCAATGCCATTGGCGCGCTTGGCCGAAACAACGGTATTGTACAATAGCATGGTAATAGTCATCGGCCCCACCCCGCCCGGGACGGGAGTAATCATTGAGGCTTTTTCCTTAACAGCATCAAAGTCGACATCCCCCACAAGGCGGTATCCGCGTTCCCGCGAGGCATCCTCAACCCGGTTGACGCCTACATCGATCACAACCGCGCCATCCTTGACCATGTCGGCTGTCACGGTATTGGGCCAACCCGATGCGGCAATAATAATGTCCGCCTGACGGGTGTGGTACCCTAGGTCCTTGGTGCGGGTGTGGCAGAGCGTTACGGTGGCATTCGCACCCTCCTTCTTCTGAAGAAGCATGTTGGCCACGGGTTTTCCGACAATGTTGCTTCGGCCCACCACCACAACATGGGCCCCCGAGGTTTCCACACCACTGCGGATCAGCATTTGCACGACCCCGTGCGGCGTGCAGGGAACGAACGTTTCCTCGCCAATCATCATCTTACCGACGCTCATCGGATGGAATCCGTCGACATCTTTATCCGGATTAACCGCAAGCAACACGGCCGATTCATTGATGTGTTTGGGCAGTGGGAGCTGCACGAGGATGCCATTGATCTTTGGATCGTTGTTCATCCGGTTCACAAGGGCCAGCAGATCTTCTTCGGTGGTGTCCGCCGGAAGCCG
The DNA here is from genome assembly GCA_041592955.1 of Pontiella sp. GTDB lineage: Bacteria > Verrucomicrobiota > Kiritimatiellia > Kiritimatiellales > Pontiellaceae > Pontiella. The sequence continues at coordinate 7,974 of JBFHPA010000055.1, forward strand.
GTTGTCGTCTGAATAGATGCCGATGTTTTCACACGCCTTTTCCTTGGCGCTGACATACGACTGAGACGCCGGATCATCCCCCACGAGAATGACGCCGAGTCCGGGGACAACACCGTTCTCCTTGAGTGCGGCCACTTCCTCCTTCAACTCTTCGCGTATATCCGCGGCGATCTGTTTGCCATCAATGATTTTTGCCGACATTCTTTTCCGGGCCTTTCGGGTTATTTTATAAAGCGGATGCAGATCGGATAGCGAAATGCGATGCCTTCACTGGCCTTGATGGCCGCGATGATGATGCAGACAAACGCAAAGATGGCCAGCGGGAACAGAAGGAACAGCCCGATGCCCACGACCGACAGGAAAATGCAAATGGCCGCATAGATGAAAAGGCTGATCTGAAAATTAAGGGCCTCTTTGCCTTGCTGATCAATCAGCGTGCCATCCTCTCGCTTAATCAGCCAGAGCACCAGCGTGGCAATCAATCCGGCGGCAGGAATAGGCACCACAACCCCGCACAGTCCAACTAGATGGCATCCCATCGCCCACTGGCGCTCGGATTTCGAAGTTCCTGTTACGCTCGATTCCGTCATGTTGACTCCGGCATCATTGTTTTCATTATTGTCCATGGCATACTCCTTGGTTCATCGACGATGCAACATAACGCCGTCCATCCGCCGCCGCAAACCTGATTTCCATATTTCCCGTAAATACATGAAAAGCCCCTCCGTGAGGAGAGGCTTTTCAAAAGTCCAATGATTTTAATCGATTAGGCTTCAGCTTTCTTCGCGCAACATGCTTTGGCACAACCAGCGGCGCACTTTTCGGCTTTCTTTTCTGCCGTGCATTCAGCTTTCTTTTCTTTCGAACAAGCCGTGCATTCAGCCGCCTTATCGGCTTTCTTTGCGGTACATCCGCAGGTGTCGCAGGCAAATGCCGCTGAACTAACCATCATTAATGCAACTGCAGCAATACTCATCATTTTCTTCATGGTAGGATCTCCTAGTTGTTAATTTGACCAATCCCAATATGTGACCAATCGGGTCGTAATTCGTTCAAACATTACCATCAAAAACGGCGATGTCACGTATAACTTAACCGCATATCACGCGCCGCTTTTACCTCATCCAGACGTCCGACCGGGGTCGAAACGGGTGCCAAATGCAGCTTTTCGGGGTCATTTTTGGCTAATTCAAACAACTCCTCCATTACTTTAACAAAATGATCAAGCGTATCGCGGTCTTCGGTTTCCGTCGGTTCGATCATAATGGCTTCGGGCACATTGAGCGGGAAATAGACGGTCGGAGGGTGGAAACCGAGATCGATCATGCCCTTGGCAATATCGAGTGTATGCACGCCATACTGTTTCAGGCCTTCGCCGGAATAGACAAACTCGTGCATGCAACGCCCCTTGTATTCCTGATTGAACAGCGGACGCAGCTTTTCCTGCAGATAGTTTGCATTGAGCACCGCGCGGTTGCTGGTACCGAGCATCCCGTCGCGCCCCAGCGAAAGGATATAGGCATAGGCGCGGGCAATGATGCCGAAGTTTCCGTAAAAGGGCGCAATGTATCCGATACTTTTCGGTTCGTCATAATTCAGCGCATACGTGCCGTCCTTCGTTTTCTCTACGCGCGAGATCGGCAGGTAGGGACGAAGTTTTTCAACAACGCCCACCGGTCCTGCACCGGGGCCGCCCCCGCCGTGCGGCGTCGCAAACGACTTGTGCAGATTCAGATGGCAAATATCGAAGCCGATGTCGCCGGGTTTGTAGCGCCCCATGATGGCATTGAAGTTGGCTCCATCATAATACATCAGCCCATCGACCTCGTGCACCGCATCGCAGATCTCCCGAATGCGGGTGTTGAAAACCCCGTTGGTGTTCGGGCAGGTCAACATCACCCCCGCGGTCTTTTCGTTGAGCGCCGCTTTGAACAGGTCAAAATCCATCATCCCCTTTTCATCGGACGGGATCGTTACCACCTTGTAGCCGGCGAGCTGCGCGCTGGCCGGGTTGGTGCCGTGCGCCGAATCCGGAATGATGATGTGGTCCTTGTCTGTATTTCCACGATCCTTGTGATACGCCGCCATGATCATCACACCGGTCAGCTCACCGTGCGCGCCGGCCATCGGCTGCAACGTGAACTCAGCCAGACCGGTTGTTTCCGCGAGCAGGCGCTCGGTGTTGTAAAGAATCGCAAGCGATCCCTGGGTCAGCAATCCCCCGCCGCGCAGCTGGGGCCATAGCGGATGGATCTCGGTCAGTTCGGGCAGGTTGGCCGCAGCCTCGCACGCCTTGGGGTTGTATTTCATGGTGCACGACCCCAATGGATAAAAGTGGGTGTCGATCGAAAAGTTCAGGCGGGAAAGCGCGGTAAAGTGCCGCACCACTTCGGCCTCCGACACCTCCGGAAGCTCGGCTGGCTGACTCCGCAGATACTTGGAAGGAATCTCCTCGTTCGGGGAAATCCGGATCGAGGACATTTGAACCCCGGGACGGCCGGGCGATGATTTTTCGTAGATTAATTTCATGATTAAAACTCCCTAAGCCTTCAGCGCGCTTTCCAGTTTGGCTACCATGATGTCGATCTCTTCCTTGGTGCGCTTTTCGGTGAAGGCGAGAAGCAGAACATTTTCCATTCCCTTGTAGTATCGACCCGCCGGGAAGCCGGCGGCGATGCCCTGGTCGACCAGTGCGCTAACCACTTCCGTGGCGTCCTTTGGCAGGCGAATAGCGAACTCATTAAAGAAGCGGCGGTTGAAAGCGGGTTCCACGCCCTCGATTTTGGTCAGCTTGTGCCAGGCATAACTTGCGCGATCCATGCATTCGCGACCCACATCCAGAAAGCCCTCGCGACCAATGAGCGAGAGATAGATAATCGCCCGCAAGGCGCAGAGCTGCACGTTGCTGCAAATGTTCGAGGTCGCCTTTTCCCGGCGGATGTGCTGCTCGCGCGCCTGCAGCGTCAGCACATATCCCCGCCGTCCCTGGTCGTCCTCGGTTTCGCCGACGATGCGTCCGGGCATTTTGCGCACATATTTCATCCGGGTGGCCATGAACCCGAGATAAGGACCGCCAAAGTTAAGCGAAAGCCCGAGACTCTGCCCTTCGCCTGTCACAATATCAGCCCCCATGGCTCCGGGTGTTTCGACGTGCGAAAGCGCCATGGGATAGACGGACATGACGGCCAGCGCCTTCACTTCATGAACCTTTTCGATCAGCTCGGTGAGATTATCCAGACAGCCGAAGAAATTGGGGTTCTGCAGCACCACGGCTCCGACGGTATCGTCGAGTGCATCAGAATAGGCTTTTCGAGCGGCCACACCATTCGATGAGAGCGCAACCTCATGATATTCAACCGAAAGGTTCTGCGTATAGCATCGGAGCATGGCCCGGTAGATGGGACTCACCCCTTCGTCGACCAGCACCTTGTTGCGACGGGTCTGCCGGAGCGCCATCATGACCCCCTCGATCAGCGCCGATCCGCCATCAAACAGCGAGGCATTGGCCACTTCCATGCCGGTCAGACGGCAGATTGCCGTCTGGTATTCGAACGCCGCCTGTAAAGTGCCCTGCGAGGCCTCAGGCTGATAAGGCGTGTAGGCGGTATAAAACTCTCCCCGGCTGGAGAGCGCATTGACTGCCGCGGGGATATAGTGATCGTAAAAACCCGCGCCGCAGAAGTTCACCAGATTGGTGGAGTTTTTCGACGCCACCTTGCGGATGTGCTGCATCATTTCCATTTCGGAAAGGCCTTTAGGAATCTTGAGTTCATCGGAGCGAAGTTCGGCGGGGATGGCCTCGAACAACTCATCAAAGTCGGCAATGCCCAAAGCCTCGAACATCGCGGCCTGATCCTGCTCACTCGTTGCGCAAAAGGGTGTCTTTTTCATTTCTACAACTTTCTTTTTTTACCACGGAGGCACTGAGACACGGAGAACTAGAGGACTAGTCTTTTAATGCCTTGCTTCAGAACCGGAACGTTAAAATTGATCAACAGACCTACTTTGCAATCCGTCAGTTTCATATAAGTGAGCAACTGTGCTTCGTGAATGGGGGCCAGTTCACGAACGACTTTCAGCTCAACAACAACCTTATCCCCTACAATCAAATCGAGACGAAAATCCTCTTCAAGAGGAATGCCTTTATACTCTAAGTGCAACTCAACCTGTCTTCTAAAAGGAATCCCCTGCTTTTCCAATTCTATGGCCAGGCTTTTTTCATAAATGCCTTCCAAAAGTCCCGGCCCCCAATATTTATGGACTTCGATGGCGGCTCCAATAATTTTCTCCGTCAGCTTCTCTTCAATCAGTCCCATCTCCGTGCCTCCGAGTCTCCGTGGTAAAATTTATTTTCGGGCGGTTCCGTTTTTGTAAAAGGGAAGATCAACAACTTCGGCGGAAAAACGCTTGCCGCGGATATCGACGTCAAGCGTCCGGCCATAATCTGCAAATTCCGGCTCAACAAAGGCCATCGCAACCGCGACATCGAGACTTGGGGCCAGCGACCCGCTGGTCACTTCGCCGATTTCAATATCATCATAGTAAATCTTGTCGTGCTCGCGGGCCGCGCGTTTGGAAGCAAATTGCAGCCCGACCAGCAGGACTTCAGGATCATCCAGATCGGCGGCGACATTTTCCTTGCCGATG
>JBFHPA010000056.1:0-12190 GCA_041592955.1 Pontiella sp.
AACTCGCAATACTGGGAGACCAGGTCATCGGTCTCGTACACGTCCCGCCGGATGGCGACGGGCTGCTCGGTTTCGATGAAACGGAATCCGGCGTGCTGGAAGAAATGGCGCCGGAATGCATAGCGACTGTTAAGCGCGATTTCATTCCCCGTCGAGATCCATGAGCCGCCCTTGATCAAATTATGGCGATTGTCGAATGTGGGAACGGTAAAGTCATCGTAGAGCGGATGAACATTGAATCCATCAAAGGCATAAATCGGCGTTTCGTTCCACTGCCAGACGTTGCCGACCAGATCGTAGAAGTCGCCGTGTGCAAAGGTATCGACCGGTACCGAAGAAGCAAAATGCTCGAGATTCCAGTTGGCCGCAATAGGCGATTCGTGGTGTTCCACATCCAGCTCGGAAACCTCGAGCATCCGCCGATATTCCGCCTCATCCGGCATACGGATACGTTGTCCGGTCTTCGCACTTTTCCAGTTGCAGAAGGCTTTTGCTTCCAGATAGCAGACTTCAGCAGGCCAATTCATCGGAAGCGGAATTTCTTCGGTCATCAGACGCAGACGATAGGCCCCGGGCTCGCCGCGCCAAAATTCCGGCATGGTTGCCTTGTGGTAGCTGCGCCAGGCCAGCCCCTCTTCATCCCACCAGTCATCCTGCTCGTAGCCACCGTCTTCCATAAAAGCCAGATACTCTTCGTTCGAGACCAGATACTTCGCAGCGGAAAAATCCGGCACCTCAAACACGGCGGTTCCATATTCATTATCCCAGCCATAGAGATGGTGCCCAAGCTCCTTGCCGAGCTGCACGGCTCCCCCGGCAACGTCGACCAGTTGATTCTGCGGTGCGGGACCTGCATCGGGACAAGGCCGAAACAGGGCGGACGGCTTCACACACTCGAGTCCAAGCTGACGGATCAGCACCGAGCTCGTCTCGAGATGAATACGCTCATGCTCGATGCCCATTATGATCGTCCACATCGGACTTTCCCAGCCGATCGGCACTGTGAACTCCATCGTATCGATCAACCGATTAACGGCTGTGCATGCCTCGTTGCGGTATTGCCGGACTTCCTCGACAAACGGCCAGTCATAGTGCTCATCGTTGAGGTCGTCCCAGCTCATCTCGTCGACCCCGATCGCGAAGAGCGATTCGAAACGGGCGTTGATTCGCGATTCGAGCTGCTTGGCCAGCAACAGCTTGTTTACAAAAAAGACGGCGGTGTGGCCGAAGTAAAAGACGAGCGGATGGCGCAGGGGTTGCGGTCGCATATAGAAGACATCATCCGAGACCAAGGTATCGAACAGGCGCTCATACAGGGCCCAGGTCGTGTTAAAATACGTTTTTATTTCAGCACGTTTCTGCTCTGCGAGACCGGCGGTCAGGTCGATGTTCTGGGTGATCACGTTCATGCTTTTCATTGGTATATATCGACTGCGGCACTCAACCCTTACAAGTCACGTTTCCAACAACCCTTGCTGCAACCGATCTGAATGACACCATACATTACCCGGCGATGGATGTCCGCCCGATAAAAGGAAAAGCGTCTTCGGACTTCGGCGCACGATTTATAAGATGCATTAAAAATTAAATTCCCGCTGTGCTAAAGCGTTTACTTCGTTTAATAAACGCATATGTATTCAACCCATCCCGAAAGCCATAAACTCCATCGTTCGGGCCGGTTGCGCGCCGCCGTGCTCGGCGCCAACGATGGTATCGTGTCGACCGCAAGCCTGATTGTTGGTGTTGCCGCGGCGGGGGCAAGCAAAGAGAGCATTATCCTGGCCGGCACGGCCGGTCTGGTGGCAGGAGCCATGTCGATGGCGGCCGGGGAGTATGTGTCGGTGAAATCGCAGGAGGACACCGAACGCGCCGACCTTGAAATGGAAAAACGTGCGCTGGAGCAGAATCCCGAGGAAGAAGAGATGGAGCTTGCCGCGATTTACCGCAGGCGCGGCCTGGATCTGGAACTGGCCCTCCAGGTGGCCCGGCAGCTCATGAAACACAATGCGCTCGAAGCGCATGCGCGCGACGAAATCGGGATCACCGACGAGTTGAGTGCCCATCCCATTCAGGCCGCCTTCTGGTCGGCCATTGCATTTTCCATCGGTGCCGTAATTCCGGTGCTGAGCGCCATCGTTGCCCCCAGCTCCTCGCTGTTATGGCTCGTTCCCCTGTTAGCCATCATTATGCTCGGATCCCTGGGTTCCATGGCCGCACATGCCGGCGGGGCTTCCCCGCTCAAAGGCGCCTTGCGTGTCTGCTTCTGGGGCATTCTCGCGATGGTATTGACCGCGGTGGCCGGTTTGGTCTTCGGCTTCGCCGGCTGAGCCGCCCGCTGGATACAAAATTCCCGGCCAGCACTTATGCGTTGAGCATAACGCGGATGACGTCGGCCGCGGAATAGTTTTCGGAACCTGACGCGCAGAAGCGGCCGATGTCGACGAGGTCGTCGCCCATGGTGACAAGGCATTTTTCGGAGGTGCCGTCGGGCAGGTGCTGCGGCATACCGATATTGGCGGCGAGGGCGTTGCAAAGGCATTTACGGCCGATGGTCTCCTCTTCGCGCCCGCCTTTGGCCACATAAGCCGCCACAGGTTCAGCGGGGCAACGATAGCCGATTTTTCCATCAGGCCGACGATAGGGCTGTCGCAAAAAGCCGATGTCGCAAACACGGCGGCGCTTCCGGTATACGCTCTCCTCGGACAGACTTCCGGCCAGGTCCGCCACCTTGAAGGGGAAGCCTGTGGGCGATGCCTGGGGATCGGTGAACACACGTGCTTTGCCGGCCAGCGCCGCACGAATCAGCTCAAGACGCACCTCGGGCAGCAGACCGGATTCCTCGCACAGAGCAAAGGCCGTCCCAGCCTGAACCCCTGCGGCGCCCTCGCTCAATGCATGCTTCAAACCTTCAGCCGACCCAAATGAACCGGCCAGCCAGAAAGGCAGATCATATTCCCTGAACTTCGATAAATCGGCCGCATCGCGCGGACCGTAAACCGGTTCATCTCCGGAGCTCAGGGTCAGCTTGCCGCGGGGAGGTGCGTTGTGTCCGCCCGCCATGTTACCTTCGACAACAAATCCCTCGATGCTTCCGGAGGACTTTCGAAGCAGAATCAAGGCGAGCGCCTCGGAGGATACGATCGGCAGAAAGTCGGGACGCAGGAGGGGTGCAAGCGAAGCGTCCTCCATAAACACCCGCGGATCAAAAGCAAGGTTGACGGTTTCGATTTTACCGTCCACTCCGGTAACCGCGATGGGATATTCGACGGGCTCATGACGGCTGAGAGCATCGAGCACACCCGGAACCGCCACCGGTATGCCGGCTCCCATGATGACCACAGAGACCCCCGCCAGCAGCGCGCCATAGATGGAGGGCAAATGGGGCAGCTGGATTTTTTCCAGATAATTGATCCCGACCGGATGGCTGTGCCCTTCCTTCGCAAGAAATACCTCCACAAAGTTGCCGACGATGCAAAGCTCCTGGGCTGCCGCGAGCCCTTCGAGCGTATGCATGGGAAGCCATCGATACGGTTTGTTTTCAGGCAATCCCTGCGGAAGAAAGAAAGTGTCAAGAACGCGCGCGGCCATGCGCGAAAAAGGGAAATGGTCGAGTGCTCTGCGCACGTGCCCGCCCGGATCGCCATCCTGCAGCCTGCGGGTCACGACCGCATCGAGAGCCGTGCCGGAAACAACACCCAGTTGACCGAGCCGGGAAACCGCCCGCGCCAGACGCCAGTCGGAAATTCCGAAACCCATTCCGCCCTGTATGATTTTTGGAGTAGCTATGTTCATCGCTCTAAATATGAGCGACGACCAAGGGAATAACTACAACAAACTTAAAAAAGCAGTACCTCTTTCAGCTATGCGGAAAAAATGGGGAAATTATGCGTCTTTTTTGGATTGCCCTTCCTAATGGTGCACCCTAGCTTTTTCGGCAGGCAGGCGGAGTTGCATGAGATATGGCTGAAGAAACTGTCAATGCATCAAGCGCTCCCGTGGAGAAGAGTCGAAACGATTCGGATAAACGGGGCTGCAAGGCGTTCCGAAATCTAAAAAATTGGCAGATCGACCAATACCGCATAGCGGTCGATGAGAACAAGTGGTACATGAGCGAACGATCCGGCCGCTACGTGGACTGGGAAGAGGCCGAAGAGGATTTTCTGCACAACGGGTACTACGGGTGCGCTCCCCTCTGGCGCAAGCAGTACTGCGCCGACCGGTGTGACCACTTTCCCGATTGCGAGCTGGGCAAGAGCTTCTGTAAAGATGAAGAAAGGCCGGCTTCTTGACTCGGTCATCCAACGTTGAGCACGCCACATGATCCATCCGGACCATGCGCCGAAACCTTTTCGCTGGGGCATCATGGGATGCGGCCTGATTGCTCCTCGTTTTATCACTTCCCTTGAAAAAACCGGTGAAGGGTGCGTGGCGGCCGCAGCATCAAAATCAAGACAACGCGCCAACCACCTGCAACGGAAGTCCGGCATCGACAGGGTCTATCGTTCCTACGAGGCGATGCTTGACAGCGAAGAACTGGATGCCGTCTACATCGCGACCACCCATAACGCCCATGCCGATCCCGCCCTGCTCTGTCTTGATCGCGGCATTCCCGTCCTGATCGAAAAACCCTTCACGCAGAACGCGGAGCAGGCGGAAGCGGTCATAACGTCGGCCCGCGCAAACAACACCTTCGCGATGGAAGCAATGTGGACGCGCTTCAATCCGGCCATCATCAAACTGCGCGAAGTATTGGCCGCAGGCACCATCGGCGAAGTCCAATTGCTCGAAGGCGCGTTCTGCATCCGCATGAATCCGCTCAACCCGAAACTGATGCCGTGGAACCGGATGTATTCGCCGAAGCTGGCCGGCGGCGCCCTGCTGGACCTCGGAATCTACCCCATCGCGTTCGCGCGAATGGTGTTCGGCCAGGCACCGGCATCGATATCCAGCTCGGCCGACATGGCCTGGACCGGCGTCGACAAGTCCTCGCAGTATACCTTTGAGTATCCCAACGGAGCACGGGCGCTGATGCAGACGTCGTTCGTGAAGCAGCGGCCGCGCGAGCTGGTGCTGACCGGAACAACGGGCAGCATCCACATTCCCGATTTCCACGGATCCGACCGCTTCACCATCCGGCGGAACGGCCAACCGGACGAGGCCGTTCAGTGCGATCCCTCCGGCTTCGAACATGAAATCCGCGAAGTACACCGTTGCATAAAGGCTGGATTGCTTGAAAGCCCGTCCATGCCGCTGGACGAAACGCTCGAAACGATGAAAACCCTCGATACCATCCGCGCGCAATGGGGCATGAAATACCCTGGCGAATAATCAGGCAGCCCCTATAATTATTCCGGTTACCGCCTATCAGGTTTCTACATAATCTCCCTGGCCTGTTTAGCGTCATGCACCCCGCATACCCGCTTCTTGAGTTTTCGTCTAAAGAAGCCCGGTGGTTTGCCTTTTCATCCCGATACTGGTAAATTTTTTGATGTTTAATCACATCAATTATAAAACAGAGGACCAGCATGAATAAACGATGTACCGCGCTCATAGCCGCTCTAACATTCTGTGGACTCTCATGTTTTTCGGAGTATAAGGTCGCCGGACAACTGGGAAAAGGCCATCTCGGAACGATCAGCCAGTTGGCCATTGCTGCGAATGACACGCTCTGCGTGCTTGAAATCAATGGCAAGATAACCCGCTTCAAAGCAGATGGAGCGGTATCGGATACGATTGACACAGGCATGAAAAATACCTCCGCAATCGCCGTCGCTTCCGACGGGAATATTCATGTTTTCTCCACCGTGACTGAAATGAAAAAAGTTAAATCAGGAGCTAGGATGCGGGAAATTCATGTTCCGGTCGGCGTTGAGCATGGCGTGTTTAATGGCGCGGGTAAAAAACTAGGCATGACCAGACTGGAAAACCTGAAATCGGCCAAAGCCGCCAAGATCATAAGCAACAAGTTGGTGATTGCCGACCTAACCGCCCGCGCTCTCGTTTTTATGGATCTGGAATCCGGGAAAGAAATTACCCGCATTGATAAAGGCCTTCGCCTTTGCTGCGGTATTTTCGATTTTTGTGAAGCCCCTGACGATACGGTCGCTGTTTCCAATCTCGGCGCATTCAAAGTGCAACGCTACGATATGGATGGAAAACTCGTGATGGAATTCGGCAAGCGTGGACGTGGTCTCGACGATTTTCAGGGCTGCTGTAACCCGGTGAGTGCGGCCTACCTGGTCGACGGCAGTATCCTGACCGTCGAAAAAGACCCCACGCGTATAAAGGTTTATGATTCCAAAGGGAGTAAAGCGGTACAGATCGAGGGCGTTGAAGAACTGGTCAAGGGCTGCAGTTTTATTCCGACCACGGTCGATAGCAAAGGCAACATCTATCTTGCAGCCAACCCCAAAGGCTATGTCGTAAAATGCGCTCAATAGGCGTCATCCTCGCAGTTGCTCTTTCAGCGCTGTTCGGTTGTGTGTCCAATGAACCGGACACCGCACTTTCACTTAAAATTGCTGTCAACGACATCTACTGCACCGATACCGCCTGTTTCTGTGTGCACGATATCGCGGCTCGCCGGTATGAACAGACGCTGGAAAGAATCAAAACCGAAACCGGCATCGATCTTCAATTCACCTATTTCCCGGAACCCTACCAGCTCGAAGAAGCCATTCTTTCAGGCACATACGATGGAGTGCTTTCCAAGCCATGGACGGCCCTGCGGCTGCAAAAACAAGCCGGCGCTTCGTTTCAGCGCATCGTTGACGTCCTCGACCCGAACAACAACCGCTGGCTAACCGGTATTGTAATTGTCCCCACCGACTCTCCGATCCAATCCTATCAGGAACTCACCGGGAAACACATTTATCTGGGAGAGCCGGATGCCTATGAAAAACATTTTTCCGCAAAGCGACTATTTACGCAGAAGGGCATCAATCCGGCAACGATTGATACAAACGCCAGCTGCAGCGAAAATATCGGCGTACTTTTGGACGGGAAGGCCGATGCCGCCGTGGTCAGTGACTATGCCCTGTCGGCCGACTGTGCGGTCGACTTCGCCAATCCTGATGATTTCCGCACCCTGGCACGGACTGAACGGATTCCGCTGACATCGCTGATGCTCGACATGAATAAACATTCCGCTTCCGATGCGCAGCTCCTTCGTCAATGCCTGCTGGAGCTCTCCGGAGACCAGGCACCGGAAGCGCTTCTAAGCAGCGGTTTTGTTGAGCCCACGCCTTGGAATCCATCGGAACTGGAGGCCCTACCATGAAACGCAGAAACTATCTTCGCCTCGGCGGCCAGCTGCTCGGAGGTTGTGCACTGGGAGGTGCAACGTGGCGCATCTTTTCCCAACCCTCTGAAAATGCGGATTTTATTGCGCAAGGGCGACAGTTCGCCTGGCAGATCGATCCTGTAAAATGCCTCTATTGCGGCATCTGTGAAACGGCCTGCGTGCGTAAACCTTCCGCGGTGAAGGCGCTCAATGACCAGAAAAAATGCTCTAACTGTGTTGTCTGCTACGGCCACATCACGGATACCCATATCGACTCCGATAAGATTGACAGCGAAGGCGAGCGGGTCTGTCCGGTTGATGCCGTGGCGCGGACGAAGTTTAGCGGAGGCGTGGACGGCATGTTCCTCTATTCGAACGATCCAAAGCTTTGCATCGGGTGCTGCAAATGCGTGAAACGTTGCAATGAACATGGAACCAAATCCATGTTTCTCGCCATCCGCCCCGATCTCTGCCTCGGGTGCAACGAGTGCGCCATCGCCGTTGCTTGCCCGCACGATGCCATCGAGCGAATTCCACGCGAGCCGGTCGATGACTACCGTGGCGACTACTGGTTCGACCAGACCTACATGACGGGAGATAGCGTTTGAACCGTCTTTTGCTATTGGTGCTCTTAGCGCTCGCACCGCTTGGCCAGCTATTCGCGCAGGACTCGGAAGACTGCAAGCGGCCACCCACGCAGGAACTTGCGGACTATAAAGAGCAGTATGTCCCGCAGGAGTTCCATCACGAATCATTCACATGGGAAGTTGCCGACGTAATTATTCTCGGGGTTCTGTTACTGGTTTCCGGAATACTTTCTGTCAGGCGGAAAAGAAAATGTGCCTTTACCATGCTGAGTGTGACCGGGTTGGTCTACTTTGGTCTTTTACGGGGTGGATGCATCTGCCCGGTTGGTGCCACCACCAACTTTTGCCTAGGACTAACCGCCCCCGAACTCATAGGAAAAACAGTTGCCTTCCTGTTCCTGCTCCCGCTCCTATTCGCGTTCCTGTTCGGTCGTGTATTCTGCACCTCCGCCTGCCCTTTGGGCGCCATCCAACACCTGTTTTCCAGAAAAAACGGCTATCAACTTCCACAACGACTCAACAGCGCCCTTCAACTGATTCCCTTCGCGCTGCTGGCCGCCACCGTCTGGGGCGCATTGCGCAGCGGGATATTCCTGGCCTGCAAGCTTGATGTCTACAAACTGATCTTTTTTACAGGCTATGCGTGGATCGACCAGTTGTTCGATGCCATCCGCGGCACACTGACCGAACCGCGCCTGCTGCTGGTCGGAGATGTGATGGCCTGGGTGACGCTGGGCCTCACGCTCGTGCTTGGCATACTTGTGCCCCGCCCCTTCTGCCGCTTTGTCTGCCCCTACAGCGTCTTGCTGGGATTCTTTTCAAAGGTTGGTCTGCGGAAACGCACGATCGACCCGGTAAGCTGTTTTGCCTGTGCTCAGTGCACAAAAACCTGCCCCGTCCAGGCCATCACCGCCGACCGTGAAAAACGCTTGGTCAAGGTGTCCGACTTTCATTGCATCCAGTGCGGTCGATGCGATGAAGCCTGCAAAATCAGCGCCATCCGAAGCTGAGAGCTAGGTAGCGCGTGAAGGATTTAACGCCGGAACACCGCTGTGGAAACGGAACTGCTCGTCGGGCGATTCAATGGCACTGCGCTCGATCTCCCCAAAAAAGGCGACGCGCTCTTCGATGGGTGCTCCGGCATACTTTTCGGCCAGCGTCAGATAATCCTTAAAGTGGCGCGCCTCGGACTTGAGTAACGACCCGTAGAAGGCTGCGAGTTCCTCGTCGACATGCGGCACCAGCGAAGCAAAGCGCTCACACGAACGCGCTTCAATGTATGCCCCGACAATCAGCGTATCGATCAGGTTCCCAGGCTCCTGCTTGCGCACCTCGGCGTTGAGCCGGCCGGCATAGCGCGACGGCTTGAGAATCCTGTAGACATAACCGCGCTTGATAATCAGCTCATGCACCTTCTCAAAATGGCGAAGCTCCTCCCGGGCAAGCTTCGACATTTTGGAAAGAATATCCGGTTTATCGGGGCAGCGGAAGATCAGCCCAAGCGCGGTGCGGGCGGCGCATTGTTCCAGATAGCAATGGTTCTGCAGCAGAACCTGCTCCTGCGTTAACGCCTCGTCAATCCATGCCTGCGGCGTCGGGCAGGGAAGAAAATCGAGCAATACGTCTAAATCAGCCTGACTCACCAGTTTCATCATGATTCTCCAATGTTGATTAACAAAATGAATGGTCGCTTGGATCGGATATACCCCACTCGACGCCGCACAATCAGTCATACCACTTCGATCGTTGCACGTTAAGTCATCTCATCGATGGAATGAGCGCAAGCCACCTTACTTGCTTTTCAAGCCACTTCAGTCCACTTGCCCGCTCACTGCATGCATATAAAAATAGTATAATTTACTAGAGTGAATCACCGCCGTCAATTCCATACATGGCACATTTCCTGCTTTCAATTTAACAACAAATCTATATATTAACGTACGGTGAAATTATGACTACAAGACAGCGAGGCATGGCAGCGGAAGTACTCAAGGCATTGGCCCACCCCATCCGATTGGGCGTGATCGAGGCATTGTCCACAGGCGAACGCACGGTGACGGAGCTTTATGAAGAGCTCGGATGCAGCCAGTCCATGATGTCCCAGCAGATCAAAACCCTCTGCCAGCAGAAGCTGATCACGATCCGCAAGGAAGGTATCCAGAAATATTGCGCGCTCAGCAACCGCGATTTTCTCGATGTGTTCACCTGCATGGACGGCCATCTGCGCGATTATTTACATTTTGAGGACTAGGAAAGCCGAGCCCTCCGCTCGCAACCTCGTATTCACCGAAAGAAAAAAGCGCTCTGCATAGCGGAGCGCCTTTTTGTTCTATCGCCGGTGATCAGACGATCAGGTGAAAATAATCTGAGCACCCGCAGAGAGATCGTAGAACTCGCCGACCGTCAGCACCTTTTCCACCTGCGGACAGAAGTCCTCCATTGTCAGGTGGAACATATCCACCGTCGCCTTGCAGGCATAGATCCTGCCGCCGGCATCGTGGATCATTTCGATGAATTCGCCGATCGGCGGAATATCGAGCGCTTCCATTTCCTTCATCATCATCTTGGTCGCAAAGGCGGACATACCGGGAATCGCCCCCATGAGCGTGGGCAGTGCCATGCCCTTGGCATCCGGCACGCGCATGGCCGGATTTCCGACGGTCGCGATTTTAATCTTGTCCTGATAGTCCTTCAGAATGGCGTAAAGCCCGAAGAAGGTGAAGAAGATCGAAGCTTCCATCCCTTCCATCCGCGCACCGTTCGCCATGATCAGCGCCGGATACACACCTTCCAAAGACCCCTTTGAGCAGACGATTGATACCTTTTTAATTTTTTCTTCCGACATGGCTTACTCCTGTTGGTTGAAAGATGAGGGATGAAGTATGAAATTTGAAATCCGGTCTGCGACGCTTCTCAAATCAAAGGCCAACCGCAGGTTCCTTTATCATAGTTCATATTTCATCTCTCCTAATTAATCTCTAGATACAGCTGGCCGGCTTCGGCAGTCCGGCCACCTTGGATGATTTTTTCAGCGGACCTCCGGGGAAGAGATCATACAGATCCTTGGTCGGGATACCGCCCGCATTCTTGACACGGCGGATCGTGGGCATGGAACCCTTTTCCTTATAGTCCTTCCGCAGGAAGTTAATGACTTTCCAGTGACCCTCGGTCAGCTCACCGAGCTCTTCTTCCTGCGCCAGTATCGGGGCCATCGCCTCGGTCCACTGGTCGGGATTGGTGAAATATCCCTCTTCGTTCACGTCAACGGTTGCTCCTGCAATGTCTCTTGTAGGCATGGTATTGTCTCCTAGTATGGTAGTTTCTTTCCAACAGTGGTCATTTGGGTGGTGATGCCCGGCATCGGGCGCGCCTTCATCAGTAGGTTCCAGTAGATCCATTTAAACGCCAGCTTGCCCCAATGATTGATGCGCGTTTCCTTGAGCAGCGAAAACGGCCCCACGCCCGGAAGCGGGAAGGTGCCCTCCACCGGTTCGAGGTCATAATTAAAGTCGATCAGGAAGGCTTTGCCGTCGCCCGACTCAATAAAGCAGTTGGCGTGGCCGTCAAACTTTTCCAGCAACGTCTTGCCCGCGATAAACAGCTGGATGTTTTCCGTCAGCACATCCGCCTGAAAGTGCGCCACGGATCCGGCCTTGGAACTGGGAAGATCCGTGGCATCGCCGATCACAAAGATATTCTCATGTTCCTTGGACTGCAGCGTGTGTTTATGCGTCGGAATAAAGTTCAGGTCGTCACCCAAACCGGAACGCGCGATGGCATCATCGCCCATATTGGTCGGAATGGTTACGAGCAGGTCATATTCCACTACACGCTCATCATAGGAGAAGATTTTCCTGGCCGCTCCGTCCACATGCGCAACGGCATAGTCTGCAACGAAGTCGATGTCTTTATCCTTCAGCATACCGCCGAGCACGACCGCGCAGTTATGCTTGGTAAAGGCTTCCGAAAGCGGCGAAACATAGATGAGTTCCGTCTTGTCGCGGATGCCCTTCTTCCGCAGATAGCTGTCGGCCAAAAGCGTGAACTCCAACGGAGCCACCGGACACTTGATCGGCATTTCGCACAGATGCACCACCAGCTTTCCGCCTTCAAAGGTGTTCAGCCGTTCCGCCAGCGCGGTGGCTCCTTCGATGGTGTAGAAGTCGAACGCATCTCTCATCCAGCCTTCACCGGTGAGTCCTTCAATTTCGTCCGGAACAATTTTCGAGCCGGTGGCAATGATCAGAATGTCATAATCCAGTCGCGTTCCGTCTTCAAGCAACACGGCATTTTCCTCAGCCTTGATGACGTCGATGCCCTG
>JBFHPA010000057.1:0-12023 GCA_041592955.1 Pontiella sp.
GGAAGAGGTTCTCGATGCCGTGCAGTTGGGGCATCGCGCAACGGCGTTTCCCGAGACGCTCAGCGGAGGAGAGCAGCAGCGGGTTGCCATTGCCCGCGCGCTGGTGCACGGGCCGACTGTGATTCTGGCCGATGAACCGACGGGCAATCTCGACAGTCATGCCGGCATGAACATACTCACATTGCTCGATCAACTGGCCGAGCGCTATCAGATTGCCATGCTCATCGTTACCCATTCGGAGGAGGTCACCCGCATCTGCGGGCGGGTCCTGCACATGCGCGACGGCCAACTGGTTTGACCGGAGAGATTATGTTCCGTAATGCGCGATGGGATATGCTGTTAATAATGTTGAGGTGCCTGAGCCTGCGCCATGCGAGGCGGGCGCCGTTTTCAACATGCGCTATGATTGCCATCATAGCGTTGGGGGCCGCCGTCTTTTTTTCGGTGCGTCTGGCAAACCGCGCGGCAGTCAGCGGCTTCCAGCTATTTGCAAACGCCGTTTCCGGCAGCAGTGATTTTGTGCTCACCGGACCCGGTCAGCGAGTACTGCTGAAACAATTGCCGCACTTGCGCCAGTCAATGGATCCTCTGCCCGTGGCTCTGATTCCCGTTGTGGAGGGAACGGCTTCAATTCCGGAGACAGGAAGTGTGGATGGCGGCTTTGATGCCGCGCAAGTGGGGGTGCTGGGAGTCGATCTGCTGGCGCTGAGAAACATGGTGTATGTCCGCCCCGGGAACAGCACAATGATCTCGGATTCCGGGAACGGGATTGCCCGATTCGATTCGGTTTACATCACGCGAGCCATGGCTGACTGGTTGGATGTAGAGAAAGGCGATGCATTCTCTGTGGTACTCGGTGATGCACTGGTTTCGCTCGAGACCGGTGCGGTGCTGGAACCCTCTCCACTGCTTCCCGGCAGCAGCGAAAAGCGCATAATCATGGATCTGCCTGCTCTGCAGGCGCTGATGAGAACGCCTGATTATGTCGATCGCGTTGAAATCATAGTGCCGGAAGGAAAGCAGTTTGAGGCCATATCCGATGCGGTTGAGAAACGCATTGCGTCGCTGGATCCCCACGTCTGGATGGTCTTAAATAAGGATCATGCCGCGAAAGCCGGGCAATCCATGACTGCCGCTTTTCGATTAAACCTGACGATCCTATCGGTGCTGGCGCTGCTGGTTGGGCTCTATCTGGTCTTGCAGGCGATGGAAGCCGCGGTGGTTCGAAGGCGCGGTGAAATCGGGATTATGCTTTCGATGGGTTTTGAGCCCGGGTGGATCCGCCGGGCCTGGCTGATTGAGTCGCTGCTGCTGGGCATTGTGGGCAGTGCCGCCGGTTTGCTGTTGGGCTGGGGGCTTGCCCAAGGCGCGGTTCGCGCGGTGGTGCGCACCGTCAATACACTCTATTTCAGCACATCGGTTGAGGCCGCCGGATGGGACGGACGCGAAGCGCTGTTGGTATTTGTTCTCGGCGTGGGAGCCTGTTTGCTCGCCGGGATCATACCGGCCCATGATGCGGCCACCACCCCGCCGGTTCAGGTGCTGCGCCGGCAAGGTCGCGGCGGTGGGGTGCGACTGCCGGATCATCCTGTATTTGGCATGCTCCTGCTGGCGCTTGGAGTCGTCATGGCTCGCATGCCGGCCTTTAAAATTACCGGAGGGGCTCCGTTTCCGGTCGGCGGATATCTGGCCGCACTCTGCTGGTTGACAGGCGTCGCAGTCTTGGCTGGCCGCAGCCTGATTTTTTTTCCGCAGCTGTTTGCCGGATTGATGAAGCGCGATGCGGCCTGGAAGCTTTCTTTCAGCCAGTTCCGGCACTTAACAGGTCGGCATAAGCTGACCGTTGCGGGACTGGTGGTGGCGGTCGGCATGGCGGCGGGAATGGATACCCTGATTCATTCGTTCGACCGCTCCGTCACCGCGTGGATCGGGCAGGCGCTTCGGGCGGATTTGTTTGTGGCCGTTAAGGGAATTGAAAACGCCTCGAACCGAAACCGCATAAGCGAGCAGGTCTGGCAGGAGCTGGCAAAGGACCCGGATGTGGAACGCGTCGATGTGGGCCACATCTTCCGGGTCGAGCTCCGGTCGGGATCCATACTGGTGCAGGGCATGCGTTCCGAAGACGCCTGGGGCGGGGCAGGGCGTATCTGGGTGGAAGCGCCTTCCGGAATACGTGGTCTGAAGGATGGATCTGCGGGCGATTTACCTCCGGCCATTGTAAGCGAAAGCTTTGCCACCCGCTATGCCATGGGATCCGGAGAGCAGCTTGATCTCCCGACGCCGACAGGCATCCGGAGTGTGCGCATTGCCGGCGTCTACGCCGACTATGGGAATGAGGGCGGGACCGTGCTGCTGGACGGCGAACTTGTTTCCCGCTGGTTCAACGACCGCCGTGCGCTGAATCTGGCAGCTAGGCTCCAGCCCGGAGCAGATCCTGATACGGTTCGCCAGCGCTGGATACAAAACCATCCCGGACTCGCCGTGCGAACGAATCGGGATCTGAGGGCGGATGTCATGCGGATATTCCGCCAAACCTTTGCCGTCACGCACGCGCTGAAGGCCATCGGCATGTTCGTGGCAGTCGGCGGTTTGGCATTGGCTTTGTTCAGCCTGCTGTTTGAGCGGCGCATGGAGCTGGCAGCCATGCGACAGCTGGGATTCCGCCGGCTGGAAATCATAAAAGCCGTGGTTTACGAAGGAATGGCTGTGGCGCTCGCCGGACTGACCGGCGGTCTCATTTTAAGTGTTGCTCTCGGTTGGCTTCTGATCTTTGTCATTAACAAGCAATCATTCGGATGGACGCTGGCTTTTGCGGTGCCGGTTCTTAACCTGGCCGGTCTCGCCCTGGCGGTTATGGGGGCCGCGCTGCTGACGGGTCTGGGTGTGGGCCGCTGGGCCTCCCGCCTGAAAGGAGAACGTGAGGAATGAGCCGGAAAATTATTTTTTTCATATTTGGAATCGCGGTGTGTTGTCCGGTCTTGTCCGTTGTTGCGGCAACGACCGAAGAGGGGTTCCGAATTCCCTCGGCCGATCACACATTTTCATTTCCTTATGATTATGGAAGCCACCCGGAGTTCCGCATTGAATGGTGGTACCTGACTGGTCAGTTGAAGGCGTCCGCCGGTGATCGCTACGGCTTTCAGGCCACGTTTTTTTGCTACGCCTTTCGCCCTGACGCAGGTGCCGGATCGGCAGGGTTCGGAACCAACCATCTGTTCATGGCGCATATGGCGCTGACCGACGAAACGCGCGGACGGTTTGTTCATGAAGAGCGGTTTAATCGTGATGGGTGGGATGCACATGCTACGGTCGGCGATCTGGATCTGCGGAACGGCAACTGGACGCTGCGACGCACCGCAGGCGAGTCTATGGAGCTTTCGGCCGGCATTGGTGCGGATACGCAGCTGAGCCTGACGTTTACCCCGGCCAAGCCGAAGGTTTTCTTCGGCGAGAACGGACTTTCGAAAAAGGGTGCCGATGCCTCCGCCTGCAGCTGGTACATCACCTATCCCCGTCTGAAGACAACAGGTCAGCTGGAACTGGATGGAAAGCCGATCGAGGTTTCCGGCGAAACGTGGATGGATCATGAAATCAGCAGTAGCCAGCTCAGTCGCGACCAGGTGGGCTGGGACTGGTTGAGTGTCCGGTTTCATGATCAGACAGAACTCATGCTCTACATCCTGCGCGATGCGGACGGGAATCCCGATCCGTTTTCAACCTTGGCCTGGATTACCGAGGAGGGCGAGCTGCATCAATCCGGTTCGGAGGATTTTGCGTGGGAGGTGCTCGATACGTGGACGAGTCCGGAGACCGGCGCAACCTATCCGGTCCATGTAAAACTGTCGGGCAAGCGTCCCGATGGAACGCCTTTTTCAATTACCGTACGGCCGTGGATGGCCGCGCAGGAAATTCACGGCAAACTCGGCGGCATCTCCTATTGGGAAGGGGCCTGCGATATTCTGGAAAACGGTCGGGTGACCGGCGATGCCTACATGGAACTGACGGGGTATGCCGGTGAGCTTGGTGAAGCACTGCGCTAGCGTGATCGGAATGCTATCCGAAATAGCGTTCGAGTTCAGCATCGGCCGCATCGCCAAACAGGATCTTGGCGGCTTCCTTCAGGCCGGTATTGCAGTGGAGTGTTGAGCGGTGATGCGTGAGCGCGAGCTGCGAGCGGCGGCGGAAGAAATCTTCCAAATGCACGACCATTTCATTCTTGGCCATGTGATGCAGCTCGGCGCGGAGAAAGTTTTCAAAAACTATTTCCGTCATGGATGAATTATTACGGAAGCGTTCGAGCAGTTGGAAGGCATCCTTGCCGTAACGCCGCCAAAGCCGGGCGGTTTGATCCTCGCCCAGGCCATACCGCTTGCACTCGGATTCAAAGCGCACCTTCTTTTGCTGCGAAGGCTCTCCATACCACGGCTCCAGCGAAGGAAAGGATGCAACACCGAACGATGCAATGATGGCTGCAACCTCCTCGCCCACGTTGATGCAGTCGGTCAGTTTGCCGCCATAGATGCTGCACAGGCTTCGGTCGCGGTGGACATCGATCTCGTGCTTGCGCGAAAGCGCGGTCCATTCGGCATCGCCGACGTCGATACCTTTTTTCACAACCAGCGGGCGGACGCCGCAACGCTGTGCAATGACATCTTTTTTGGTCAGCGGCTTTTCCAGTTTAAGGAGCGCATTGGCGTTTTCCAAAAGAAAGGCCACATCATCGTCGGTGGGCTCCGCGACGGCGCTATCCACCCGGGTGTCTGTGGTGCCGATGCATGTTTTCTCTCCCATGGGGATCATGAAAAACAATCGGCCGTCGGAGGCGAAGAAAGTGAGCACATGGCGGGTTTTGGTGATTTGCGGAACGATGATGTGCGCTCCCTTGGAAAAGACGTGCTTGAACGGGCTGTCGATGCCATGCATGGCGTTGATGCGGTCGGCATAGGGGCCGGCGGCATTGACCAGTGTTTTGGCCTTGAGGGCAACGGTAGTGTCCGAGACGTGGTCGCGCAGCGTGCAGTCCCACAGGCCGTTGCGCCATTCGGCACGGACCAGCTCCATATAGTTGATGGCGTTGCTCCCTTTCTGCAGGACCTTGCGGATAAAGCCGAAGGCGAAGCGGGTGTCGTTTTCCACGAAGTAACAGTCGGAATATTCAATCCCGCCGACCAGCGATTCGGTGTTGACCATCGGGGCTTCGTTTTCGATGACGGCAGGGCTGAGCAGGCGCGGCGCCTTGGTGCGGCTGCGGCCCATCCACCAGTAGAGCAGGGTACCGAGGTAGACCAGAAAACGCGGCTTGCGAAAGCCGCGGGCGATGCTGGTGAAAAACCGGATTTCCTGCACCTGCGTGGGGTAGGCGTCCATCAACTGGTTGCGGCTGTTGCACAGCTTCCAGACCAGCCCGAATTCGAAGTTTTCCAGATACTTGATCCCGCCCCACGCCAGATTGGAACTTTCCTGCGAGGTCAGCGATGCAAAATCCCCGCGGTCAATGACGGTCACTTTCGCCCCCTTGCCCGCCAGGGCGGCGGCGGCGACGGCGCCATTGATGCCCGCGCCGACCACCAGACAATCCTGGACCTCGGACCGGGCATTTTCAATGCATGTTGAGCGGAGCTGATTCATATTACTCGTTGTAAACAGAGGGTGCAGAGTAGCAGGAATCCATGCGGATTCAAATGCAATCGCCGCCTTCAACCCGCCTTTGCGATGCCTCGACACGACATGACTTTCATGTACACTGCGGTTCAATTATTGGAAGCGAGGAATGATGAAGGTTCTGTTGGTTGGAGATATTGTGGGGAAGCCGGGGCGCAATGCCTTTGTGCAGGTTGTGCGCCGGCTGAAAGATGAGGGCGCGGTCGATTTTGTGATCGCCAACGGCGAAAACGCTGCATCGGGCCGTGGTCCAACACCGGAGATTGCGAACGCACTGCTCAACGCCGGGGCCGATGTTGTTACGCTCGGCGACCATGCCTGGGACAGCAAGGACATGGTGGCCGGTATCGATCTCGAAGACCGTATCATCCGCCCGGCCAACTTTCCCAAGAGCGCGCCCGGAAAAGGCTGGGTGCGGGTCGAAACCCCCGAGGGTCCGATCGTCATTCTCCAGCTGATCTGCCGCGTGTTCATGCAACCCGTCTACGATTGCCCGTTCCAGACGGCCGACCGCATGCTCAAGGGCGAGCTCGGCGGCGACAAGGTGATCTTTCTAGATCTGCACGGCGAGGCTTCGTCCGAGCGCATGGCCATGGGCCGCTTTCTGGATGGGCGCGTTTCCGCCGTGTTCGGTACCCATACCCATTGCCAGACGTCCGATGAAACCGTATTCCCCAACGGCACGGCCTACATCACCGACCTCGGGATGACCGGTCCGAAGGATTCGATCCTCGGCCGCGAAGTCGAGCCCGTCGTCAAAAAGTTTCTTTCCGGCGTCCCGCAAAAGTTCGATGTCGCCAAAGGGGATCCCACCCTCGAAGGCGCGATCGTCGATGTAGACATGAAAACGGGCAAAGCCAACAGCATTGAGCGCCTGCGGATTGCGTTATAGGAGAAGCACCGGATCGTTTAGTGATGGGCAGTGAGCGTAAAATCTATTCCGTGGCTGAAGTCAACCGCAAGGCGCGGATGGTGCTGGAGAGTGGTATCGGCGAGCTGTGGGTAGAGGGCGAGCTAACAGGAGTAAAAGTTCATTCAAGCGGGCATTGGTATTTTGACCTTAAAGATGGGGTTGCAGTTGTTTCGTGCGCCATGTTTCGTAACGACAACTCACGAGTTGGCTTTAAGCCAGAGGATGGGTTGAAGGTTCAATTGCATGCGCGTCCGAGCATTTACGAAGCCAACGGACGCTATCAGCTGATCGCTTCCGAAATGGAAGAGGCTGGCAAGGGCAACCTGCAGGAACAGTTCGAAAAGCTGAAAGCCAGACTGGCCGCGGAAGGGCTGTTCGATGACAACCGCAAGAAACCGCTTCCGCTCCTGCCCCGTAAAATCGGGGTGGTCACAGCACCTCCCCCAGGGGCGGCCATCCGTGACATTATATCTGTTTTGACGAGACGATATCCGAATATTCAAATTCTTCTAGCACCCGTGCCTGTGCAAGGAAAAGGATCGGAATCAAGGATTGCCAAGGCCATCGACTATCTCAACACACGCGGCGACATCGACGTCATGATTGTCGGCCGCGGCGGCGGCAGCATCGAGGATCTGTGGAACTTCAACGAAGAGGTGGTCGCCCGTGCGATTGCCCGCTCCGAAATTCCGGTGATCTCGGCGGTGGGGCACGAGATTGATTTCACGATTGCCGACTTTGTCGCCGATGTGCGCGCACCGACCCCTTCGGCCGCGGCCGAGCTGGCCGTGCGGGAAAAGACGGATCTTGAAGAGGAAATTCTGCGCTATCACCGCCGGCTGAGTCAGAGTCTTAAGTCTACAGAGCAGGATTTGCGGCTACGTGTTAACCGCGCGGCGCACAGTTATGTGTTTCGTGAGCCGGGAAACCTGCTGCGGCAATACCGGCAAACGGTCTTGTCGTTGAAGACGCGCATGGGCGATCTGCTCAAGCTGGATGCGCAGCAAAAAGTGCAGCGGCTCGGGCGCACCCACGACCGGATCGCGCACCTGCTGCTGTCGACCGTGCAGCAATCGCATCAGCGGGTGGATGAGCTGGGCATGATGCTGCAGCACCGCACGGAGCGCAGGGTGGAGCGCGACCGGCAGAAACTGGTTCAGCTTCGCGGGCAGCTGCGCATGCTCAATCCGCTTGCGGTACTCGGGCGCGGCTATAGCCTGACCCGGAGGCCGGACGGCTCGCTGGTGCGCAGTGCGGCTTCGGTGAACAAGGGCGACTCCATTGTGACGCAGCTTGCGGATGGAAAAGTGGTTTCAAACATTACAGATAAAGAGTAAGGAAAGCTCTACGGGAGACGAACCATGGCAGAGAAAAAAAGTGTGGATTTCGAAAAATCGCTGCAACGGCTAGAGGAGCTGGTCGAGCAGATGGAGGGCGGCGAACTGAGCCTTGAGGAAATGATCAAGCACTTCGAGGAAGGCTCGAAGCTGGTTGACGTATGCACGAAAAAGCTGAACGAGGTCGAGCAGAAGATCGAAAAGCTCGTCAAGAGGGATGGCGAACTGAAGGAAGAGCCTTTCGGGGTTGAGGAATGATGAACCGAAGCAGATGGATATTGGTTGGATTTTGCGGGTTGATGGTATTGAGCGCGCTCCTCTCGGGTGTGCTTCGTCGCGAGCCCGCACCCATGGTTGTGCGATCGACCGAAGAGCATGACAGCAGCTTCGCCCCGCGCCAGCTTCCTGTGAAGGGCAGCAACCCTGCCCGGCAGTTCAGCAATGCGATTGCCGATGCCGTTGAAAAGGTGATGCCTTCGGTCGTTGTAATCCGCACGGAGAAGATTCGGCTCCAGCAGGAAAAGTTCAATATTGACCCGTTTGGATTCTCCTATGGTGTTCGCGTCGTGCCCGAGCAGCTGGAGGGCGAGGGATCCGGTGTGATAATCGATGAGCGCGGCTACATCATGACAAGCTGGCATGTGATTAATGGAGCGCGTCAGATAGAGGTGGTGCTTAACGACGGCACCAAATTGCCTGCCGTGCCGGTCGGGCGCGATGTGGCATCTGATTTGGCTGTGCTTAAAATCAAAGCCGATGGCGAGAAATGCCCGGCCGTCGAATTTGGCGATTCCGAAGCCGTGCGGGTGGGGGATGTGTCGATCGCCATCGGTTCGCCTTTCAGTTTGCAAAGTTCAGTGACGGTGGGGCATGTCAGCCAGAAGGGGCGCCGCGTTCAGATTCTCCCCTATGAAGATTTTATCCAGACCGATGCCGCGATCAATGAGGGGAACAGCGGCGGACCGTTGATAGATGTGGATGGCCGCTTGATCGGCATCAACGCCGCCATCCAGACCGAAGCCCAGAAAAAAGGCGTGGGCATTGCATTCGCGGTTCCGTCCAATCTGGCGATGGTCATCGCTAAATCAATCATCGAAACCGGCAAGCATGAATGGCCTTGGGTCGGCGCGTTTTTCTATACGGTTGAACCGCCTTATCGGCAGACGATCTTCGATGGAGCCAGTGTGGTCGTGGCCCAGGTATGGAACGACACGGCTGCTGAGCGTGCCGGTTTTCAGCCCGGCGACCTGATTCTGGAGGTGGATGGCGTTAAGGTGAAGAACAAATATGATGTTGACCGCATCATCTTCAACCATGCCGTCGGCGACAAGGTCCGCTTCCTGACTCGGCGCGGGAAAGAAAAGCCCATCGAGATCGAGCTTGAGCTGGAAGAGTATCCCGCCGTGACCCCCTGAGTGTGCATGCGCAATCCATCCCATTAACGGAATCCCCTATATGACCAAAATGAAAAACAGTCGGCTGGTCGCCGCCGACATCATCACGCAATGGTTGGAGGACGGCAGCTTCCCGGACCGTCAGCTGGCACAGCTGCAGCACGATCACGCCTTTATTCTCGAGGTCGTCAATGGGGTGGTGCGCAACCGGAATATCTTCGAATGGTTGGAAGGCCAGTGGCTCAGGAATCCGCCGCAGAACTTTTTCCGGGCCGTCCTGCAGGTAGGGCTGTACCAGCTGTTGTTCATGGAAAATGTCGAAGAATATGCCGCCATCAATGAAACGGTCGATGCAGCCAAGGGCCGGCCGGGCGGGCCCGGCAATGCCAAGATGATCAACGCCGTTTTACGGCGCGCTCAGCGTGAAAAGGAGCAGGTGCTCCAATCCCTGCGAAAACAGCCCGCGCATATCCGCCTGTCGCACCCGAAATATTTGATGGACCGCTGGACGAAAACCTACGGCGAGGCCGATGCGATCAAGCTGGCCGAATGGAACAACGAGCCGCCTTCCACCATCCTGCGCATCGAACAAACCGCCATCGATGCCGCGGAATTCATCGACAAGCTGCGCGAAAACGGGATTGAGCCGCTGATGCATCCCTACAGCGACAAGGAAATATTTCTTATCCTGCCGCGCGGTGCTGCGGTGCGAAAAGTGCCCGGCTATGAAGAGGGTTGGTTCACCATTCAGGATCCCGCCACCTCGGTGGCCGTCGATCTGCTCGCTCCGCGCCCCACCGAAGAGGTGCTTGATGCATGTGCGGCCCCCGGCGGAAAAGCCGCCATGCTGGCAAGTCGCATGCAGGGCGGCATGGGCAAACTTGTTGCCATGGATAAGCATGATGACCGCATTGATGTGTTAAAGGAGAACCAGAAGCGGCTCAATCTCGACTGGATCGAAATTGTGAAGGGCGACGCCCGTTATCCCGAAAAAACCTTCGGCGACCGCAAGTTCGACGCCATCCTGTTGGATGTGCCCTGCCTCAATACCGGTGTGCTGCGTAGGCGGGCCGATGCCCGCTGGCGGGTGGATGAAGAGCGGCTGGGATCCATCACGGCCCTCCAAACCAAAATCCTGGATGCTTCTTCAAAGCTGTTGAAAGAGAAAGGCCGCCTCGTCTACAGCACCTGCAGTCTGGAGCCGGAAGAAAACGAAGAGCTTGTTGCCCGGTGGATTCGGGCGAATCCGGACTTCCGTCTCGCGAAAACCGGAAAGGCCTTTCCGCCCGAGTCCGGCACCGACGGCGCCTTTGCCGCACTGCTGCGGCGCAAGTAACTAGTCCTGTTCGAGATCGAGATGGTCTGCCAGCAGGTGCAGCAGTTTCTGCTCGGCCTCGGCGATGCGTCCGATGTCGTCGGCCTCGGCAATGAGACGGATTTCAACCCTTCCCTTGCCGGGATAAAACCCGATTTCGACGCCGGAGGTGTGGAAGTCGGCCGCTTCGAGAATGGTCACGATGTCCGATTCGCCGATGCCTTTGGTGCGGACGACGCGCACGAGACGGGGGCGGGCGTCGGCAAACGTTTTCCTGAGCCACGGGATGATGTGACCGCTGAGGATGGAGTTGAATTCGGCCGGCGGTCCGGGCAGCACAAAGAGGGTTTTTTTGTCCGGGAAGTCGATCCGTTGACCGGGCGCGGCCCCGACCGCGTTGGGCAGTACCACTGCGCCTTCGAGCACCTGGGCCTGCCGGGTGGCCGCCAGTGTGATGTTGCGGCCGTGCTGCGCGTACCATTTCTTCAGATAGTCAACCGTCGGCTGATCAAGCACGACCCTCAGGTCGAGCAGCTTGGCAAGGGCAACGCGGGTGATGTCGTCGACCGTGGGGCCCAGCCCGCCGCTGACAAATACCAGATCGACCCGGGTCAATGCCTCGCCCACGGTCAATGCGATCGTCGCGGTGTCGTCCGGAATGGTGGTGTCCCGCAGTAGGTCAATGCCGATAAGGCCGAGCGCGTTGCCCAGATCCCGTCCATGCGTGTTGAGCGTGCGGCCGCTGAGTAATTCGTTACCGATGGAAATGAGTTCTGCTTGAATGTTCATGGGCTGCTCCTCAAACTGGAAGGCATCTTGAAGTTATGAATATCGCGAAGCAATCATTAACCATCGACGAGAAGTATGCAGGCACACGTCTGGATGCGCTGCTGGCGGTGGAGATATTGGGAATGCAGTGTGTTGCGAGTATATGGAGTAAGCTGTTAAGTCAGCTAAGAATGCGGTGTTTCTTATATCGTGAATTATGATGGTATTATTTTCTATGCTGGCACGTCTGATGCGTGTATACATGCCGCCTTTTTCTTAATCAGAAAATTTGACTTTATCGAAAATTATTGAGTAACTACTGATCACTGGAGGAATACATGAGCACTCTAAAAGAGATAGCGGGGGATAACCGTGTGACTGATGTTGCGCAGATTACTCGTATCATGGAGGCCGTCAGAAAAGGTCAGGACGCAGCAATTAATGCAATGAAAGAACGGGAAAAGCGTACTAAAGAAAACGAGTTGCGTGTTTTTCATTTCTAGAAGGGCTCATAAATATCATGGGCCAGTTCTCCTGCATTAAGCATATAGCTGACATCACTGAATTATGCTTTTTTTCTCGAAGTATCGTCGGGTACGATGACTATCCAATTCCTTTAAATAAAATCCTTTTCA
>JBFHPA010000058.1:0-12021 GCA_041592955.1 Pontiella sp.
CGTTGATTGAGTCAACCGCTTTTTTGAAAAAAAGTTTTTCAAGAACAAATGCCTGATCTCGTGGCGGCCTCGCGGCCACTCGTTTGTTTCAAACAAGGCGGGCTATAGTATCGATGCGTTTTAAACGCGCAACCCGAAAGTTCAACTTTTTTTCAGCTCTGTCAAAGATCAAAAACCGCGGCGTTCAAACCGTTGTTTTACTGTTCTGCAAAGGTCTCCGAAAAGATCCATGCTGTTGTGAACAGAGCGGCGGATAGTACGCTGATTCGTTTTCCCCGCAACCGTTTTTTTGTTTTATTTTTCAAACCTCTCGCAAAGCGCTACCAAAACGCGCTTTGCGGAAGGAGAAAAATACCAGGGATCGCAAACAAGCGGTAGGGACAGACCGCCGGGCTGTCCGCTTCGGCGCACTTCCCGCTAGAGACAGGACCTCGCAAAGCGGTGTAGAGAGTTCGCCCTGTCTGGCTTATTGCCGCAGGAGCGTTTTTATGAATGTCATGCAGCGATCCACCCATGCCGCCAGATCTTCATCTTCGGAAAAAGTTTGTAGTTCCGCCTTTAGGCGGCATGCACATGAACAGCGGGCCGCCTAAAGGCGGAACAACATGCTATTACTTCCCTTAGTCGCTCCGCCAACCCTTCATCGTAAGCCACGGCCGTTCCTCTATTTTTCCTCGACAGAATTAACAGGATCTACTGGATAGAATTTAACCTGATTCGTGTATTAAAAATCCGGTCCATCCCGTTTATCCCGTCAAAAATTATTCCTGCGCAGCGGCGGCACGGGCTTTGCGCACATCGATAAAACTCTTAATAAAGAAGATGAGCGCAACGAGCGTGGATACAATCATCACGCAAACGCGCACGATCGCAAGCCAGTCCGCGCGGTCGACCGATGCGGTTAAAGGCTTCACCAATCCACCCAGAATCAGGAGGGTCAAAAGCACCGCAATGTGAGCCGCGATTTTGTTTTCATTTTTTACGCCCTTATAGAGGGAAAGAATCACCACCCCGAAAACCACCGGAATCAGTGCTGTTGCCGAAGGCGTTTCCGAACCCAGATAGGCCCACAAACCGAATACGATCAGAATCAATGCGTTAATCAAACTTGCCGTATGTGCTTTCATATAATCCTTTAATATTTGTTGTTGTGGCACCGGCTTCCACTCCATGGAGCCGGTCGCTCGCTCCCTTTACAGGGAAGCAAGCACTACACCTCACTCAGCAAAAACATCTTCCAGAAAACCGGTAAAATGCTCCCACGATAGTTTATCCTGCTTCTCACGATAGGCTCCGCTTCCAAAAACCGTCCATGCATGCGGAGCGCCTCCATAACTGATCATGGTGTGCGGAACCCCGGATTTTTCCAGATTATCTGCCAGCGCGGCAAACTGATCCATCCCGATATTACGATCCGCCGTCCCATGCATAATGAGCACTTCGCCCTTGGTCGCGGCATAGTCCTGCCCTTCCGGAAGATCCAGTCCGCCATGAAAGGAGACGAAGCCTTTCAGATCGATACCCGACCGCGCCAGCTCCAGCACCGCAGATCCACCGAAGCAGTATCCCATCGCCACGCAGTTCCCGGTGTTCAAGCCTTGCGCTTTCGCCGCATCCAAAGACCCCTGCAGTAATTGCCGCATCATCGGGCGATCCGATGTCAGCATGCTCATGCACTTTCTCCTGTCCGCCATTTCCGTCGGGCGGACGCCGGCGCCGTAGAGATCGGCGCAGAAAACCGAGTAGCCCAGCTCCGCCAGCATCCCGGCGCGCCTGAATTCATAGTCTGTCAGCCCGTCCCAGTCGTGCACCAGCAGCACCAAAGGAGCTTCCGACGAGACCTTTTCCATATAGCCTTCAAACGCGCGACCATCCACGTTGTAATCGACCGACTCTCCGGCCCGCACCGTCAGCACCGCGACACTCATTATGACCAATCCAATAAACAGCTTTTTCATACGTATCCTCCTGTGTTGCCCGACAGCTTAGTCGGAATAATCGCAAACTCCATAAAAAACAGAACTGTTTTTGTCTTATATCATGCGATCGAGAACTGACTTCAGATATATGAACATCCATGCCTATATTTAGCCTCGTCACTTATCATGGGCATTATTACTGTCCCGTCCGTGTTGGGAATTTTATGAAACGAGCAAAAGAAATCCGAAGAGCGACGCGCCGGCCGGTGGAAACATTTTTCTTCCGCCTCGGAGTGGTCGTCATACCCCTTCTTCCGCGATGCGTCATCACCGCGATGGCCCGTCTGGCCGGCACACTGGCCTTCTACTTCGGCAGACGGGAACGCACGATCGGACTCGCAAACCTCGACATCGTCTTCGGCGACACGAAAACCCGCGCGGAAAAGCGCACCATCCTGAAAAAATCGCTGAGCGGTTTCACGCTTACCATGACCGATATATTCTGGTTTTCGCGGCATACCGAAAAACGGGTGAAAAAATACCAGCGCTTCGTGCCCGACTCCGGCCCCTACTTTGAACACAAGGCCCATATCATTATCACGGCACATGCCGGTAATTGGGAACTCATCGGACTTGAAAGCGGACTGCGCGGCATCGATGTCGCGAGCGTGGCGGCCACCACGAAAAACGAATCCGTCGACAAGTTGCTCAACACCCTGCGCCAGTGCACCGGCCAAACCATCATTGCCCGCGAAGGAGCCATGCGCACCCTCGTCAGCCGTTTTCGTAACAAAGGCAAAGCCGCCTTTGTGCTTGATCAGAATACCCCGGAAAGCCAAGGCGGAATCTGGGTGGAGTTCCTTGGCATGCCGACACCGGTTTCCTCGGCGCCGGCCCACCTGGCCTATCGCACGGGAACCGACATCATCTTCGCCTTCAGCCAGCCGATCGGCGGCGGAAAATATGAAGCGCATACCGGACAGGTCATCACCCCACCCCCCTACGAAAAATCCCAGGATCAGGAAAAAATTGTAAAAGAACTCACCCAGCAGATCCTCGACGTCGTCAGCCGGCAGATTCGCTCGCATCCCGAATCATGGCTCTGGTCATACAAGCACTGGCGCAACATCGCGCCCGGAACCGACCCGTCAATCTACCCCGTCTATAAATAAAATCTGGTCCCCTGCGCACAGAATATAAATCAACACCCAGCCATAGCGATCCTATGCCTTTTCAGGCAAATTGATTGGAAAACAAAAGAGCTTGCCCGGTGAAGAGCTAGCCTCTACCTTCTTGCCTCTTCATTTAAAACTCGGAGGAATGGCTGAGTGGTTGAAAGCGCACGATTCGAAATCGTGTGGGCCGAAAGGTCTCGGGGGTTCGAATCCCTCTTCCTCCGCCATTTTTATAAAAAGGGATGAAAACCCCGGGTTCGACGCGAGCTTGCGAAGCGAGACAACGCGAAGTGTTGCCCGCAGGGTGAGTTTGAAAAACTCATCAATCCCTCTTCCTCCGCCAGCCTTCGCTTGTAGCGCAGCGGAAAGCGAAGGCTGTCACGCCGTAGACGATCACAACGTGATTGCGTAGGCGGACCCTTCAACCATTTTTCTTAAAATCATTCGCGTTAATTTGCGTTCATTCGCGGTTCTATTCCCCGCTTCCCCCTGCTAGCCTATTAAGCGTTTTGAAACCTTGCTCTTGAAAGGACATGAATGAAACCCACTCTCGTAATCATGGCAGCCGGTATGGGCAGCCGCTATGGCGGACTCAAGCAAATGGATCCCGTTGGTCCCAACGGCGAGACCCTGCTCGAATATTCGATCTATGACGCCATCCGGGCCGGCTTCGGCAAAGTCGTGTTTGTGATACGCACCGACTTTGAAGCGGAGTTCAAGGCACAGGTCGGCAGCCGTTTTACCGACAAGATCGACGTACAATATGCCTTTCAGGCACTCGATAATTTGCCGAAGGGATTTTCTGTTCCCGAAAGGCGCACCAAACCGTGGGGCACCGGCCAGGCCGTACTCGCCTGCAAGGATCTCGTCAACGAACCGTTCTGCGTTCAAAACGCCGACGACTTTTACGGCGCGGAAGCCTATCGCACGATTGCCGAAGGGTTCACCCAGCTGTCGGATGGCGAAAGCTGTATGGTGGGTTATCACCTCAAGAACACCCTTTCCCCGCATGGTGCCGTTTCGCGCGGCGTCTGCAATGCGACCGATGGATACCTGACTGAGGTGATCGAGCGCACCCATATCGAGACCAACGAAACCGGCAAAGTGCATTACGTTGAAAACGGCATCAACACCAGCATGACCGGCGAAGAAATTGTCTCCATGAATTTCTGGGGCTTCGCACCAGAATTGTTCCTGACCCTGGAAGAAAAATTCATCGCTTTTCTCGAGGAGAAAGGACAGGAGCTGAAGTCCGAGTGGTACATCCCCGACATCGTGACCGACATGATGGCCAGCGGAGAAACAAAGATCAAGGTGCTCAGCTGCGACAGCCAGTGGTTTGGCGTCACCTACCCCGAGGATCGCCCCACCGTCGTCGCCGCCCTTCAGGCTATGCACGATACCGGCAAATATCCCCCGCAGCTGTGGGCCTGATCCGGGACACGGCACTGCAAATAAAAAAGGCCAGTCGCAATGACTGGCCTTTGAAATTTTTGGTGCTCGAGGTGGGATTCGAACCCACACGGGATTTAACTCCCACAAGGCCCTCAACCTTGCGTGTCTACCAATTTCACCACCCGAGCGTCAGATGAAAAGAGGAACAGGAAGATACCGATGCCCCATGGGGCGCGCAAGCGGTAAATGGAAAAAGTTCCGGGCCTTTAAAACGGCGTCATCCGGGCATTCCAAGAGGGTATTTTCAAACTGATCCGCATGCGTTACGGGCTTTTAAAAATGTGAAGAAACGGATAAGGTCTTCAGTCTTGGATGAGGATCTGTTAGCGAGGTTTTGATGAAAGCAAAGAAAGTCATAAGGACCCTTCTGGTTATTCTCGCGGCATTGGTCCTGCTGGTTGTCTGCGATGTCCTGTTCTGGCTGGGGCCCACCGTTAAACTTGCCGCACAGAGGATCGGGTCCAAAGCGCTGGGCACGCCGCTGACGATCAACGAGCTATCGATCAACCCTCGCAAGGGAACGGTTCATCTATCCGGTTTCTCGATTAACAATCCGGAATCCTACGGACGCTCCAATGTGGTTTCGCTGGCCAGCATGGATATCGCCATCGACATGAATTCCATCTTTTCGAAAACGGTCGTTGTTCACAATGTAGCGATCAACAGTCCTCATTTCATTTATGAGCTGAGCACGGCTTCAGACAACATCTCCGAGTTTATTCTAAATATTCAGGACTTTGCCGGCATCGACCCTCAGGCCCCGAAGAAGGACAAACCCGCCGAAGCGCAGGCGCCTGAAAAAAAGGACAAACCTAAAATCGTCGTCGTCGAACGATTGGCGATCAATGACGTGCAGTTTCACATCGCCAACACGGATGAGCCGGAGCTGGATTTTAACATCGGCCTTGAGCAGCTCACTCTTGGTATGACGAACGGAACCGTTTCACTGAAAAACCTGCACATCGGAAACCCCGGCACTTTATCGACCCCCAACCTCTTCACACTGGATGGCATCAATATCCAGCTCGCCCCGGAAAGCATCTATTCCGGAACCGTCTCCATTCAGGATATTCAGGTGCGCAATCCCCATGCCTATCTGGAACTGAATCACGACTCGGATACCGTCAGCGCGTTCATGAAGATTGCGGAAAACGTGGCCGCCCGGGTTCCGACCAATTCCACCGGTGTTGCAACTCAGACCGTGGCCGCAGTCGAGATGCCGGATTCCATAGACGCTCCCGCTTCGCCTCCGTTCGAACTGCATAACCTATTGGTGGATGACATCCAGGTAAAGCTGCTCGACACCACCCGAACCAATGCTCCTGCCGGACCGGGCATGCTGGCCGGGATCGGCTCGATCGCCGTCAAGCTCGTCGATGGAAAAATACAGGTCAAGGGCATCACGGTTCCGAGCCCCTCCGGATACACGGTCAGCAACCTTTTTCATCTTGCGAACATCGATGTCTCCATCGCGCCCGAATCCATCTTTTCGGATCAGGTCGTCATCAACGAGGTGTTCGTAAACTCACCGGAATTCAATTTGGAGCAGACGAAGACCACGGGCAATGTGACCGAGCTGCAAGCGACACTGATGCGCTTTGTGCCGCCAAAGGCGGATGCTGCTGCCGATCAAACCACCCCCGCATCTGAACCCGATCCTGCGGTCGCTGCGTTGCCACTAGCCGAGCAACCCGTGGTGCTGCACGCCCTTGTTGTCACCAACCTTGCGGTAAACCTGACCCTGCCCGTCGAAACGAATACACTGGTTGAAGTGGGAACGGCCGAAGCAGCAGGAACCAACGGGCAGGCGGTGGCAAAGAAAGTAATCGACGGGCCGCTGACGCTCGTCGGCATGACACTTCTGAAGGTGGAACCCCTGAAAGGTTTGCTGACCATCAACGGCCTGCGCATCGCCAATCCGCCGGGCTTCGCCAATAAATATCTGGTCGAGCTGCCAACATTCACACTCGATCTTGATCCGGACTCGATCCAGTCGGATACACTTTTCATCAGGGATATTCTGATGGAGAAACCGCGGATTGCCTATGAACGCAAAATCATGACCGATAACATCAAGGCGTTCCAGAAAGAGATCGAGAAGGCCGTTGGCAGGAAAAAGGATGACACCGCCGGGGCGGATCAGCCCGAGGACGTGGCCGAACCGGACGATATGGTGGAGGAAAGGGGTCAAAAGGTCATCATCGAACATCTTCTTGCCAGAGGCGGTCTGGTCCGCGCCAAACTCTCCGCGTTGCCCACGATCCCCATACCGCTTCCGAACATTGAGATCAATGACCTGGGCAAAAGCGAAGAGGATGAGAAGCAGGGCGCCGACCTGACCGATGCCCTCACCGAAATCGGCGATACGTTTTATGAAACGATCATCGGCTCTGTTTCCAGTGCGACCGGGTTTGCCGGGGATGCTCTGAAGGGAGTCGGCGGAATGGGCTTTGATATGCTTGGAAATATAAGGGGCGGCCCGACCAACGCGCTCCCCACCCGGGTTGAACCACCCGCCGTTGAAACAGAGGACGAATCGCCAAAGCGCAGGCGCCGCACGCTGGGCGGAAAACCCCGGCTCATCAACTAAACCGCGGCACGAAAAAGGTTCATGTCCCAATTTCGGAAAGATCTTCTATCAACTCTGTAAATCCCACAATATGGTGTGGCACCGGCTTCTTCTTTAAGGAGAGCCGGTTAACGCGCTCCCGCAAGCGGGAAGCGTGTCCTACACTTTTTTTGAACAAGCAAAAAATCTTTTCCCGAAATTGGATAATGAACCAAAAAAAGCCCCGCTCGAAGGCGGGGCTTTTCTCGTGTGAAGTCAACCGTGTCTTAACGGGAAGGTCGACTTCCTCCACCACCTTTACGGGGAGTTCCTGACCGGCGAGGACCACCGCCATGCGGCCGACGGCCTCCTCCATGACGCCCTCCGCTCTGCGCGCCGGTACGCGGCCGATGCTTGCGCGGAGGCGCAGGCGGAAGCTCTTCGAGCAGCTCTTCGGGAGGCATCAGGCACTTCAGCTCCATGCCCAGCAGTTCTTCGATCTTCGGCAGTTCGAACGATTCCATCTCGCACGCGAAGGTGATCGACTGCCCCAGTGCCCCGGCGCGGCCGGTGCGGCCGATACGGTGCACATAGTCGTCCGGGTTTTCGGGAATGTTGAAGTTCACCACGTGGCTGACTCCTTCGACGTGGATGCCGCGGCCGGCGACGTCGGTCGCCACCAGCACGGTAACCTTGCCCGCTTTGAAATCCTCCAGAATGCGCATGCGCTTTTTCTGCGTCACGGCACCGGAGAGCATTTCGCACTTGTGGCCGTAGCGATCGAGATCTTCGGAAAGCCGTTCGGCCTGGTCGCGGCGATTGGTGAAGATGATGATCCGCTCCGGCTGGTCGTTCT
This sequence comes from Pontiella sp., assembly GCA_041592955.1. Taxonomy (GTDB): domain Bacteria; phylum Verrucomicrobiota; class Kiritimatiellia; order Kiritimatiellales; family Pontiellaceae; genus Pontiella. The sequence continues at coordinate 7,954 of JBFHPA010000058.1, forward strand.
TGATGATGTTGTAGAGCAGCTGGAACTTCTGGTCGTCGGTGACGATGAAGACCTTCTGGTCGACCGAGTCGACGGCCACCTGCTCCGGTTCGATATCGATGCGCTCGGGATCAACCATCCACGCGGCAGCCAGCTTCATGACATCGTCGGACAGCGTGGCGCTGAACAGCACCGTCTGGCGCTTTTCCTTGGCAGGGGTCTTGTAGATGATCCGGCGCACGTCGGGAATGAAGCCCATGTCGAGCATGCGGTCGGCTTCGTCGATTACCATGATTTCGGTAAAGCCCAGTTTGATCACATGTTTGGTGGCAAAGTCGAGCAGACGGCCCGGGGTGGCGACGACGATGTCGATCTGGTTATCCTCAAGCTCACGCTGCTGCTTATTGTAGTCCATGCCGCCATAAAGCACGACGGTGCGCAGGCCGGTGAACTGGTTGAGCCCCTCGGAATCGGCACCGATCTGCATAGCCAGCTCACGGGTCGGCGCAATAATCAGCGCACGGGGGGTGCCGTTGCCCTGCTTCGGCAACGGATTGTTGAGGCAGTGGTTGATGATCGAGATCAGGAACGCAGCCGTTTTACCTGTACCCGTCTGGGCGCGGCCGGCCATATCCTTGCCCTTGAGTGTGCCCGGCAGGATTTCGCCCTGGATCGGCGTGGCATACTGCCAGCCCAGGGCATGGATGCTGCGCATTAAGCGCGGGTGCAGGCCCAGGTCGTGGAAGCGAATCTTTCCTTCTTCGGGCTCAATGCTGAACTCGGCAGCATCCCACGGCGTCTCTTCGGCTCTGGCTGTCGACGCCTTTTTCGGGAGCGGTTTAAACTGATTCTCTTCAGGCCGCGGCTTGCGCTCGTCTTGCGGGCGGGGTTTACGTTCGCTCTGGGGACGCGGCTTGCTGCTTCTTTCGCGCGGCGGCCTTTCAGAACGGGATTGATCTCCTCCTCTGCGAAGGCGCAACCGCTTTTCATACGCGATACGACGGTCTTCCTCTTCCGGGCGGAACTCTTTCATCCGCTCCTGCTCTTCCGCCGTCAGAACAAAAGGCTCGTTGGCCGTTGGTTTCTTGCGGGGCGGACGGCTCTTGCTCACTTCGCTTTTCGGAGCCTGACGCTTCTGTTGCGGACGCGGCTTCTTTTCGCTGCCCGGGCGCCACTCTTCCTGATGCGGTTTGGTCTCTGTTTTCTTTTTATTCGAGGACGACGGTTTGTTTGATTTTGCTGCTTCTTTTCGATTCGGCTCGTCCTTCTTGCCGAATACGGAAGCGATTTTTTTAATGAGGCTCAATGTCCTGTTCCTTTCGCATCCGAAAGGGCTGGAAGAATGGATTACTGGATCCGTGTTGCTTTAAAATGGGTTGTCTCAATGCCTCCTTCAGGCAGATTCAAATATCAGTAGTCCAAAATCCATTCTTCCATCATCGTTCGGATGATGCGTTTAGTATTTGTTGTATCCACTCGCAGGCCATGCACTGTGCATTTCCTTCGTTCACGTTCTCGTCGAACGCGGCCTGCGCATTTATTTCTCCCACCGGTCCTTTCATGACCGCCATGGGAACGGGCTCCGAGGTATGCCCCTTGAGGGCTACCGGCGTTCGGTGATCCGTGCACAGCATCAGCGTGTAGGCTTCGCCGCGTTTCTCCAACCATTGGAGAACCGGCGCGCATACCTTGGCGTCGAAAGCTTCGATCGCCTGCGTCTTTAGCTCTGCGTCACCGAGGTGCCCGCATTCGTCCGGCGCTTCGATATGGATGAAGACAAAGTCCTCCCGTTCCAGTATCTCGCACGCCGCGTCTACTTTGCCCTGGTAGTTGGTATCCAGGAAGCCGGTCGCACCTTCCACATCGGGTGCTTCCAAACCGGCCAGTTTTGCAATCCCCTTCAGCAGGTCGACTGCGGAGATCACTCCGCCGCCCAGCCCATAGAGGGATTGATATGAGTCCAGCTGCATGGCGTTTCCCTGCCCCCACAGCCAGATTTGCGTTGCGGGCTTTTTCCCTTCCGCAATCCGTTTTTGATTCACCGGATGATCCGCGAACACCTCTTTTGAAAGCTCCATCAGCTCGCGCAGCTCATCCTGCCGATCTCCTGTCGGCAGGTTTCCTTCCACCGGCTTGTCCGAGATCTCATGCGGCGGGGTGCATGTGCTCCCGGCCGGTCCGCCATTCCAAATCAGCAAATGGCGATATTGCACGCCGGGATGAAAGGTCAGTCCTTCCTTGCCCAGCTTTTCCTGAAGCGTACCGATCAAGGCCCGCCCCTCTTCCGTGGTAATATGTCCGGCGGAATAATCATCCATCACCCCGTCAACCACCGTTACCAGATTGCAGCGGAACGCCACATCCTGCGGAGTCATCGGAATTTCCGCGCCGGCGGCTTCGATCGGCGCGCGCCCGGTATAGTTCAGCGCGGCGTCATATCCGAGCAGCGCCAGGTTGGCCACATCGCTGCCGGGCGGCATTCCTTCCGGAACCGTCTGCACCATGCGCACTTCGCCCGCCGCCGCAATTTTTCCGATCGTCGGAATGTGTGCGGCCTGCAGCGGAGTCTTGTCACCCAGCGATGCAACGGGATAGTCCCCCATGCCATCGCCAACTAAAACCACGTACTTCATCGAAAATTCTCCAAACAATTGGGCGGGAATGTCTCGGAAATGCTTCCAAAAGGCAATTCCTAAGAGCATTCAATTGCGGGCACGGCAAACCACCTTTTTCGCGCCCTTTGAAAAAAGAGCTTTCAAAAACGGTGCGGGATGCCTATATCGACCCTCTTGAAATCGAATGATACAGCATGGTCGACCGAGCAATCGGCGGATATCTACGGCATCAACAACTGGGGTGCGGACTACTTCAGCGTGTCCGATGCCGGCGAAGTGATCGTGCATCCGCACGGCAACGGGACCGGCGTCAGCCTGCGTAAAATCGTCGACGGGCTGATTGATCGCGGCCTCGATATGCCGGTTTTACTGCGGTTTTCCGATATCCTCGACTCACGCATCAAGAAACTCCACGAGAGCTTTGGCCGCGCTATTGAAGACTTTGAGTATAAGGGCCACTACCGCGGCGTCTACCCCATCAAGGTCAACCAGCAGCAGCAGGTCCTCGAAGAGATCGCCGAATTCGGCGCACGCTATCACCACGGCTTCGAGGCAGGCAGCAAGGCTGAGCTCATCGCCGCCATCTCCTTCCTGCACGACAAGGAGGCCTATCTCGTCTGCAACGGCTACAAGGATGCGGAATTTGTCGATCTGGGCCTGCTCGCCCGCAAGATGGGACTGCAGTGTGTGTTTGTGGTGGAAAGCCCATCGGAGCTGGAACTGATCCTTGAACGGTCGCAGGAACTCGACGTCCTTCCGATCATCGGTGTCCGCCTCAAGCTCTCCACGCAGGCCTCCGGACACTGGAACCATTCCGGCGGGGAGCGCAGTGTCTTTGGCCTGAATCCTTCGCAGGTGTGCGACCTCGTCGACCGGCTGCGCGACGTCGGGATGCTCGAATGCCTCCAGCTGCTGCACTATCACGTCGGCTCGCAGATTCCCAACATCCGCGACATACGCGAAGCGGTGGTGGAGGCGTGCCGCGTCTATATCGGCCTGGTGAATGAAGGCGCGCCCATGGGTATTCTCGACCTCGGCGGCGGCCTCGCAGTCGACTACGACGGCTCGCATGCCGACACGGCCACGAGCCGCAATTATGGACTCGATGAATATTGCGTCGCCCTGATCGAAAACATGGTCAGCACGCTGGATGAAGCGGACGTTCCCCACCCCAACATCATCACCGAATCCGGGCGGGCAACCGTGGCCTATTATTCCGTGCTGCTGTTTAATATACTCGACCAGAGCTGCTTCGAAGTAGACGAACTGCCCAATAAACTCGACGACGATGCGCATGAGCTGCTCCAAAACCTGCTGGACGTGGTCAACGTGCTCGAAGCCAAAAATGCGCAGGAGTGCTACCACGACGCATTCTACTACCGCGACGAAATCCATCAGCGCTTCAAGCACGGCTCCATGACCCTGCGCGAGCGCGCACTCGCCGGCGAAATCTTCTGGCACATCGTTACGCGCA
>JBFHPA010000059.1:0-11816 GCA_041592955.1 Pontiella sp.
GACCTCGACCAGTGGCCGATTCAGCTGCACCTCGTTCCGCCAACCGCGCCATTCTTCGATGGCAAGGAGCTGGTCGTGCTCAGCACCTGCTCGCCGGTGGCTTCGCCGGATGTGCACTGGCGCTATGTGCGCGGACGCTCGTTGGTCGTGGCCTGTCCGAAGCTCGACAAAACCGAGGGCTATGCCGAAAAGCTTTCCGCCATCATGGCGCAGAACAATATTCCAAAGGTCATTATTGTTCGCATGCAGGTTCCCTGTTGCGGCGGACTGACCGCAATTACCCAACAGGCGCACACGGCCAGCGGCCGAACCGATCTGATCGTTGAAGAAGTCACCATCGGCCTCGATGGCGAACTGCTCGGAACCAAACAGCTGGCGGGATAATTTGGAGGGACGGGCTCTGTCCCGTCCACCCGCAGGACGACACGGAGGTCGTCCCTCCATCCAACAGGAGAAAAAGAATGGAAGAACTAAAAGGCAAACCCTTGAATCTAAAAGACGAAATCGCCTACGCCGATGGCGCGGTGATCAGCAAGACCCTGCTGAAAAAGGACACCGGAAACATTACGCTGTTTTCCTTCGATACCGGCCAGGGACTCAGCGAACACACCTCGCCGTTCGATGCCGTGGTTCAGGTGGTGGAGGGCGAAGGCGCGTTCATCATCGCCGGCGAGATGCAGACGGTGAAGGAAGGCGAAATGATTATTATGCCGGCCAATATACCGCACGATGTACAGGCCGCCGAAAAGCCGTTCAAAATGCTGCTGACCATGATTCGTTCGGAGCAATAAGGCTCAGTGTTAAGTTTCAGGATTTAAGTTTTAAGACAGAAACAGCCAGCACCATCCCCCACCGCACCTAAAACTTAACACTTCAAACCTAAAACCATGAGTCCGGCATCGCCGGCTTCATTCAAGCCACTTCCACGGATTGGAAAGGATATGGATGTCCTTGCCCTTCCAATCGATGACCTCGTCTTCCGTCAGACGCAGGATCAGGCGCGACAGGCTTTCGGGGGTCGTGCCGATGGCGGCGGCAATGTCCTTTTTGGAAAGCGGCGTATGGATGGTTTCCTTTTCTCCATACTGGCTGCGCAGAAAAGTAAAAAAACGGTGCTCCACATCCTTGGTCGTCAGCTCCTGAATGCGCTCGGCGAGGTAGCGCTGCTTGGCCATCAGCAGGGCGATGAAATCGTTGCGGAAGCTCTCCTGCGCCAGCAGACGGTGAATGCCTTCGCGCGGAAATACCAGCACATTGGCGTTCGCCACCGCGCGGGCGGAAACCGGATAGCGCTCCTGCTCGAACAGGACGACCTCGGCAAACACTTCGCCGGGTTTAATGACTCGGATCACGACCTCGCGCCCGTCTTCCGTGTTTTTATGAAGCTGGATATTGCCGTCGACCAGCAGAAACATGCTGCTTCCTTTTTCCCCTTCGTGAAACAGATAGTCGCGTTTTCTGATGGTTTTCAGGACGCAGATGGAAGCGAGCTCGCGGCGGTGCGTTTCGCTCAATCCCTTGAAAAACGGCGTTTGGTTGATGGTCAGCTCAATGTTCATACAGCCTACTTTGCGCATCCGGACCCTTGCATGCAATGGTCAATGGTTGAAAAAGCGATCGGTTATTAACTGTAATTCGCGGTTCATTTTTTGCGGCGTTGGATATAGGGTGCACGCTGTTTTTTGGAGATCGTAGATGTTTTTGTTCGGGAAAAAGGAAAAGACGTGTGTGCGTATTCCGCTGGATGCGAAGGGGAAGCTGTTTGTCAGCCCGATGCCCTTCGGCCCGTATGATCCCGGCAATGCCCTACTGAAAATCTACCGGCAGAACCGCATCCAATTTGTGGTGATGCTCGTAACGGATGCCGAGCTGGAAAAAAAGGCCAAGCGCGATGTGGTCAAAATTTACAAGCAGAACGGTATCGAGCCGATCCGCTTCCCCATTGCCGACTACACCAGCCCGGAGCTGCACGCATTCTCGAAGGTGGTTGACCGTGTTTCGGGCTATCTGCGCGCCGGCGCGAACGTGGCGGTGCATTGCAATGCCGGCGTCGGACGCACCGGCGTGATGACCTGCTGCATCGTGCGGGATCACATGAAAGTCTCGGCGGAAGAGGCCATTGAGTATGTGAAGCAGCATATGCAAACCAACATGACCGATGAGCAGAAGCGCCTTACCGCATGCTTCCGGCCGCTGGCCGAACGAATTGAGAAGGAAAACGTATTATGAACAACGTATGGTTTGCGCTTGGGCTCACGGTATTTGCCGGCATGGCCACCGGCATCGGCAGCGCAATTGCCTTCCTGGCGAAACGCACCAACTACCGCTTTCTCTCCATCGCTACGGGCTTTTCCGCCGGCGTCATGCTCTATGTTTCTTTCGTCGAAATCTTCGTCAAGGGCGTCGACTCGCTGGTTGAATCCTACGGCGACCCCATGGGGCACTGGATCAATGCCGCCTCTTTTTTCGGCGGCATGGCGCTGATAGGCATCATCGACACGCTGATCCCGCATGCCGAAAACCCGCATGAAATTCATACCGAATTTGAACTCGCTCCGCTGCATGATCCCAACGCTCCGCTGCCGGACGCTGAAATGCTGAAGATGAAAACGACGGCGGAAGAGGAAGCGAATACCAAACATAATAAAAAGCTTATGCGCATGGGCTTGTTCACGGCGTTGGCCATTGCCATTCACAACTTCCCTGAAGGCCTCGCCACGTTCCTCGCCGCCCTCGAGGATCCAAGCCTTGGCATCCCGATTGCGATCGCGATCGCCCTGCACAACATTCCCGAAGGCATCAGCGTTTCCGTGCCGATCTTCTATGCCACCGGCAACCGCAAGAAAGCTTTCTTCTATTCCTTTCTCAGCGGCCTCGCCGAACCCGTTGGCGCCATTCTGGCCTATCTTGCCATTCGCTTTTTTGTGGGGGGTGACACCGGCGTTATCCCACCGCAGATCATGGGCATTCTCTTCGGTGGCGTGGCGGGGATCATGGTCTACATCAGCCTCGACGAGCTGCTGCCCACCAGCCGCGCCTATGGCAAGGGTCACGACAGCCTCATCGGCCTCGTGGCCGGCATGCTGGTCATGGCGCTGAGTCTTCTGCTGATGCGCTAATGCCTTGCAAGCATCCCGATCAGGAACTACTTTCTAGCCAACCAGGAGAAGATATGTTTCCCGATGTTCGACTTAGACGTCTGCGCCAGAGCGCGGCAATCCGGAAAATGCTGGACGCCCCCCTGCCCGGCCCCGAAAAATTTATGTGGCCCACGTTCGTGATTGATGGTGCGGGCAAGCGCGAGGCCATCGAATCCATGCCCGGCCAATCGCGGCTCAGTATCGACCAGCTGCTGCTGGATCTTGAACCGGTTGTTGACTCCGGCGTAGGCAGCGTGCTGCTGTTCGGCCTCGCGGAAGATTCCGAAAAGGATGCGCAGGGGACGGAAGCCTATAACGAAAAAGGGACGGTCCAGCGCGCCATTCGCGCGGTGAAGGATAAATTTCCCGAACTCGTTGTTGCGGCGGATGCCTGCGTCTGCGCCTACACCGACCACGGTCACTGCGGCCCCCTGACCGACTCCGGCGATGTCGACAACGATGCCGCCATCGCAAACCTAGCAAATATCTGTGTTTCGCACGCCGCGGCCGGAGCGGATATCGTTGCTCCGAGCTCCATGATGGACGGCCAGATACAGGCCATTCGGGCCGGATTAGAATCGAACGGATTCAAGGATACGATCCTCATGAGCTACTCCACCAAGTTTGCCTCCGCGATGTATGGCCCCTTCCGCGACGCTGAAAAATCCACCCCCGGCATGGGCGACCGCAAGAGCTATCAGGCCTCATGCGGCGATCTGCGTGCGGCGCTGCGTGAGTCCGAGCTCGACGAAGCAGAGGGTGCGGACATGCTGATGATCAAGCCCTCGCTCTTCTACCTCGATATCCTCGCGAGAATGCGCGAAACCACCGATCTACCCATCGCGGCCTACAACGTGAGCGGCGAATATGCCATGCTCCATGCAACGGCCGAGCGCGGCTGGGGCGACCTCAAGGCCATGGTGCAGGAATCGACCGCCGCGCTTTCGCGCGCTGGCGCCGACATCCTGATTTCCTATTGGGCCAACCAGTACAACGAACTATTCAAGGACTAAGTAACGAACTGGAGGGACGACCTCTGTGTCGTCCTTAGGCCGGGACAGCGCCCGGCCCTCCAAACTATAACAACACTTCTTTGAAGGATTGTATTATGGATTCAGCAGCATGGTTTGAGCGGGCGAAGAAAGTCATCCCCGGCGGTGTGAACAGTCCGGTTCGTGCCTTCAACGGGGTTGGCGGAACGCCCGTCTATTTTAAATCCGGCAAAGGCGCCAAGGTCCAGACCGAAGACGGCACCGAGCTGATCGACTTTTGCGGATCGTGGGGTCCGCTGATTCTCGGCCATGCGCGGGAGGAAATCGTGGACGCGGTTTCGAAAGCCGCGGCCGATGGGCTGACCTTTGGAGCCAATACCGCCACGGAAGCCGAGTTTGCCGAACTGATCTGCGCGCAGATTCCGGAGATGGATATGGTGCGTCTGGTCAGTTCCGGCACCGAAGCCGTCATGACCGCCGTCCGGCTGGCGCGCGGGGTGACGGGACGCCGCAAGATCATCAAATTTGATGGGTGCTACCATGGCCACAGCGACTATCTGCTGGTCGCATCCGGCAGCGGCCTGCTTACCGGCGGCATCTCCTCGTCGGCCGGTGTTTCTCCGGCCGCAACCGAAGAGGTCTTTGTTGCGCCCTACAATGATCTCGCCGCTGTGCAGGAAATTTTGAAATCCAACGGCGAAGAAATCGCCGCCGTCATTGTCGAGCCCATCGCCGGGAACATGGGACTGGTCGAGCCGGTCGCGGGCTTTCTGGAAGGGCTGCGAGCCGCCACCGCCGACTGCGGTACGCTGCTGATCTTTGATGAAGTCATCAACGGCTTCCGCCTCGGCCCCACGACCTTCGGGCACATGGCCGGTGTTCGTGCGGATATTACAACGCTTGGCAAAATCATCGGCGGCGGCATGCCGATCGGCGCGATTGGCGGGACACGGGAAATCATGTCGCACCTCGCCCCGCTCGGGCCCGTCTATCAGGCCGGCACACTCAGCGGCAACCCCGTTGCGGTCGCGGCCGGGATGAAAACGATCGAACTGCTGCGCGACGAAAGCCCATATCTGAAAATGGAAATCCTCGGCATGCGTCTGGCCACAGGCATCAACCGGATCGCCGAAGAAAAAGGGCTCGCGCTGCACTGCGCGCAGAAGGGCGGCATGTTCACTCCGTTCTTCCGCAAGGCCGCGGTACACAATCTCGATGATTCCAAGGCCTGTGATCAAAAGGCCCATGCCCGCTATTTCCACCACATGCTCGATCATGGATTCTACACCCCGCCGAGCGGCTTCGAAGTCGCCTTCGTCTCAGCCGCTCACACCGGAAACGATATCGACGCCTTCCTCGAAGCGTTTGACAAAATGTAGTTACGAATTACGTATTCGGGGTTATGCGCCAGACACACCGACTGGCGTCATGCGTGCAGCAGGACTTTGTCGACACGGGCGATTTCGAAGGTGCGGCGCGGCTTGGCGTCGAGGTTGGCGATGGACATGGAAACGCCCTCGTCCTGCGTCACTTTCTTGAGGGCAATCAGAAAACCCAGACCGGAGCTGTCGATAAAATCAAGCTGGGCCGCGTCTACGGCAATGGTCTTTAGAATCCCTTGCTCCTGCAACTCATGATGGATAAATTCGGCTTCTTTTTCAAAGACGGGCAGCGTGGCGGCGGTCAGCTCTATCGGGAGTTCGAGGGTCAGCGATCCTTCCTCGTAAATGGTGCCGCCATCAAGGTGGTCGGCCAGATTCTGAATAAAGGATTCAACCTCATCCAACCGGCTCGCGGTATCGAAATAATCGGTCAGTCGGCAGGTCTCCAGCAGACGCATCACCTTCGGCCGCGGAGCATAGAGGATAAGCCGTTTCCCGCGGGCGCGGCAGATCTTGTTGATTTCGAGGAGCGCACCCAGTTCGAGACTGTTGAGCCAGGGAACCGCATGAAGGTCGAGCAGCAGGTTTTGGCCTGCGGTAGAAGATCCCAGACGTTCGACCAGCTCGCTAGCGGCGCTTTCGTTTTCGAGTCCCTGAAAGCGCTCGGCCCCGATTCCGGACTTTGCCAGACGTTCATAGTCCGACTCATCCAGCGCCTCGAAGGGCAGAGGCTTGTCGGCCATGTAGTGGATCTTCAGCATTTGCCGCGAGGCCGACAGTAGAAACCGCAGGTTGGCCACATAGCGCGCAAGCAACCGTCTCGGATTGCAGCAGATGCGCCAGAGCGACTCGAGATAGAGCCGGCGTATCCATAGCGGCGCACGCCGCTGTTCGCCCGTGATGAAATCGAGCGATGCGCCCACGCCCATCGCGACGGGGACGTTCCAGCCTCGCACGTGCATACTGATAAACTTATCCTGCTTGGGGGCGCCCAGAGCGACAAATAGAATATCCGGCTTGGCCTTTTCGAGACGCTGGAGGATGCCGCGATGATCCATTTCCAGCAGCGGCGTGTAATCCGGAGAGTAGGTGCCGGCAATTTTCAGCCGGGGATAACGCTGCCTGAGCAAGGCCATGGCTTTTTCGGCGATTCCCGGTGCCCCGCCGAGTCCATAGATGCTCATCCCTACCTTTGCGGCTCGCTCCGCAAGTAACGGAGTCAAATCGCTGCCGGCAATGCGGCCCTTGAGTCGAGGCCCGAAGAACGGGGAAAGCTTCACGATGGGAAAGCCGTCGGCCAGCACCAGATCGGCGTCGATCAGGATGCGCTGCAGCTCCGGATCGTCCCACGCCTGCGTCACGAAATCGAGATTGGCCGTGGCGATATTGGCCGGACGCCCGGACCGTACGCGCTCAACAATCCAATCGACGGCTTCGTCGAACGAGAGATTGTGGAACGGCACGCCGTAGATCACCAATGGAACGGGGGATGCTCGATCATCTTTCATGAGCCGCGATGTTAGAAGAAAAGCACCGCCACGACAAGTTATTAGAACACCGGAACGCCCTTAAAAAAGGGTGCAATCACTCCCCCTCTAACACTAAACACTGCTTGTGGCAGATTGGAAAATGAGCTAGTTTTCATCCTCTTTTGCAAATACAGGAAATAACATGAATTGGATTTTGAAGAAAATACTCGGCTCGAAGAATGAGCGCGACCTGAAAAAGATGCGGCCGCTCGTTGCCCGGATCAATGAACTTGATGAAGAGCTGAAGGCACTTTCCGACGAGCAGCTGCAGGCCAAAACCCAGGAATTTCGCGACCGCCTTCAGAACGGCGAGACGCTGGAGGATGTTGAGCTGGAGGCATTTGCGGTGGTCAAGAACGCCGCCCGCCGCCTTTGCGGAACCACGGTCGAGGTCATCGGGCACCCCATCCCATGGGAGATGGTGCATTTCGATGTCCAGCTGATCGGCGGCATGGCCATTCACAAGGGCATGATTGCGGAAATGGCCACGGGCGAAGGCAAAACGCTCGTCGCGACCCTGCCGGTCTATCTGAACGCCCTCAGCGGCAAGGGCGCGCACGTCATCACCACCTCGGACTACCACGCGCAGCGCGACTCGGAATGGATGGGTCACCTATACAAATGGCTAGGCCTGACCGTCGGCTGCCTGAAAAACATGATGCCGCCGCCGGAACGGCGTGAAATGTATCTGTGCGACATCACCTACGGCACCAACTCCGAATTCGGGTTCGACTACCTGCGTGACAATATGGCGTACAGCCCCGATGACATGGTGCAGCAGAAAGGCCACAGCTTCGCCATCGTCGATGAAATCGACTCAATCCTCATCGATGAGGCGCGCACGCCGTTGATCATTTCCGGCCCGGCGCCCTACTCCTCCACCCAGTACAGTGAGCTGCAGCCGGCCGCGTCGCGGCTGGTGCGCCGCCAGCGCGATCTCTGCACCCGCCTGCTGAAAGAAGCCAAGGACCTGATCGATGCAGGCGAGGACGACGAAGCTGCCCTGAAGCTGTATCAGGTGTTCGAGGGCATGCCCAAAAACAAGCAGCTGATGCACATGATCGAGGATGTCCGCCTCCGCAAGCTGCTCGAAAAGACCCAGATGGCCATGTTGTCGGATATGCGCAAGGATCTGGCGCGTGAGCTGCGCCAGGAACTCTTCTTCACGATCGACGAAAAGGGGCACGATGCCAGCCTTACTGAAAAGGGCTGCGCGGAAATGAACCCGAACGATCCCGAAATGTATGTGTTGCCCGATATGGTCTCCATGATGTCGGAACTCGATGGCGAGACGGAATTGTCGCCCGAGGAGATCATGGAGAAGCGGCGCGCGATTCAGGAAGACTATGCGATGCGCAACGAGCGCATCCATGCGGTCGACCAGCTGAGCCGCGCCTACAGCATCTATGAAAAGGATGTCGACTACGTGGTGCAGGACAATCAGGTGGTCATCGTTGATGAGCATACCGGACGCCTGATGGTCGGACGCCGCTGGAGCGATGGCCTGCACCAGGCCGTCGAGGCCAAGGAAGGCGTTAAGATCGAACGCGAAACACAGACGCTGGCGACGATCACGATCCAGAACTATTTCCGCATGTATGACAAGCTCTCCGGCATGACCGGTACCGCCGAAACCGAGGCCGACGAATTTCATCAGATCTACGGCCTCGATGTGATGGTCATTCCGACGAACCGGCCGGTGCGCCGCGTGGATCTGAACGACCAGATCTACAAGACGCAGCGTGAAAAATTCCGCGCGGTGATCAACGAAATCAAGAAAGCGCACGCGAACAAGCAGCCGGTGCTCGTCGGCACGGTGGCGGTCGAAACCTCCGAGGTGCTCAGCCGCATGCTGCGCCGCGAAAATATCGTGCACAATGTGCTTAACGCCAAGAACCACGCCCGCGAGGCCGAGATTGTCGCCAATGCCGGCCAGCCGGGCGCGGTAACGATTGCCACCAACATGGCCGGGCGCGGTACGGACATCAAGCTGGGCGAAGGGGTCGTGTACCTGAAAAGCGAGGATATCCAGTCGAAGGAATATTCGCTCGACACCAAAATCGACGGAACGCCCCTGCGAAAGCTGCTCGAAGAGAAGCCCTGCGGTTTGTATGTGATTGCGTCCGAGCGGCATGAGTCACGCCGCATTGACCGGCAGCTGCGTGGTCGTTCCGCCCGTCAGGGTGACCCCGGTGTGACCCGGTTCTACATTTCCCTCGAGGATAACCTGATGCGCCTGTTCGGTTCCGACCGCATCTCCAACATCATGGAGCGGCTCGGCATTGAAGAGGGCGAGGTGCTGGAGCATCCCTGGCTGAACAAGTCGATCGAGACGGCGCAGCGACGCGTCGAACAGCAGAATTTCATGATGCGCAAACGCACGCTCGAGTATGACGATGTCATGAACGCCCAGCGCTCGGAAATCTATGGCTTCCGCTCCGAAGCCCTTATGAGCGAGGAGCCGCGCGAACAGATCTACAGCTCGGTTGAACAGGCCATCGGAAACCGCGCCGAAGATGCGATGGTCGATATTCATGAATTCATTACCTGGGTGAACACCACCTTCCCGCTCGGACTCCATGAGACCGACCTGCCAGAAGAGCGAACGGCCGAGAACCTGAGCGAATTCGTCATGACGCGCGTCAAGGAAGCGTACGATTTGAAGGCGCGCCACGAGGACCCCGAATCCCTCAAACGCCTCGAGCGCCACCTGATCCTTCAGGCGATCGATGAACACTGGCAGGAATATCTGCGCAACATGGACAGCCTGCGCGAAAGTATCGGCCTTCAGGCCTACGGCCAGCGCGATCCGCTGGTTGAATACAAACGCGAAGCCTACAACCTGTTCATGGATTTAATGGATCGCATCTACGAAGAGGTGGCCACCTCCATGTTCCGCTCGGCCACCTCCGTCGAGGCCATCGAAGAATTCTTCCAGTCGCTCTCGGGGCTGCAGGCCCAGCACAACGAGGTTTCTGCTCTTGCCGCGGCAGCCGCTCAGGCGCAAGCCGCCGGCCAAGCGCAAGGCGCACTACCCCCGGGAATGGGTGCAATGCCGCCGGGCATGGATGTCCCGCCCCCACCCCAACCGGCTGTAGCGGTTAAACGCGACGGCCCGAAGGTTGGGCGTAACGACCCCTGCCCCTGCGGCAGCGGCCGAAAATACAAAAAATGCTGCGGCGCTGAGTAAGCCGTCCTGTCCACCCGTGAATGTTGTCGACACCATCCGCGAAACGATTGAGCGGCACGAACTGATTCCCGGGAATGCACGAATCGTTGCCGGTGTTTCAGGCGGCGCGGATTCCGTCGCGTTGCTTCATGTGTTTCATCAGGCGGGTCTCCCCTGCATGGTTGCCCACCTGAACCACCAGCTGCGGGGAGCGGAATCCGACGAGGACGAGCAGTTTGTCCGCGAGCTGGCTGCCCGGCTCGACTTTTCCTTTGTTGCAAAGTCGGTAGACGTGAAGGCGCTGGCCGCAACCTCCGGGCTCTCGATCGAGATGGCGGCGCGACAGGTCCGACATGACTTCTTTGCGGAGTTCCCCGATGCGGTCATCGCCCTCGCCCACCATGCGGACGATCAGGTTGAAACCTTTCTCCTTAAGCTGGCCCGCGGAGCGGGCACCGAGGGGCTGTGCGGCATGCCCTATTTTCAGACGCTGGATCACCTCCGGATCATTCGCCCCATGCTCGACCTTCCACGCGCTGAAATTCTATGCTGGCTGAAGGAAGGCGGATTCACCTGGCGGGAGGATGCGAGCAACTCGGACGAGCAGTTTCTGCGCAACCGCGTCCGGCACACCATTCTTCCGCTACTGGAAAGCGAACTGAATCCCAACATTCGCGAAACCATCCTCCGAACCATGGACATCCTGCGCGAAGAGAATACCTGGATGGAACAAAGAGTAGGCGGTGCTTCCGGCTTCGTTTCAACCGAGAGAGCGAAGCCGGAAGCGTCGTCTGCCTTGCCGCTCGCAATGAGACGACGGGTACTGCGCCGCTGGCTTTTTGAAAACGGGGCTGCAGAAGCTGACTTTGATGCCGTGGAGAAAATACTTGAACTGATGGCCGCCGGAAACGGTACGACCACCTTTGAGCTGAATAACCAGCAACGCGTCGTTGTGGAATACGGTGTTCCGCGTTTTGAGGAAAGTACACACCCTTCCCCGGAACCGCAATGGACGCTTACTGTCGAACAGGGAACCGGTTGGCGCAAGGACCCCGGGAATGGCATCGGTATCCTGCCGGCGGAGGCTTCATTCGATGCATGCAAAGTCGGCGATGCGCCGATTGAGGTGCGCGGTTATCTGCCCGGTGACCGCATGGCTCCATTCGGCATGGAGGGCCATCGCAAGCTGCAGGATATCTTTACCGATCACAAAATCCCTCGTGCGCAGCGCGCGCGCATCCCGGTGGTTGTCTGCCGCGGTGAGATTATCTGGCTCCCCGGTTACCGCACCGCCCGGGGCTGGGAAGTACAAGACGATGCTGGAAAAGCCGTCCATCTACATATTGAATAAGCTTGGGGAAAGAGCCCTATCCGATGCTGCCTATTTGGTTTGTTGCAATGATTTCTTGCTCGAAGCAAGAGAGCACCAAGTCACAAAACCAATCAGGCTTATCAGAGACAAGATCAGAACGGGACTCATGTATCTTGGGTCTGGGGCCGGAGTAAACATACAAACTCCAATGGCGGTGCAGCATGAACTCATGCTTGTGCTTAAAGCAAAAAGAAGCACCCCGTCATGAAGCGACGGAATCAGAATCCCGATA
>JBFHPA010000060.1:0-11669 GCA_041592955.1 Pontiella sp.
CCACGAAACCCAGATCCGCTCCACAAACTCCGTAGGCCGCCCAGCTTTCGGGTGGTATGCAGGAAAATAGCGACTGACCATCAGTACCTTCATTGCACACCTGCTTTCAAACACGCCCGGCGATACTTCTCGGAAGCGTCATAATTCAGGTGGCAGTACTGGCACATGGCCTTCAGCCGATCATCGGTCACATCGTGGTTGTCTTCATCGTGATCGAGATGGGCAATAGTCAACACCACGCGAACGGGTTTTACCTTTCCACCGGATGCCAGCGGCTTTAGTCGAATCAAGTCGGACTCGTCATTAACCCAGAGGCGTTTGATCTTGTATCGGTCGCCATCTTTGATTCGTAGTGGAACAGACATGACACAGGAATGGTTTTCGAGACCGCACACTTCGCATTTGTTATCAGCGCGCTGCAGGATGCGCGGCACAATTTCACGAGCCCAGTTGGGCGGATACTTTGAATAATCAATCGGCATCAGACACCCCTCCACGCAAACGGAACTCCAGCCTCAACAACCCACAGGTGCCGCATGTTGGCCACATTCACAACATCGTTGGCTTTCGGGTAAATTTCGACCGCATCGTATCCACCCAATCCGACTGCGTTCTTGATGCCCTGAAGCTCGTCCCAGGTAATGCCGTCCAGCCAGCGGCCATCCCGGCCAATCATCGTTCGGCAGATGGAAAGCCGGCGGACTCCCTTTTCAGCAAGGATTACCTGAACCAAAAAGCGATTATTACGCAGCACCCGTTCAACCATCGAAGCGCCATTCCATTCCGGCCACTGCTCGGGCGGCAACGGCACAAACTCATCGGAATAGCGGCGGTTTTCGACCGTCAGAAATTTTACCTTGGAATTATATTCCCTGCTGTTCATCACTTCCTCCAAATTCCGTCCGGGTATTCCATTTCAAAAGCCGACAGGTTGCGGCGGATGTATTCCGGCACCGGATCAATCAGATTGTTTTCAAAGCCGCGCTCGGTCCAAAGCCAGAACATGTAGTCGGCAGGAACATCCTGCATCGGAACGCCCTTGTATTTCCCCCACGGCATCGGGTCTGTGTCTTGTAAGATTTTCATGCTTCAGTCCTTTCCTGGTTCCTGATCAGCGGGCGGCGCGGCATGACACTCAAATCAATGTACAGCCCGGCACCCAGATGGATGATCCATGCAAGGCGTCCGTGCGGTTTCTTGGTCGCCTTTTCATCGGGAAGCATGAATCCGCCGGCGCGCTGGCATAGCGCCATCACAAGCTCTTCCGGACCGGATGCCACATCGGACCATGGGACGGCAACCAGGTCCAAATCACGCTGGAGAGAGCCATGAACAGCCAATGCGTACCCGTGCTGCCGGGCCGTCTCGGTCAATCGCGGTACGTGCAGAACGTATGCAACCGGCCTGGACTTCGGTCCGAACGGATCCATGCACATGGCCATTTCTTCTTCCTGGCTCAACACATCCATCTTCATCCCTCGGCTTTCAGTGCAGCTTTCATCGCCTTCATTTTTTCCAGCGCATCGCCTTCGTTGCTGGCGTGGCCGATCACCACCCAGGCATGCGGATCGCCCTTGTCCATGTCCAGCCGCGCCAGATCCTCGCAGGTGCGCAGCGGCAACACCCGGAAGCTGCCGTGTTCCGCGCAATACTGGATCATGAACAGGTCGCCCGCTTTCATAACTACACCTGCAAACGATCCAGGGTTTCAGTTGCAATGCGGATCCCAGACCCGACCTGGCTGATCAGTTCAGCCACGCCCTCGGCAAGCTTCGAGCGGGATACGCACAGGGGATCCTTTTTGCATTCGCCGGCAGCCTCCGGAACCGGCGGAGTAAGCACCATGCCAAGTCGGCTCTGCGTTTCGTGCTGCAGCTCGACCAGATGATTTATTTTTTGTTCCAGCTCGGACATCTGCTCCAGCACTTCCGGCATGCGCTCGCGCGAGTCGCAGCATTGATTCATTTCACTCATTTTTTTCTCCTTTGTGTTTTTGTGGTTAATTCACTGCTTCTTCTTCAACTTCCACATCGGTATCGGTTTCCCGCGCACCGGGAATATCGCTCTCGGCGATTTCCTTTTCGGTTTCGCGGCGGAACTCCGCCAGCTTGTATTTCATGTCGACGTATTCCGGCTCCGATTCATCGAACCGGAAATAATTCGGTCGGAGCACCATGTGGATCTCGCCGGTTTCGCCGTTCTGGTTTTTGGCCAGGTCGAAGATTACCGGGCGGTAGAATCCGCGGTCCGCATCCTCCGGCAGTTCCATGGGCAGATCGTCCTCCAGCGCCTTGGAAAGCAGCAGCACCTGGGTGGCGTTCTCCTCGATCTTCCCCGAGTCGCGCAGATCCGACAGCACCGGGCGGCGCGCCTTCTCGCCGGCCTTGCCCGATGCGCGGTTGAGCTGCGACAGCAGGATCACCGGGATCTCCAGTTCAAAGGCCAGCGCCTTCAGCGCCTTGGTCACCACGCCCATCAGGATCACCAGCTGCCCCTCCAGCTTCGGATTTTCCAGGCTGCCGACCAGCTGGGCAAAGTCGACGGTCAGCAGCTGGATGTCGTGCTTGAGCTTCAGCATCCGCGCTTCGCGGCAGATTTCTTCAACGGTGTTGCTCTCGATCACATGGAAGGGCCACTTGGCCACCAGGTCCTTGCACTCGCGGACCGTCTCCAGCTGGTTCCAGCGGGCGTACCCCCGCTTAATGCGCGGCATCGACACCCGCGCGGCGCAGATCACCGACCGGCACAGCAGCTGCTCGCGGCTCATGTCCAGGCAGGCCCGCGCCACCGGCACGCCCTGGGCGGCCAGATAGTCGCAGATGTTCAGCTCCAGCGTGGTCTTGCCGGTCGACCGCAAAGCGCCGATCACGATCAGGCCGGGTTCCAGCCCGCACATCATCGTATTCAGGCCGTCCCATGGCAGCGGCAGTCCGTTGGACCGGCGGCCCTCCTTGATGTCCACCATCTTCTGGTACCACGCATCCAGCACTTCCTGGTTGGTCACGTCGCGCGTCTGCATACCGGAAATCTTCACCAGCTTCGACGGGATCGATTCGATCAGGTTGTCGGCATCGTCCTCGCCCTTGTAGGCATCGTCGACCATCTGCGAGCCCAGGTTAATGATCCGGCGCAGTTTGTATTTTTCGACCACGATGTCGGAATAGAACTCGATGTGCGCCGGCACGAGCGTCGAGTCCTGCAGCTGCACCAGGTAGTTGTATCCACCGACCAGCTCCAGCTCGTTGCGGGCCTTCAGCCACTCGCCGATGGTAATGGCATCCATCGCCTTGCCGGATCCCAGCATGTCCAGCAGGCTGTTGAACAGCGCCTGGTGCCGGCGGTCGTAGAACATTTCCGCGCGCAGGTGCTTCCCCTGCGCCTTGCCCAGGCTCGACGGCGGATCCAGCAGGATCGACCCGATCACCCCGCGCTCCGCTTCCTCGCTGTGCGGCGGTACTCTTAATCCGTCGGGGTTGCTCATGACATTTTCACCTTTCTGCGCCGCACATAAACCAGCCGACCGTTGCGCTTCACCCGGTAGCGATCCACTTTTCCGGAATTAGTATTGAGCGGTTTAACCGACCCGCGCGGCCTGGCCGAACAGTCCGGACACAGCCCGCCAACGGTGCATAAAACTTCGCGCTCGCATCCCCAGCACTTCATTGGCCATTCTCCCATCGTGCAATCACCAGCTGCTGGATGCGCTCGCACAGCCCGCTCTTGCCGGCCATGATCTTCAGGTATTCCGCCTCCACATCCACGCCCTTGAGCGGGTCCACATGCCGGACGCCCTGCGCCGCCATCTGCCGTTGTGCCATGTCAGCCGCGTCCACTGGTCACCTCCTCCTGAACCGGTTGCTTTGAAATCGGGCTGAATGGTTCAAACGGCAGGAATTTGCCTTGGAATCCAGCCGCACCCTTATGCCCGCCACCGCCGTGACTTTTTGCGAACAGCGAGCAATCAACCTCTTCCTTGTCGGAGTAGATTGAACAGCGCCAGAATCCGCGCTTCGACCAGTAGAAGCACAGCATGGCGTCATGGGTCTCCGGGTCGTAGATGCTTTTGAACACATCCGAATTCATCAGGTTGGAATTTACGGCGATGCACTTCAGCGGTTTGGCCGGACCGCACAGCCCCTGCTCCCATCCGAGATACAGGGTCGTTTCAAACGCACAGGATCGACACGTTTTTGCATTCTGGGTTATCTGGTAATCAAAGATCGTTTCCCCGGCCTTTATGATCGATTCGAACAAGGGGGCATTGGCCGACATTTCCAGTAGGGCCTTCCAAATCTGCGGCATACTTTCTGGCCGGGTATCTTCATAGGTGCGCATGCCATACTGCCAGCATTTCACATGGCGCTCGGTTTCCGGCGTAAACCGCCAGCTGTCGTAGATTCCCAGCAGCTCAATGGCCGGCGGGGTTTTGGTCCCCGGCACTGAAATGTAATCCCAACACAATTCGCAGGCCGCGCGTCCGGTTTCGCGGATCCCGTCGAACAGGTCACGGTCCGCTTCATCCAGGGCCTCGTAGTCGCGAATGATCGAAACATGATGATCGATCCAGATAAAGCGGGCGCCGCCTTCGTTCAGCATTCTGGCCAGCTTCAACATGTCGTCGATCGGCAGGCTCACATCGACCATGTAGACCGTTTCCGATGGATCAATCGCGTCCCAGGGGAACTCCTGTCCGTAGTTGTATCCGATCAACTCCACCTTGGGCTCGGCATACTTGATGATCGCTCCGCTGCTATGTCCGTCCAGATCCGCGCTGTGGTAAAAACATTTCATTTTTCAAAATCCTCATCGGCCGGATTGTTCCCCGCGCCGGGTGGCCGTTCCCGGCGCGGGGGCGATCAGCATCAGACCGCGGTGCTTCGGCGCATTGCGCCCTCTTGGGGGGTGGATTATATCTGCGAGTACGTGCCGTCGAAGATCGGCAGCTCGATGCCGTCCTTGACCTGCGCGATGGCGGTCTCGACCATGGTGTCGACCATCTTCTGCGGGCGGATCAGCTGGTAGAACAGCTTCAGGTCGCCGTTGTTTTTATTCAGCCGGTAGCGGAAGTGCGCCTCGATCTCCTTCTCGGGTACGCCCCGGAACACCGGAATGTAGAGCTTGAATTTTTCCGGAATCTCCAGGCTGCCGTCCTGGCCGGCCTTGGCCTGGATGTCGGCCTTGAACTCGAAGTGGGTGGCGCCGTCCTGCAGCCGGCTGGCACTGGTGAAGCGTCCGTCGCTGCTGGCCTGAAGGCTCAGGGCCACTTCCATCAGCGTGGCGCTTTCGGGCTCCACGATGTCGATCAGGTTGTCCTCGATGAAATAGGCGAACTCCACCTGTTCGAAGGGCTTCTGGTTGTTTCCAAACCAGCGCTTCCATTCGTCGGTCTCCTGCAGCGTCAGCACCACGATGTGCGTGACGTATTCGGGTTTTCCTTCGGGCCCGGTTTCATGGTAGTCGATGGCCGCGGTCATGGTGTAGGGCGCTTCGGTCATGCTCGCAAAGATGCGGGTATGCTCGCTCTTGTGCTCGTTCACGTAGGCAACGAAGCTTTCGACGCTGTTGACCGCCACCTTCACGCGCTTGCGGTCCGGGCGATCCGGCAGGTATTCCGACAGGTTTTCAATCAACACCCCCTGCGGGACGACGGCAAACGGGATTCCCTTGGCGGGATCGACATGCTGGATGTCCATCTTCGCGAGCTGCTGGCCTTTTTCCAGCAGCAGTTCCATAGCCTGGCGGCTTAAATATTCACTCATTTCATTTTCCTCGGTTGTTTTTCATTTTTCGGGTTTTTATTTCACGATGCGGCCGGATGGCCGCTATTCTCCGTCCACGCCCGGCAGGCGCATCTGGCGCGGATCCGTCCGGCTCAGGGTGTTGTCCTGGGTGGGATAGAAAATCGACACGGGCCGCGGCGGCTTCGGGATCTTGGCGGTCACTTCAGCATCCACGTCGAGCGCATCGGATCCGGCCTTGAGCGGCTTGATCTTGATCTTCAGCGTCAGCTCGCCGCCCTTGCGGGTGTCGCGGACCGCCTCGACGACCTTTTCAACCTCCTGGTTCATCTCGTAGACCAGGTGGCCCTGGCGGATCTGCTTGAGCACATCCAGCACGTCCGACTTCACCACGTCGGGCTTGTTCTTGACTTCTTCGGCCATGATGTTTATTTCCTTCCTTGTTTTTCGGTTGAGCCGGCTACGGGCCCCATGCCCTGGCCGGTATTTTTTTGTTCTAAAAACGGGTTCTTAAGTTCCTCATGGAACACCTACATGCCGCCGACAATGAACAGGTGCGACGGCTCCATGACCTTGAATATTCGCAGTCCCTGGATTTCCGTCTGATCCGCATCGGGGGCCATCTTCTGGCGCAGGCCTTCCAGCTCCAGGCGCTCCTTGATTCCGAGATAAACCTGGGTCGGGCTTTCGCCGGCCAGCTCCTTGTACTGCGCCTTCATATCGCGGATCCGCACGGCGATGTTTTCTCCGGGCTCTTCGGCGATCTCCGCCTTCGGCGAAACGTGGTACTGCCAGACTGCGCACTGCTCTTTGTGCTTCCGGATGTTCTGGGATCCGCCCACAAAGCCGCAGGGGCATACGTGGCGGCCCTTCACTTTTTCGCGTTTTTCCCAATCGGCTATCAGCTGGTCCATGACTTCGGGCTTCATCGCAACCTCACTTCTGCAGCGCCGGATGAATCCGCGCCTGTTTATTTTTTTTGCTGGATCCCTCGGCATGCTTCTGCCGACTGGAATGGTTCAGGTATTTCTTGAACTCACGCAGCGGGAATTTGAGCGTGGCCCCGGCCATGTCGCGCTGGAAGGCCTCGATGGCTTCGAGCACGTCGGGCCGCCCCTCCGTGGTGGTGCAGGCGGCAATCATGGCCACGAAGGGCTGCTCGCCGACTTTTTCGCAGGACGGGTGCGCCTGCTGGAACTTGCGAAGCAGTGCTGAAGCTGCGGAAGTCGGACTCCCTACTTCAGCTTCTTCAGTATCTTCAGCTTCTCCCTTACTCCCTACTTCAGCTTCTTCAGGCTGTAGTACTTCTGTAGTGCTGTAGAAGTGGCAGGGGTAGGGGCAATCGGTTTTCGACTGGTTCTTTTCCCAAGTTGTTAGTTGTTGGTGCTTTATGAAGTTTGGAATGTAGATGAAATCGGCATTTTCAGCGGTGCAGGCCTCGGTAGGCTCGTCTCCTTCTGATACTCTGTAGAAGTGTATCAGTAGTGCTTCTGCCAGTCTTTCGCAGTCCTGCTGTAGTGCTTCCGTAGTGTAGTCACGCAGGGCGAATAGTTCGGCCTTGATCCTCCGGGGCCGGAACTCCAGGCACCCGTTTTTGTCGGCCAGCATCCACAGCCCGATAAACAGCAGGTTCTGCCGGTCGGTGCAGTCCGCAAGGTCCTCGTTCGTCCAGAAGCCCGGCTTGATATTTCGTATTCTCATGATTCTCTC
This sequence comes from Pontiella sp., assembly GCA_041592955.1. Classification (GTDB taxonomy): domain Bacteria; phylum Verrucomicrobiota; class Kiritimatiellia; order Kiritimatiellales; family Pontiellaceae; genus Pontiella. The sequence continues at coordinate 7,449 of JBFHPA010000060.1, forward strand.
TTCCTAAACTTCTCGATGAATGATTCCACTGGACCAGTCCACATGCGCATCAGCGGGGCATTGATGGCGTGGATTGTCGTCGATCCCGATTTCCAGTGGTCGACGTTCTTGACCGTGAAGACCGCTCCGCCGTCTTTTTCCACCCATGTTTCGCCCTGTTTCGGTTGGTCCATAATCCGCCTTGCAAGGGGGTTGGGCGGCCGCACAGGCGGCGCGCCCATGTTCCGGTTATGCTTCTTCCTTTCCCTCCACCTCGCGGTCTATGCGATCCCACGTCCGCTTGTGCAGCGTGTTCAGCGCGCGCTCGCAATGGTCGAGGGCAATCTGGTTTTCCTCGCAGGGGTAGGGGCCTTCCTGGAAACTGCGCAGGCGGTCGATCACGATGGCCAGCAGGGCTTCCTGCGTCAGGCCGTTCACGCCGGCTTCGGCAATGCCTCCCTTTTGGAAGCTGATCAGCGTTTTGATCAGATCCAGCGGCTCGCGGTCGTCGAGCTGTCCGTCTTCCGTAGGACGGCAGATGTTCGGGTCCACCTGGATCAGGTACTGGTGGCTCGCTCCTCCGGGTCCGGGCGGATCCAGTACCAGGATCTCGATGGCTTCCGCGCGGTTCTCGAAGTTGAGCTTGTGCTCGATCAGCGGCCGCACAGGCACCTGTGCCCGTCCTTCAGGTTGATCATCCACCGGACCGGAATTGTTTTTCTCTCCGGGGATCTCCCTCGCTTTTGATTTTTCGTCTTTACTCACGTTGTTCTCCTTGGTTGTTGGTTTCGGTTCGTGCGGATCGCCCGCTTAAAGTCGTCCTCGGTAGCGGGGAAGCTTGCCCCGGTAGTTCCACAGATCGGCCTGCTCGTGCTCGCAGTCGCCGATCAGCATGTGCGGGATGAATTTTTCGTGGTCGCGCACCCGGACGCGCTGCAGGCCTGCGGGGATGCCCCGGCTTTCCATCGCGGCGGCCAGACGGTGCAGGTCGTCCTCGTGAACCCGGCACAGCATGATTTTCGGGTTGCGCGGTTTTTTCACCACCACCATGCGCACCATCGGCATGCGCCAGACCTCGATGGCCCGGCTTCCATCCGGCGCGGTTTTTTGCTGGGGATCGTCGATGATCGTGCAGCTGATCAGGATCCGGTCGAATTCAGCCGCCTGCGGCCGCTCCTTGGCCGTTCTTTCCGTCAGGGCATCGATGGCCCTGGATAGACCGTCCTTCGTGTAGGCAACCACAGTGCGCCCGTTCCATGGCACCAGCGACCAGTCACGATCCTGATCCAGTACATCCTTGCGCACTTTCCGCATCGCCGATCCGCTGACTCCCAGCGCCTCGTGCGCCCTGCATTCCGCATAAACAAATTCACTCATTCCATTGGCTCCCATCCGCTAAAGGTTTCGGTATCGCAATCAGGGCATCTTTCCCGCTCGATATGGCGGCAGTTCAAACAGGTTTCCTTGGGGAGTGGCCAGCTGCCGGCAAACTCATCGTCGGCGCGTTCTTTCATGAATCTGCGGCCAATGAGGATTGCGACCGCCAGGCCTACAATCGCTGTCTGAACAACCCACTCCGGAATCACTGTCTACCCCCTTCAATTTGCGCGGGCGGGACTCGAACCCGCCGACCGATCAGGTAGTACTTTTGGCAAGTGCTGATCAGCCGCTTCCTGCCGCGCCTTTTTTTTAGTTCAAAGCTTTCGGTTTCTTTCCCCCTAGTGCGGCGCGGCGACGGCGGTCACGCTTGCGCCTGAACGCGCGGTTTTTTTTGGAGTGGAAGTTTTGCCCGTATTCGGCGGGCGTGGGTCCGTTCCATATCAGCGGATGCGGCATGTCGTTTTCTCCTTTCCTTGCGGCTGGCCAACCCAACCGCCCTTTTGCTCAAATTTCTCCGAGGCCAGACGCATTACTAATCAGACCCCCCCCTGCCAAATCGCGCGACCCCCTCCCCCCCTCGTGCGCCCGCGGCCACTGAATGCGCGACGCCCAGGGCGACCGATGGCCGCCAGCTACCGGCGCAGCTGATCGGCCCTTTTTATGGCCGATTCAGGTGTCAGCACGGTGTCAGCGACATTAAATCCACGAAAACCACAGCAATTCAGCGCATGGCACATCTTACCGAATGAACTACCCATCGCTTTCGCCCTCCTGATCCGGCTCCGATCCGGGCGCTTCGTCCGCCACTCCAGGGGCCGCCAGCTCGCCGCCAGCCGCGCCCTTTTGTTCCGGCGCGCCAGACTCAAAACCCGTATCCAGCACTTCAATGCCCGTAGCCTGTGCCAACTCCTGATTGAACTGGTCGTGCGACGGGGTGGAGATAACAGCCTCGATGCGGATCTGCGCCTCGCCGTCCATGTGCGCGGCCACATCCTTCAGGATGCCGGCAATCACCGCCTTGTCGCGCGGCTGAATGCTGCGGCCATCTTCCAAGTCCTGAATGATCGACTCGACCATCAGGCCACAGCCGCGCCGGGCGGATGCTGCTATCTTCTTTTTTTCTATTGCTATGGTTTCACCCTCGCGCTCGGCGACGGCGATCACCGTATGGACGGACACGCCCAGCTTGTCGGCGATCTTCAGCTTCCCGACGTTCTGCGACAGAAGCCACACCACAGCCTTGTACTTCGTAGGCTCCCGATCAAAAAAAAGCGCCGCGCTGTACGTGCCGACCTCGTGCTGCACCTCGACAGCGGCTTCCGGCACCTCGTCGAGTAGCGACAGGCTTTGCTGATCTGGATTGAGTAGGCTCTTGCTCATAAAAAATACCGCCGCGCTAATCCTTGCCGTCAAATGAGTTGAACAGGTCCAGCACGGCCTTCCGTGAAATCTTGCCATCGGTGCCGACGCGCAGTTTGCGCCGGTTGATGTAGTGCTTGTAGAGCGTCGGACGGCTCATGCCCAAAAAAGCGGCCGCTTCGGTGATCGTCATGCGGGTCTTGGGAATACCTCTCGAAAAAATAACGCCGTCGCTTCCGACCTTCTCGATCACCAGGGGCTCGCTGGTCGGTGCGGCAAAAAAGCCGTCCAGCACGTCGTGAGCGTTCTGTTTTACAGCCTGGTTCATGCACAGACCTCCAAATGCTCTTCGAGTACGCTGTAAGCCAGGGCCGTCGATTGATGCACCTCGACGGCATTGCCGATCTGCTTCTTCACATCGGTCTTGGTGCCCGAAAATACGTAGTCGCTGAATCCCATGCCGGCGGCCAGCTCGTGCGGCTCCAGCAGGCGATAGCGGATGTCAAAATACATTGGCTGGATCAACCCGAAGCGATCCTTGGTGGTGATCGTCGGCAGCGGCATATCGGTTGACACCGCATTCGCGCCCGATCCGAAATACTTCACCAAAAAAGGCTCGCACAAATTAATGTTGCCCGGACCGGCAGTAACCGTCGGAAGTGGAGAATCACATCCAACGGCCTTACTCTGACCGCGCAGCACTGCGAAATATGGCTCGATCAGGCTGAACCGATTCGATGTGTCCAGCGTCATGAGTGGCTGATCCACGCCGTAGCACCGGGTATGGCCCGAGGATCCGCCGTGATACTTCGCAAAGAATGGCTCCGCCAGGGCGATGTTGTTGCTGCTGGCCGTGATTGTCGGCAGCGGACGGTCGATGTCCCGAGCGGTGCCGGTACCGTACAGCATAACCAGGAACGGCTTCGGATCGATGCCGCTGATATGCTCCAGGCCCCAGGCAATGCGATCCACCGTGTTCTTAACCAGCGGCTTCTTGCCGTCAATCAATCCCTGTTGCCGCAGGAACAGGCTATCGCCCTTCAAATTCCAGTCGATGATCTCGCGCGCCGAATGCCACCGCTTCAATACAGGATGGTTAGGATCCGCGCAGTGCGTGATCTTGGGAAAAAGCACCTTGCCATCGCCCTTGTAGGCGATCAAAAACAGCCGGTTACGGGCCGTGAAGGCCCCGTAGTCCGCTGAATTAAGCACCGCATAATCGATGCTGTAGCCCAGCGAGCGCAGCCCGGACAGGAACTTCCTGAAATATTCACCCTTACGGTGCGGGATTGGAGTGCCGGCCTTGTAGAGCTTGCCCTGGTACCAAGTATTGCGCTGATAGAGCGGGCCCCAATCCATCCACTCCCGGACGTTCTCGCCAACGAAGGTGCGCACGTTCAACGCGCGAACCCATCGCAGTATATCCATTGCTCCGCTGCGGGACTGCTCATTGCACGGTCCGCCGCCACGGGCATTGGAATGGAAAATACACTCCGGACTGGC
>JBFHPA010000061.1:0-11429 GCA_041592955.1 Pontiella sp.
AAGTGCCCGCGGTGCGATCGATAAGATTGCCGAAGCGCTGAAAGAGCAAAGTGCGCGGGTAGAGGCGGCGGAGACGAAGGTGCAGCAAATCCGCACCGAACTCGATATCGCAACCGTCGGTGCAGAAGGCTTGGTCGACGTGGAAGACATCCGCATGCAGCAGCTCGAAGGCGATCGTCTGATGGCTCAACGTGAAATGATGGAAAAAGAGGGACTGCTCAAAATTCTCGCAGATCTTGATGACAAGGATCTAATCGAACGCGCTTCCTATATTACATTCGACCAGTTTGTAATGAACACGATTCAGCAAATTCAGGACATCGAGGTTCAACTTAGTTCCCTGGATGCTGATTTCGGCGAAAACCATCCGGAGGTAAAGCGATTCAGGCTGCAAAAGGAAACGCTTGAAGACACCTTAAAACAGCGGCTACAGGCCTTGCGTAATGGTTTGCAGACCGAATACGTAATTGCCAAAAATAATTTCGATAGTTTGGATAAAGTTTTGGCCGCGGTCCGCACCGATACCATTGAATCGCAGGGCGCGAAGTTCCGTCCCTTTAGAAATGCCATGGCCGATCTGGAAACCGAGCGCTTTATTTACAACCAGCTCAAATCAAAACACCGGCAGGAAATCATCACGCTTCAGGTTCCGCGCAATCCCGTCGAACTGATCGATGTGGCTGAGCCGAATCGTCGTCCGATCAGCCCGAATCTTTTCATGAACGTGCTCCTCAGCATCTTTGTCGGTCTCGGGGCCGGCGTTGGACTGGCCTACTTTATCGAATACCTCGATACCTCGGTCAAGACGGCTGAAGATGTTGAGCGCATTCTGGGCCTGCCGGTGCTGGGCCTGATCCCGCAGAAGGTTCGCCCGTTGATCGAAGAAGGTCCGGACAGCGAACATGCGGAAGCATACCGGGTGCTCCGCACCAACCTTGCCTTTACTGAAGGCGGGGCGCAGCGGGGCGCGTTCGCCGTGCTCTCGGGTGGTGCCGGTGAAGGTAAATCCACCACGGTCTTCAATATGGCCTACGTCTCTGCGCAACAGGGCGAAAAGGTTCTGCTGATCGACGCCGACTTGCGGCGTCCTGTACAGCACACGATTTTAAATGTCTCCAACCGGTTTGGTTTAACCAATGTGCTGTTGCGCGACGTCCCCGTTGAAGAAGCGATCAAAGCAACCAGCGTGCCCAATCTTCACTTCCTTCCCTCGGGCCGTTTGCCGCGCTCCTCGCTCGGAGTACTGGATCCCAAACGCATCGGCGAATTGATTGCGAGTTTGAAGACAAAGTATGACGTTGTGTTCATCGATACACCGCCTTTGGTAGGCATCAGTGATTCCTCGATTATCGCGAAAGAAACCGATGGTGCGATCATTGTTGTGCAATACCGCAAATACCCGCGCGACATGCTGGCCAAGGCCAAGCAGATGATTGAATCGCTGGGTGTCAATGTGATTGGTGCCGTGTTGAACAACATCAACATCATGCGTGACGACTACTATTATTACTATCACTCCTACTATTCAGATTACTATCAAAGTGGACAGAGTGATATGTCTGGAGATGATTCAGTATAGCTCATAGAGCTTTCGAAGAGGTTGGAAATGATGCGAAAGATATTCCTGTCGACGAGTTTATTAATCTGCGTTTTGCTGCAAGGCTGTCTCAAGCCGGTCGATACGGCAAGCGCGTCGGGTGCCCCCGAAAAATTCACCGCTGTTGAAAAAACATCCATCAGCGAAAGTGAAGCGGGGGCGTATCGGTTGAAGCCGCTCGATCCGCTGTTTATTCGTTTCAGCGGGATTCAGGAGCAGCAGGGTCTCGAACTGGTCATCGATGAAAACGGGGAAATCAGCTTGTTGCATATTTCGGAGCCGATCAAGGTTGCCGGCCTCACGACATCGGCCCTGGAAGATAAAATCGAGCAGCTGTATATCGATGGCGCAATCTATAAGAATGTGTCCGTCAACGTAACCATGACCGCCAAGGTGTATTACCTGCAGGGCGAAGTCAATTCGCCCGGCCAGTTTCAGCTGGCAAGCGGGACCACGCTCTTGCAGGCCATTGCCGGCGCGCGGGGCTACACCCCGTTTGCAAACCGGAAAAAAGTTACGGTGACCCGTCAGGGCAAAATCTATCAGTACAATATGAAGGAGCTTGAAAAGGATCCTTCCAAGGATGTGAAGATCAAAGCGGGCGATGTCATCAAGGTATGGCAGTCTGCTTTCTAATGGCTGATAGGTAATTGGCAATCTCATGGAGTCCCTTTCAAAGGCTAAACGCGTTGGCATAATGGGGGGCTCTTTTGATCCGGTGCACATCGGGCACCTGATTATCGCCCAGGATGCGGCGGAACGCCTTGAGTTGTCTGAAGTTGTATTTATTCCCGCGGCGGTTCCTCCACACAAGGCATCATTGGAACGTGCAGATGCTGAGCATCGCCTGAATATGCTGCGGTTGGCGCTGGAGTCGAATATCGGCTTTTCGGTATCGGACATCGAACTGCAGCGGGGCGGTCTTTCCTACACCCTCGATACCGTGCGTGCTTTGCAGGCAGAGCGGCCGGACGTGGAGTGGGTTCTGGTGGTTGGCAGCGATACGCTGGCGGATCTGCATAACTGGTACAAGATTGACGAACTGCTGGAGCTGTGCGAGGTTGCCACCTTCCTGCGACCGGGCGAGCACGAGCTGTCCGGCCTGATGGACAAGGTGCTGCTCCCGCAAGTGCACAAGGATAAGTTGTTCCGCAATCTGGTGGAGTCGCATCTGGTGGAAATTTCATCGACTGAAATCCGCATACGCATTGCAGAGGGGTTGGCCATTTGTTATTTGGTTCCGCCCGAAGTCGAAATGTATATATATGAACATGGCCTCTACCGAGGCTGAATGGAAAAAAATGGATAGTGATCTACAAATAATCAAAGAGATTGTCGGGTTTCTGGATGAGCGAAAAGCGGAGGATATCGTAACGATGGATCTCCGCCAGCATGCCAACATCGCCGACTATTTCATCATAGCCACCGGCGCGAACAAGCCGCATCTCAAGTCGCTCCATGATGGAATGCAGCGCCACTTCAAGGATGCCGGATTCAAGGGGTATCACAAAGCGGGCATGCCTGACAGCGGGTGGATGATCATGGACTACCACGGTGTAATGGTGCACATCTTTGAACGTGAGTTGCGCGAGTTCTACGACCTTGAAAAACTCTGGAAGGATGCGCCGGCGGTTGAGCTCGAGGGTAGCGTGTAATGGCTTTCAGAATCTACAACACGATGACCCGCACGAAAGAGGAACTGGTTCCGCTTGAGGATAACCACGTCCGCATGTACACCTGCGGTCCCACCGTCTACAATTATGCGCACATCGGAAACTTTCGCGCCTACATGTTCGAGGACCTGCTCAGGCGCTATATCAAATTTTGCGGCTTCCGGGTAACACAGGTTCAGAACCTCACCGATGTCGATGACAAGACGATTCGAGCCTCCATCGAACAGGGTTTGCCGCTGAAGGAATACACACAAACGTACATTGATGCTTTTTTTGAAGATCTGGAAAAGCTGGGCATCGAACCTGCCGAACATTACCCCGCGGCAACGGACTATATTCCCGAAATGATCGCGATCATCGAAACGCTTTTTGAAAAAGGCTATGCCTATCAGTCCGAAGACGGATCGGTCTACTACAGTATTGATAAGTTTGCCGAATACGGAAAACTGGCTCATCTGGACCGGGAGGGCATGCAGGTGGGGGCCCGGGTCGATCAGGACGAGTATGACAAGGAGAACGCGGCCGACTTCGCGCTCTGGAAGGCCTATGTGCCCGCGGATGGCGATGTCGTTTGGGATTCGCCCTGGGGCAAAGGGCGGCCGGGCTGGCACATCGAATGTTCCGCCATGAGCATGAAACTACTGGGCGAGAGTTTTGATATCCATACCGGCGGCGTCGACAATATTTTTCCGCACCACGAAGATGAGATAGCCCAGTCCGAGGCCGCCACCGGCAAACCCTATTCCAAATACTGGATGCATTGTGGGTATCTGGTGGTCGACGGCAAAAAGATGTCGAAATCGCTCGGGAATTTCTACACGTTGCGCGAAATTCTCGACATGGGTTACACGGGCCGCGAGGTGCGTTATGAACTGCTGTCTTCGCACTACCGGCAGTCTCTGAATTTTGCGTTTAAATCGCTCGATGCCAACCGCGCCGCGTTCAAGCGGCTCGACGAATTCTACACCACGATCAAGGAATCGATCGGCTCGGAAACGGTTGCCGGTGAGCTCCCCGAATGGGCGGCCGATACCCGGTCTGGATTCGCGAAGGCGATGGATGATGACATGAACATCTCCGGCGCGATGGCCGCGATTTTTGATATGGTTCACGCAGGGAACAAAACCATGATTGGAACTCCGCTAACGGGAGCGCAAGCGCTTGCCGTTGCCGGCCTTTGGGAGGAGCTTGATATGGTGCTTGGTCTGCTCATTCCGCAGGAAGAAGAAGCTTCGGCCGAGGTAACCCAACTGCTTGAAGAGCGCGCCACAGCCCGTGCAGAAAAAAACTGGGTCGAATCGGACCGTATCCGTGATCGATTGACAGAACTCGGCTGGACAGTAAAAGACACACCCGAAGGACCCAAACTAAGAAAGCTTTAAACATGTCCGGAAAATTCGTCACTTTCGAGGGGCCGGAAGGCAGCGGTAAGTCGACACAGATCCGCTTGCTGGCCGAGCGTCTCGAAAAGCAGGGAATTGATGTGCTCTGCACGCGTGAACCCGGCGGAACCGCCACCGGCGAAGCCATCCGCAACATCCTCCAGCACAATGCTGCGGGCGAACCGCTGGATGCACGTGCGGAGCTCCTGCTTTTTACCGCGAGCCGTGCACAGCTGATGGATCAGATCATTCTCCCGGCGCTAAAAAAAGGAGTATGGGTGCTCTGCGACCGTTTTATCGACTCCACAATGGCCTATCAGGGATTCGCACGCGGAATGGACATCGCAACGCTGGATGCGATCAATGAGTTTGCTGTTTTTGGACGAAAGCCCGATTTGACTATACTGCTGGATCTCGATATCGAGGCAGGTTTCAAGCGCCTCGAAGAGCGTTATGCAGACGGCAAAGCCTCGCACGACCGGTTTGAAAAAGAGGCGCGTGAGTTTCATCATCGGGTGCGCGATGGCTATCACAAGCTTGCCGCCCGCGAGCCGGAGCGATTCCGGATCGTAGACTCGGACCGGTCGATCGAAGAGGTTTCTATCGATATCTGGAATGCTGCTAAAGAGGCGCTGCTCTAATCATGGAAACGGTCGACTTGCATGATAAAGCCTGGACGGGGATTCGAAACGGATTCGTGGCCGATCGGCTGGCACATGCCTACGTCATCGTAGGCGCTCCGCGCGGTGCCGGCCTTCAGTTTGCCGAAGCGTTCCTGAAATTGTTGTTTTGCTCCGCGGTTGAAAAACCGTGCAACGAGTGCGTGGCCTGCCGGCAGGTGGAGGCGCATCTGCACGTGGATACGCTGTGGATCGAGCCGCAGAGCAAGTCGCGAATGGTTGTGGTGGCTGATGTCGATGGATTGATTCACCGCATCTCTCAAACCTCGTTCGAGGGGGGGTGGAAGGCGGGAGTTATTCTTCAAGCGGATCGTATTAACGTGGACTCTCAGAATAAGTTGCTCAAGACCTTGGAGGAACCTCCGAAGAAAAGCATCTTGCTGCTGGTTACCGAGTCGCCGCAATCGCTTTTACCGACGATCATCTCCCGCTGTCAAAAAATCGTACTGTCCGAAAAGAAGGGCGGGGCGATGGATGAGGTATGGGGCGAACCGCTGATGAACATTCTTCGCGATCTGCCTCCGGCCAACGGACTGGGTGCTTCGCGTCTGGGGAGCCGACTCAAGGAATTGTTCGACACCGTCAAGGCGGGCATTGCCGATGCGGTGAATGAGGATCTGGATCAGACGGACGAGGCGCTTGATGAGTCAAGGCTGAAAGGCATTCTGGAGGCGCGCACCAACGCGCGGCTCAAGGAAGTGCAGGCGGATGTATTTCGCGAAATACTGGATTGGCACCGCGATGTGCTGATGCTTGCATCAGGAATCGACAGCGGCGGAATGGTCTTCTCAGATGAATTGACCGTGCTGTCCGATCAGGCGCAGCGCCACACGCAGAGTTCAGCCTTGCAGGCTATTGAGGTGGTCGAAGGAATGGCGCGCCGATTGGACCGGAACATTCCCGATCTCCAGATCTTCGACGAGGCTTTCCGCCAGCTCGTGCGCCGATAGCAGAGGGGGCTCGAGCGAGGCTACGCCTTTTCGCTCAAATGGTGCATGAGTGCGCGCAACGCCAAGATGTAGCCAAATCCCTGGAACCCCATAATCTGCCCGACGCATGCGGGAGCCGTTATACTCTTGTGCCGGATTTCTTCGCGCTTGTGCGTGTTGCTGAGGTGAACCTCGATCGCCGGGACGGCGTCAGCGACCGCCTTCAGGGCATCGCACAGTCCGAGGCTGGTATGGGTCAGGGCGGCAGGATTAATGATGATACCGTCAAATTTTCCCCGCGCATCGCCAATCCAGGTAATCAGTTCCGCTTCCGAGTTGGACTGCTTGAGCTTAAGATGAACCTGGGGTTGATCGGCCTTCATGGCCTTTGCGATGTTGGCCAGCGTTTCGTGACCGTAGATTTCCGGTTCGCGTGTTCCAAGCAGGTTTAAATTGGGTCCGTTGAGCACCAGTATCTTCATTTCATCCTCCAAACGTTGGGAAAAGGTAAATCAACCGTTGTCGGGAAACAAGGATAAGTCGGTCTGCACCTCGGCGGGATCCAGGCAGGATGGATCGTCGTTCCTGACTTTATTTACCCGACGGGAGACGGGACGTGCGGTGAGAAAAGGTGGCGGGACATTTTGAAAATTGTCGAGCCATTGCGTCCATAGTTCGACCGGCAGGATTATCGGCATCCGGTCATGGATGGCCCGCATGTTTTGATCCGCCGCGCGGGTCATGATGACGCACCGGTTGTCTCGCCACAATCCGGCAAATGCAAACAGCTGTTTCTCCGGCATCTGAAAATAATAGGGTTGCCGGCCTTTCCATTCGTAAAAACCGTCCGCCGGAATCAAACATCGGTTGGCGGCCAGCAAATCCTTGAACATGGGTCGCTCGCTTAGCGTCTCGGAGCGGGCGTTGATGACCGGGGCCCCGTCATGAGTATTTTCAAATCCCCATACGCACTCTTCGGCGCGTACCGCGTTCGACTGCCGGATAATGGCCACCTTTTGTGAAGGGGCAATGTTGTAGCGGTCATGGAATAGGGGTGGTAGCTCAATGCTGCCCAGTTCTTCGAGGACTTCCTCGCGGCTTTTGGTTTGTGTAAAGCGTCCGCACATGGCTGGAAGATGAGCCGCAGGAGGATGGGAATCAACGTCAAATCCAATGTTTACGCATTACGTACTACGTAATACGTATTGCGTATCCCGCCTGTCACGATACTCTGTCTCTAAGCTTTTTCTGGAGGTGTGTATGAAACTGGTTCGGTTTGGAGATAAGGGAAAAGAGCGTCCGGGAATCTGGATGGGTGATGGACGCATTCTGGACGTGCGGGCACTCGCGTTTCATATCGAGGACTACAACGAACACTTTTTCGCGAATCATGGGATTGAGCAGCTACGGCTATTGCTGGACGATCCCGGCGCAAAATATGTTGAAGCGGCGAACGTGCGACTCGGTTGTCCTATTGCTCGGCCATCCAAGATTATTTGTGTGGGGGCAAACTATGCGGATCATGCAAAGGAGTTCGGGCATGATATTCCAACTAAACCGATTCTGTTTTCCAAAGCGACGAGTGCAATCAATGGACCGAATGATCCGATTCTTCTACCCGATGAAGCGCAAATGGTGGATAGCGAGGTGGAGCTTGCCGTTATAATCGGAAAAACAGCATCCAAAGTTCGGAAGGAAGATGCGCTGAACTATGTGGCGGGCTATACCATTCTTAACGACGTCACCGAGCGCTCCGTGCAAAAGGCCAGTGGGCAATGGTTCCACGGTAAGGGATTCGACACGTTTTGCCCAATCGGTCCGTTTGTGGTGACGCAGGATGAAGTGCCCGAGGCTGGACACCTGCATATTTGGCAAAAGCATAATGATGAGGTGCTTCAAAGCGGCAATACGGGTGATATGATTTTCAATATCCCGTACCTGATTGAATACATTTCAGAAGGAATGACGCTTCTACCGGGCGACGTGATTGCCACAGGAACGCCTGAGGGCATTGGGTCGGCGCATACCCCGCAGGTGCTTATGAAAGCTGGCGATCGGCTCGAGCTCGGCATTGACAGGCTCGGATTCCAATCCGGGGTGGTTGCGTAGAGTTTCTCCATGTCGCGGTCTAATTATCCGATAGTTTAATTTTAGGCTTGGGACGCGTTGGGGTTAGGGGATACGATTTGACCCCGTATTTATTACTGCTCCAGCAAACTGTATATGGGACGAATTTAATGGCAAAATACCTCTTTATTACCGGCGGCGTGGTCTCCTCTTTGGGTAAAGGCATTACCGCCGCTTCGGTTGGACGGTTGCTGATCAATCGCGGGTTGAAAATCCGCATGCTCAAGATGGATCCATATTTGAACGTGGATCCGGGCACCATGAGCCCCTATCAGCACGGAGAGGTCTATGTGACCGATGACGGGGCAGAGACCGATCTCGATCTGGGGCACTACGAACGCTACACCGGCCAGCCCACCTCCCAGAAAAGCAACATTACCGCCGGCAGCATTTATTGGGATGTGCTCCATAAAGAGCGTCGCGGCGACTATCTCGGTGGTACAATCCAGATGATTCCGCATATTTCCAATGAGATCAAAGCGCGCATCAAGTCGCTCGAAAGCGAAAAGCCGGATATCATTCTCGTCGAGCTTGGGGGAACGGTAGGCGATATCGAGGGGCTGATCTTTCTTGAATCACTTCGCCAGCTAGCGCTTGAGGTCGGGCGGGATAACTCCATCTTTATCCATCTGACCTATGTGCCCTTTATTGCGGCCGCCAAAGAGGTCAAAACCAAGCCGACTCAGCAAAGTGTCGCCAAGCTGCGTGAAATCGGAATCATGCCGGATGTGTTGGTTTGCCGAACCGAGGTTGATTTGGAGCAGGAACACCTCGAGAAGCTTTCTTTATTTTGTAATGTGCCCCGCGACTGCGTGATTGTCGAAAAGGATGTCGAAACTTCGATTTATGAAATTCCGTTGGTTCTGCAGCGCGCGGGGCTGGATGAGATCATCCTCAATCGTTTCCGCATCGCCAAGCCGGCTACGCCGTTGAAAGATTGGGAGAAACTGATCGATACGATCAAGCATCCCAAAGGCACCGTGCGCATAGGCGTGGTCGGAAAATATTCCGAGTTGCAGGATGCCTATAAATCGATCTATGAGGCCCTGTATCACGGAGGCTATGCGGCAGGGTACGAAGTCGAAGCAGTCAAGCTGGCTGCCGAGGACATTGAAAAAGATCCTTCCATCCTCGATACCGTCTCCGGTGTGCTTATCCCCGGCGGATTCGGTTCACGCGGTATGGAAGGAAAGATCCTTGCGGCGAAATATGCCCGCGAAAACAAAATACCTTTCCTGGGCATCTGTCTGGGCCTGCAATGCGCCGTCATTGAGTTTGCCCGGAATGTCTGCGGTCTGACCGGTGCGCATACCACCGAGTTTGATGAAGAACGGGGCGTTAAGGCCGAGCACCCGGTCGTCTGCCTGATGGAAGAGCAGGCCGATGTGGTGGAGAAAGGGGGCACCATGCGTCTCGGTGCCTGTCCATGCGACCTTGAAAAGGATACGAAGGCCTTTGACGCATATGGCGTAAAAACCATTTCAGAGCGCCATCGCCATCGCTATGAGGTCAACAACAACTATCGCGAACAGCTTGAAAAAAGCGGACTGGTGCTCTCAGGAACCAATCCTGATATCGGGGTTGTTGAAATGATCGAGCTGAAGGATCACCCGTGGTACGTTGCCACGCAGGCGCATCCTGAGCTCAAGTCCCAGCCGGTTAAGCCGCATCCCCTGTTCAAGAATTTCGTTGCCGCCGCTATTGAAAAAGTCAACGCCTAGCGGTGTGCTTTTTGATCGGAACGCAAAAAAAGCAGGTTTAAACAACCTGCTTTTTTTCGTAATCAGGACTCGAGCTGCTTAATACTCGATGATGGCTCCGATATGGAAAAGGGTATCTCCTTCATCAAATGTGAGGGATACTCCAACGGTGCCGATCAGTTGCTCCATAATTTCAACACCGGTCGAAAACTCAATACCCGAATCGCCGTCGTTGCTGTCACTTCCATCGTCCACAAAACTGTAGAACAGGTTGATGTCCAGGAACGCGTCGTTGCACATTGCCCATTCCGCGCCAAGCGTGGCTCCAAAGGTAGCATCGGTTTCCGTGTTGTTGTTGTTTTTTGAGGTCACAATTCCTGCTGATCCGCCAACATAGGGCGTAAACGGCTGATCCATAAGAACCAGGCGTTCAGGAAGGATCAGATAATTCAATCCAACCAGTATTGTATGACGATCAAGCTCAACAGTGCCTCCTTTGGCCTTGTCCGAGAATCCGGCATACGAAATGTAGCCATCCCAATCTTCTTCCAAACTGCGGTTGATAAATGCGCTTCCGCCGTACGTTCGGCCAAACCCTTGATCATTATCCCAGTCGTATACATCCAGACCGCCACCCAGATAATCATTTCCGCGCAGCTGTACCGCTGATACTGAAGCAGCGATGCATAGTGTAAAACCAACCGTCCAAGCCTTCACGAGCACTTTCTTCCCATTCATCTGTCACTCCTTTTTATGTATGAACATTAATACTTTCAACTATTCTACAGTGATCGTCAATATATACTTTTTCGGATGGGCGGGTGAATAAACCAGCGCAAATGTCCCGATCCCGTCCGAAATATCAAGGTGGCAATGGAGCAGTATTTATGCCATTCCATCCGGAAGTATGCGGTGTTTTCATCTCACTTGTATCTCCCGTGCACGGTCAGAATGCGTAAATAACTTTAGCCGACAGGTTGTGTGAGATAAAATCCTTTCCGATCAGTTCGGCAAAGTCGATTCGAAGCATCACGTTCTTGGGATTATGGTATTTGGTGTTGAAAAACGAGGCACCGATGCCCAACCGAAACAGATCCGCATCCAGGGAAGCGGGCGCGAAATGGAACCGGTTGCTTCCGCCCTCCAGGCTGAAGGTTATGTCTTCGGGCTCGGGATTGAACTCATGAATCCAATGCAGTTGTCCATCAATTTTGAATCCGAAATTTTCGAGTGCTTTAGTCTGCAACATGGATGTGTTGATGCCGATGCTGGTGCGCAGTGAATAGGTGTCGTAAGCATCGATCCTGCGCGGCACGGCTGTTTCGCTTGTTTCCGTGTAAT
>JBFHPA010000062.1:0-11417 GCA_041592955.1 Pontiella sp.
CAGCTGGTCGGGATGATCCAGCAGGTCGTTCAGATGCACCAGCTTGGGATCGGCCCCCGCCAGCTTCCATGCATGCTCGGACTCCGCCTCGCAGTTCACCCCGTACCCCGTAATAATCAAAATCTTTGGCTTGCTGATGTTTTCCCTTTATTTCCGATTTTTGAATTTAGAATTTTGATTTATGGATGGGCTCTGCCCATGCCCGTATAGAAAAGCTGTCGCAGACCCACAAATCGGCATTCAAAAATCTAAAATCAAAATTCTATCTATTCATATCGTTTAGCATCGCCGTCGCTGCAACGACCGGATCATCGGCCTGCACGATCGGCCGGCCAATCACGAGGTGGGTTGCTCCCTGCTCCACGGCGAATGACGGTGTGGCCACGCGTTTCTGGTCGCCTACATCGCCCTCGGGCATGCGGATGCCGGGGGTTACCAGAATGGCGTCCGGGAATGCATCGCGCAGCGCTTTGGCCTCATGCGCGCTCGTCACCATGCCGTCGATCCCCGACAAGATCGCCAGCCGCCCGAGTTCAACCGCCTGCTCGGAAACGGTACGATTGATGCCCAGATCCTTGAAGTCGTCCTGGCTCAGGCTGGTCAGGGTGGTGACGGCCACCAGCTTCGGTGGATTTGCACATGCAGCCGCGGCCTTGGCCGCCTCTTCCAGCATGGCGCGTCCGCCAATGGCGTGGACGGTCATCAGATTGACCCCGTGCTCTGCGGCGGTTTTGACGGCATGGCCGACGGTACGCGGGATATCGTGCAGCTTGAGGTCGAGAAAGATTTTCTTACCGCGTTTCTTCAGCGGCTCCAGTGCAGCCGGCCCCTCGGCACAGAAGATTTCCAGGCCCACCTTGTACCACTCGATAAAGTCGGGCATTTGCTGGAGTTTCTGCTCCAGCGCCTCGGCATTCGGCACATCCAGTGCCACGATCAATTCCGCCTTGTTCATCTAAAATCCTTTCTGCGTTTCAAAGTCCGGAAAAGTAGCAGAAAACAACCGGTGGCAGGAACTTTTTACGTGTGAAAAAAAACTGGAGTGCGGAAAACAGTCTGGCGTGCGCCCCGCAAGGCGGGGCGCTATTGCGAACTCCAAACCGTTTTTAGTATTGGAGCCAGACGGTCTGATAGGCATCAAGTGCGATTACCTTGCCCTGCCCCATGTAGCGGCGGCCGGTCAGGATGTCGGAGCAGGAGTCGGCACTGTTCAGCTTCTTCAGCCGTTCATCAATCTTCAGCTCCCGGTATTGGTCGGTAAAGTTGCTGATGCATAACACCTTTTCCTTTTTCCATTTTCGCTCCACCACAAACCATTCGGGGCCGAGATCGATGACTTCCTGGGATGCGTCGGGGTGAAAAACCTTGTGCTGTGAACGGCATTGCAGGCGGTGGAGATAATCCTTGCTGACGCGCGATGCCGGCGAACGCGGATCGGCCAGTACAGCCTCGAGTTCGTCTTCCTGCCACTTGCGGCGGTTGATGGTGCGGGCCCGCCCGGTCTCTTCCACGCCGGCAAAGTTGTTTCGCGTGGCGGTCAGGCTGTGGAAATAAACCGCCGGCACGCCGCGCAGCTCCATCGCCACGGTCTGCGAGCAGAGAAAGCGGGCCATGTGCAGATCGGTGACCGTGTCGGGATCATCGCCGAGCGCGTCGAAGTAGGTGATGTTGAGTTCATAGGGACTTTCCGTCCCGTCCGAGTTGGCCTTGGTGGAGACATGGCCCCCGAGCTCCTTCATTCGTGCAGCCAGCTTGTCGAGCTCTTCATCGGGAATGATGCCCTGCAGCGGGCGCACGCCAATCCCGTCGTGCGATGCCGTAAAATTGAAGTAGGTGCATTTTTCCGGCAAGTCGTTGAGCGACGCCGCCCAGTCGGTGAGATATGACGCGTTGCCGTTGAGCAAGCCATGCAAAAGCAGCGGCGGCAGGCTGAACTGATAGACCATGTGGGCTTCGTCGCCCTTGCCGAAATAGGAAATGTTTTCCGCATGCGGCACGTTGGTTTCGGTCAGGAGCACAACATCGGGCGCCACCATGTCGAGCAGGTCGCGCATCAGCTTCACGACTTCATGTGTCTGCTCCAGATGGATGCAGTTGGTGCCGATCTTTTTCCAGAGGTAGGCAATGGCGTCGAGCCGGACAATGGTTGCCCCGTTCGCGATGTAAAAGAGCAGAATGTCGAGAAAGTCAAAAAGCACATCGGGATTTGAAAAATCCAGGTCGATCTGGTCGTCACTGAAGGTTGTCCACACGTGCTCGTCGCCGTGCCGGGTGTGGACGGGGGTCAGCAACGGAAGGTTGCGCGGACGCGTTACCGCCGACAGATCGGTTGCCGGGTCGACGGCAATAAAGTAGTCGCGGTACGGCGCAACATTGGACACATAGGCGGAAAACCACTTGCTCTTTCGCGAGCAGTGGTTGAGCACGAGGTCAAACATCAGGCGGAAGCTGCTGCCGATATTCTGCACGTCCGTCCAGCTGCCCAGATTGGCGTCGACCGCGCGGTAGTCGATGACCGAAAAGCCGTCATCGGAGGAATAGGGATAGAACGGGAGGATATGGATCGTGTCGATTGCGCCTACGAGATAGCGGTCGGCAAACCGTTTCAACACAGCCAGCGGCTGTTCGCCCTCGCTTTGCACCATGTCGCCGTAAGTAATCAGCACCGATGTGGTTTCATCCCACATCCTGGCCTCACGGAAACCAGCGAGCCCGACGCCGTAGCGGCCGATCGTAGCCACCATGCGTTCGAGCAGATGCTCGACTTCGCGCGGGCCATAGAGCCGGTTGAAGCGCTCGCGCACGCGCTCCAGTGCGTTGATGTCGAGATTTTTGATCATGGTTCCAATCCTCTGATATTGGTGATAAGGGTGCGCAGGCTGCGGCGCAGGGCGCCGTAGCTGAAGAAGCGGGTGGCTACGGCATAGTTGTGCTCGACGGTGGCTCTTCGATAGGTCGCGTCCTGCAGCAAACGGCGTACATCCTCCACCACCTGGCGCGTGAGATAGCCGTCCATCAACGGTACGCGGAATCCCTTGGGTTCGATATCGCGCGCAAAGATGGAGTAGCGGTTGATGAGGATCGGCAGCTTGAAGTAGATCGCCTCGAGAAAGGCATTACCAAACCCTTCGTACAGGCTCGGGTAGGTTACAAAGTCGACAAACGGATAGAGATCCCAAAGCGTATACATCTTTTTGCCGTCGGAGTTTTTCTGGCGGATCTCCCCGATGCGGTCATCGATGATGCGCAGGTCGACATTGGAATCGATTGCCAGCTCCTGAAGCATATACTGATATTCATAGCCTTCGTCGCCCGCCGAATGCGAAATCACGAGTTTCATCCGCGGATCGCCCAGCGATTCCAACAGCTTGATCGAATGCTCAATCCCCTTGCGCGGCACGATGCGGGTCGGCTGAAGAATCAGAATATCCTCTTCCTCAAAGCCAAGATCCTTGCGCAAATCCTTTGTGTATTCATCCGGCTCCGGGGCCGGCGTTTCAAAATCGAAGACGTTGGGAATGAGTTCGGAAGAGAGTCCCTTGCGCCATGAAAGTTCCTCGCGGGCCGCCTGATTGATCACGACATGCTGCAGCTGGTCGTCGCGCGGCGGGAAAGCCATATCGAGATAATCCGGAACGCCATTCACGGAAAAGCGGACGCGCTCCCAGTAGAAGTCGTGGTGGTGGGCAATTGCCGGCAGCCGGGTTTCCGCCAGAAATTCAGTGATCGCAAGGCCGAGCGGCACGTGCATGGGAATGGTCAGGCAATTCTGGAACACGAGTATGCGCAGATCAAACCGATTGATATATTCGTAGAGCGTGGTCTTGAGGTATTCCGCCATGTCGCGAATACGGCCGCTGACAATGGGATCGCGGAAGGACTTGCCCCAGATGCGTTCGTTGATCCAGACATTCTCCGGATGTTCAAAATGGGCCTCGGGTACGCAATAGCTCACGTCGGGCGAGCGATCCAGCCGTCCGGCATACCAGAAACTACGATGCTCATAATCCCAAAGAACCTTGGCCCACTTGGCGCTTTCCAGCGAGACACCGTCGGTGCCGGCAAAACGCGTTGAAACAAATCCGATATTTTCGCTCATAACCGCCTCTTTAATCTGGGGAAAGCATAACGGGCCGGCATGGCATGGAAAGTTATTTTTGATTCTAATCCCCCTCTTGCTATTGCAACCCCCTCTGCTAAACTTTCCGCCTTATAAATTGAGGACACGAATGAAAACCGATTTTAACGATATGAACGAGATTCTGGAGCTGCTTCCCGAACTTCGCACGCAGCTCGGCGACATACAGGAAACCTTGATCGCCAACCTGATCATGCTCAGCGAAATACCCTCGCCGACCTTCGAGGAAGAGGCGCGCGTCAAGCTGCTGCTCCAGCGCCTACTGGAGTGCGGGTTGCAAAATGTTTCCACGGATGAAGCCGGAAACGGCGTCGGCATCATTCCAGGCAAGGATCCGGAGCGAAACATCCTGCTGGTGGCGCACGCCGATACGGTTTATTCGGGCAAGTCCGACCATGCGCTCAGTGTGCTGACCGATGAAATTATCGGGCCCGGCGTGGCAGACAACAGCCTCGGCATGGCGGTTCTGGCCACCCTGCCCAACATCCTGGAAAAGCTTGGCATTCAACTGAACGCCAATCTAATCCTGCTGACCAGTACCAAGGGGCTGGGTCGGGGCGATCTGGATGGACTCCGCTTTTTCATGGAAAACAACAGTATGCCGTTCGATGCCGGCATCTGCGTTGAGGGCGCGCAGCTCGGCCGGTTGAGTTATACGGCCGAAGGAATGTTCCGCGGCCATATTTCCTGCACGCTCCCTGAGGTGCTCGACTGGCAGAAAGCCGGACAGAACAGCGCCATTATCGCGCTCAACGATGTCATCAACCGTATTCTGGAAATCCCCATTCCCCGCCGGCCGCGCACCAGCGTGGTCCTCGGTGCCATTCGCGGGGGGAAGAGCTACAACGTGATGGCCACACGATCGAGTCTGCGCTTCGAAGTCCGCAGCGAAAGCGCCGAAATGGTGGAATCCATTCGCAACCGGGTTGAGGATATTATTGCCGATGTCGGATCAAGCCACAGCGCCGACTTCGAGTTCAATGTCGTCTCGTCGCGCGAACCCGGCGGCATCGATGTCAGTCATCCTCTGGTCAAATGCTCCCGGCAGGTCATGGAGGCGCTCGATTTGACGCCGAACATCCGCCCGAGCATGTCGGAAGTGTCGGAGCTGATCGCACGCGGTCTACCCGCCGTCACGATCGGCATCACGGAAGCTAGTAACCTGCACGACCTGAACGAAACCATTCGCATCAAGCCCATCTACACCGGATTGGCACAACTGCTTGCCATGCTGCTGGCCATCGACGGAGGATTCTGCAATGAACCTGAATAACTGGATCAAGAACAACACCATTCACCACTCCCAGTTCTGGGATCTGAAAAAACTCGTTGAGGCCAAGGAGGAACAGGGGCTCAAAATCTCGCTCTGTCTGCCGACACTCAACGAAGAGAAGACGATCGGCAAAGAGATCATCATGTTCAAATCCGAACTGGTGGATCGCTATCCGCTGCTCGACGAGATTGCCGTCATTGACTCGGGATCAACGGACAGCACCCGCGAGATTGCCAAGACCTTTGGTGCGGACGTTTATCTTTCGGCCGACATTCTTCCGCAATATGGCGAGAAGAAGGGCAAAGGGGAAAACCTCTGGAAGGCGGTGTATCAACTGACCGGCGACATCATCGTGTATGTTGACGCCGACATTAAGAATATTCATCCGCGCTTCGCCTACGGTCTGGTTGCTCCATTGATCTACCGGCCGGAAGTCCACTACGTGAAAGCGTTCTACGATCGGCCGCTGGCCTTTTCGCAGGGCGTGCGCCCCTCCGGCGGAGGTCGGGTGACGGAAATTCTGACCCGCCCGCTGTTCTCGCTTTTCTTTCCTGAGCTCACCGGACTGGTTCAGCCGCTCTCCGGCGAATATGCCGTCCGGCGCGAAGTACTCGAAGCCATCCCCTTCCCGATCGGATACGGAGTGGAAACCTCGCACCTCATCGATGTCTATGAAAAATGGGGCATGGAAGCCATTGCCCAGGTCGATCTCGACCAGCGCGTGCACCGCAACCAGGAGACCCGTGACCTCGGAAAAATGGCCTTCGGGATTCTGCGCGCGTTCCTCTTCCGGGCCGAAGCCTTGGGCGTAATCGGAAAACTGCCGGAGCTCAGCACAGTGCTGCGCCAATTCCAGGCGCATGACGAAGAGTTCGAGCAAGTCTCCCATACGATCGTTGAAGAGGAACGCCCTCCAATGATCGAGCTTCCGGAATACCGTGAAAAATTCGGCATTAAGTAATGGCTGAAAAACTTGCAGTAGCCGTGGTGCATTACCACCTCCGCCCAGGCGGTGTAACGAGGGTCGTCGAGCGAGCGGTCGAGTCTCTTGGTGACCGCGTGGAATTGCTGGTCTTCAGTGGCGAGGCCCCCGCACCCGATGATGCGCTGACACCAATCTGCGAACCATTCTATGCACTCGCCTATTCCGACGGGGACAACATCCCGGATGTTGAGCAGGTGATGGAAGATATGCGCTTCACCGCGCAGGCTTTGTTCGGACGCGATCCGGATATCTGGCATATCCACAACCACTCGCTCGGAAAAAACAGCTTTACCCCGCAGCTCGTCTGGCACCTCGCCAGCGCCGGTTGCCATGTGCTGCTGCAACCCCACGACTTTGCCGAAGACGGACGACCGGAAAACTACCGCTTGCTGAAGGAGCAGATGGGCAGCGATCTGGACAATGCTCTCTACCCGCTGGCCGACCACGTCTGGTATGCACCGATCAACTACCGCGACAAAGCCTTTCTCGAAGGCATCGGGCTCGCCAATGTGCATGAGCTGCCGAACAGTGTCACGGCGCATGCGCCTGCTCAAAGCAGTGCAACCGCCAAAACCATCCTGTATCCCGCCCGGGCCATTCGGCGGAAGAATCTGGGTGAATTCCTGCTTTGGAGCCTGCTGGCACCGGAAGGCTATACCTTCCAAAGCACGCTCGCCCCGCAAAACCCCAAATGGCAGGGCTATTATAATGAATGGGTCGCCTTTGCCGAAGAACTCAACCTGCCGATCGAATTCGATGCCGGAAGGAAGCACGAGTTTTCCGAATTGGTTCAAAACGCGGACGCGCTGATTTCGACCAGTATTGCGGAAGGCTTCGGCCTCGCCTTTCTCGAGCCATGGCTCGAGGGCAAGATGCTCGTCGGCCGCAAGCTCCCGGAAATCACCACCGATTTCGAGAGCGAAGGCCTCGATCTGTCATCACTCTATTCCACGCTTCCCGTGCCCCTCGACTGGGCGGGTGAAGCCCTTTTCCTGCAAACACTGGAATCAGCCATGCAGCAAAGCTATGCATCCTATTCCAAAGCATGGAAGCCGGAATATTTTGAGCAGGCCCGAGCCGCTATGATTGTCAACAGCAAGGTGGATTTCGGCATTCTCAACGAGGAGCTCCAGCGCAATGTGATCCGGCATCTGGTTAAGCATCCCGCCGATCGCGCGATGCTCCCCGAACTTCACACCACAGTGGACGATACGTTGATTGATCGTAACCGCCAGGTCGTTCAGCAACGCTACAGCACCGAAGCCTACGGCGAACGGCTGCTTGGGATCTATACCGACCTCGCAGCCACCAAACCCGGAGCGGTTTCATCGGCCAACGCCGCCGACCTGCTCGACGAATTCCTCCAACCTCACCGCTTTAACCTGCTGCGGACATAAAGACGCGTCGGTTATTGGCGGCCAGACACTTCTGGAGGGTCGCAGGCCTCTGCGACCGAAAACCCCGATCGGTCGAAACGGGCACACAGCGTGTGCCCCTCCACATACATAATCCTCGTCCGCTCAAATGGAGAGTCGCACGTTTACCCACAACATGCGGAGCTGTCCAACCGAAAACGGGCGGAGAGCCCCACCCCTCCACAAAAAAACGCGCTCCCGTTACCGGAAGCGCATCGGTGTTTTCGGGAGGTACTGCTAGACGAGTTCGCACGCTCCACCAGCACATGCGATTTCGCCCTGCAGATTGGTGGCATCCTCATGCTCCTGCATAAGGGTATAATCAACCGGTTTAAACTTCGAGATCAGCTCGTTCCACAGGGTTTCATCCTGGGCCGTGATCACCTCTTCGTGGGGTGCCTGCTGATACATCTTGTCGCCCGTTGCGGCGAGCATGCTGATGCCGGTGAAGTCCGCGCGGTTTTCCCAGATATAATCCGCCACAGCGTCCCACTCGTCATCGCGCACGGTGAGCGTGTTGGAGACATTGTGGTAGAGACCGGGATTGGATTCGGGACGCGCCGTGCCGGGTACCACCCAGTTCTGCTGGGTGGAGTGCACATGCTTGAGCAGATCCATCGCCGACATTTCACTGCGCAGGACAGCTTCCTCGGGTGCTTCGACGCAGAAGGTGATGACGTCATCGGTCTTGTTCGCACTCCAGACGGATTCCTCGCACATGTGCGGATTGGTTTCGTTGAAGAAGCGATAGACCGGATCGGTCTTGTTGGCCTGCGCCCGGCGGAAGTAGCGGCGCGCATGGCGCGGATGGATGCCCGATGCGGTACCCAGCAGCAGCGAGGTGGAGCCGGCGGGCTTGACGCACGTCAGGCGGGCGGCCGGTTCGGTGCCAATCTTGAGCGAAATCTCGCGATTCACATCGATGGCATATTTGGCCATCTTCTGCTGCAGCTCCGGATCCAGCGTGATCGCCGGCGAGTCCATCATGCCCGTAATCGAAACACCCAGCAGGGCTTCGCGCTGGCACAGCTTTTCGGTGGTTTCGCCGAGGTACGGGAAGCTGGTGTAGCCCGCCTGCAGCGTGCCGATAATCGTTGCGGCGCGTACCGCCGTGCGGAAGTCCTCTTCCGACAGCAGCTTGGCACCGTTGATTTCGGTCAGGTTGCAGAACTGCCAGCCGGATTCGATCGTCACATTGCCGTCGGCATCGCGCACCTCGAGATGTGGATTGAGGCCGATTTCGCAGCAGGGATTGCACCCGTGCGACAGATCGTTGGAGAAATAGAAGCCGGGCTCGCCCCACTCCTTCTGCTTCTGGAAGATGCGCAGGAACTGGGCTTTCGAGGTTTCGTTACGGATCAGCTTCACGGAGTTGTTGGAACGACCGCGCTGCGGGTTTTCCGTGAACCAGTTACCGCGTTTGGCGTTCATCATTTCCCCATCGTCGGGCGAGAAGAGACAGATGGTGGCGGAGCGGCGCACACCGCCGGCAATCACGGCATCGGCCGCATGCATCATAATGTCATAGCACTCGATCGGCTTGAGTTTGCGCCCGAGTGCGCCATCGAGAATATTGCGGGCGCGTTCCAGCGCACGGCGCAGCGGAACGTGACCGGGAGCGCGGCCGCCGGAGGTCTTGAGCAGGCTGCCGCGGTGCCGGATCTCGGAATAGTTGAATTCAACAAGGTAGCCCTCGATGTAACTGGCCATCAGTTCCTGCAGGGCATCCGCCCAGCCTTCGATCGTGTCGGGAATGGAAACGTGTTTGACAATTCCTTCATCGACCGTTGCCGCCAGCGGCGGAAGCTTTTCGACGTGTTCAAACTCGACGCTGAAACCGACGCCGGTTCCGCACAGCAGCAGGAACAGGCCTTCTGCGAAGAATTCGACGCGGTCGCAGATACCGAAGGTGCAATTGTACATGCGGGCATGGTTCTTCTCGATGGCCGGGCCGCCGAACTGCATGGAGCGCATGGAAGGCAGACAGCGTTTCTCGATGACCCGATCAAATGCCCAGCGGATATCCTCTTCAGCGGCGGGGAAAGCGCGGATGTGCATGTCGCGCACACGGCCGACCGCTTCGGCATAGGTTTCACGACGTCCCAGCTCGGGAAGGTAGCGGGCGTAGCGGCTGACCAGCATATAGTCCTGAACGGCCGAGGCGTCGGGCCGGAGGCGCTGATTGCGTGCCTTGTTATGCTCTTCGCGATAGAGAATGTAAGCGCGTGCCACGTCGTAGAGACCGGCGCCCATCAGCTGCTGCTCGACCAGATCCTGGATATGTTCGACGTCCACCTCTTCCGTGCCGCGGTGCGCGTAGCCCTTGATGATGTTGTCGAGCTTGGCGGTGATATCCCTGACGATGGTCACAAGATGTTGTGGAACTTCGCCTTCGGCCGGTACCGAGCTTTGGACCGCCTTCTCGATCGCCTTGTATATTTTTGATTCGTCGTAGTCTACCGTGGCGGCGTCTCGTTTTTTTACTTTGATTACCATGCGTATACCCCTTTCAAAATTATGTCCGTTGCAGTGGCTGCCGAGGCGGGAGGGAGAAAAGTAAACAGGTACAAATACACAACATATAGTACCCTCCCGAAAACTAAGTCACAATATATGGTCTAAACGGGCAGACAAGGGAAAAATTGAAAAACATATTTATGCGCTTCTCTGCACATGTTTTAAGCCACGAATCCGCACCTATTTACGCCAACCCGATGGTCCTGAATCTTCTTTTTCGAGAACAAGATTATGCTACCTTTCCACCACAGGGAGACAGAATCGAAGGAATGATTACGGCTGAAATTGAACATTGCATGGACAGGGTCTTATGAAAGTTTCCGTCGTCATGCCGGTCTACAATGCCGAAGAAACAGTGCTTCAGGCGCTGGACAGCCTGCGCAGGCAGAAGATTGACAAACTGGAAATCATTGTGATCAACGACGGATCGACCGATGGCACGATGGATCTCCTGCATCACCAGAGCGATATCATGGTGCTCGACCACTCCCACCGCGGCATTGCCGCGGCGCTCAACGACGGCCTAGCCGCAGCATCGGGCGACTATATTGCCCGAATGGATGCAGACGACCTCTGCCATCCCGCGCGCATCGAACTGCAGGCTTCCTATCTGGATGTCTATGCAGAGATCGGATTCGTCGGCTGCCGGGTCAAGTTTGGCGGTGATCGCAAAGAACAGGCGGGCTACGCCGCCCACGTCGACTGGATCAACTCGCTGGTTGAGCCGGACGACATCGCACTGAACCGTTTTGTTGAATCACCCTTCGCCCACCCCTCCACCATGTTCCGCCGCGATCTCCCCGAGCAGTTTGGCGCCTATCGCGACGGCCCATTTCCGGAAGACTATGAACTGTGGCTGCGCGGGATGGCCAACGGCGTCAAAGCGGGTAAAGTCGATCAGGAGCTGGTGACCTGGAATGATCCACCCGATCGTCTGTCGCGCACCGATCCCCGCTACAGCATCGATGCTTTTTACCAGGCGAAAGCGGAATACCTGGCGATGTGGCTGAAAGAAAACAACCCCCACCACCCTAATCTCATTGTCTGGGGCGCGGGAAGGATTACGAGGAAGCGGGTCGCCCTGCTGGA
>JBFHPA010000063.1:0-11273 GCA_041592955.1 Pontiella sp.
GAAGATACCGATGGCGCGATCGATATATTCGTTGCCGGCGTTGGAACAGGTGGAACCATCACCGGTGTTGCTTCCGCGCTCAAACCGCGTAAGCCGGAACTTAAGGCCGTTGCGGTTGAGCCCATCAAGTCACCGGTCATTTCCGGCGGCAAGCCGGGTGCCCACAAGATTCAGGGCATCGGTGCGGGATTTATTCCGAACAACCTTGATGTTTCGCTGCTCGATGAAATCATTCAGATCGATGGCGATGAAGCAGGTGTTATGGCTCGCCGTCTGGCCAAAGAGGAAGGGATCCTCTGCGGTATTTCGGCCGGCGGCAACGTGCATGCCGCCGTTGAGTTGGCGAAACGGCCTGAGAACAAAGGCAAGCTGATCGTCACGATCGTCTGCGACACCGGCGAACGCTACCTTTCCACTTGGCTGTTCGAAGACGCGTAAACGCCTTCAGATCCAATAAAGAATGCCGGCTTCCAAAAGGAACGCCGGCGTTTTTTATGCCTGTTGTGAACAGGGCTATAGGGATTGCTGATGGCGAACGATATCCGCCTCGACCATGTAGATAACGTCTTCGGCAATGTTGGTGGCATGGTCGCCGATGCGCTCGAGACGGTGGGTGACGGCAAGCAGGGTCATAAGCGTTTCGGCGTGCTCCGGTTCACGCTGGAGCGCGGCAACGATCTCAGCCTTCATTTCCGCTTTCAGATTGTCGATGGCTTCGTCGTCCTTGATGACTTCGCGGGCAAGATAGGGATCGATGTTGATCAGGGCATCGAGGCTTTTATGGACAATGGCCTTTGCCAGATAGCACATCTGGTGCAGATCGAGCGGCACTTTAGGTTTGGGTGCCGCGTTGATGGCCATGCCGTTCTTCGCGATATCCGCCGCCAGATCACCGATGCGTTCCAGATCGCTGTTTAACTTCATGACCGCGACGATAAATCGCAGGTCGATCGCCACCGGTTGATAGAGCGCAAGAGCCTTCAGACACTCCTCTTCGACTTCGATCTCCATGTTGTCGATCGCCAGGTCCGAAGCGATTACCTCTTCTGCCTGCGCAACATCGTTCTCCTGCAGAGATTTTACAGCCAGCTCAAGATTCTCGGCTACATGGGCGCTGAGCGCGTAGATGAGTTTCTTGAGGCGATCGAGTTCTTTTTCCAAATGCTTTGCCATCGTTTTTCTCCGTATTGCGTGCTGCGTTTGACGTATTGCGTATTGCGTATTCCGTATTGCTTCTCTGTGGCAGGGGAAATACGTACTACGTAATAAGCAGTACGTTCCTATCCAAATCGTCCTGTAATATAGTTTTCCGTCTGCGGATTTTCCGGGTTGGTGAACAGCTGCTTGGTTTTGCCAAACTCTACCAATACGCCTTCATACATGAAAGCCGTTAGGTCGGATACGCGGGCGGCCTGCTGCATATTGTGGGTCACAATAATGATCGTGTATTTTTTCCGCAGCTCACCGATGAGGTCTTCAATCTTGGCGGTAGCCTTCGGGTCGAGTGCGGAGGTGGGCTCATCCATCAGCAGGATTTCCGGTTTGATGGCCAGGGCGCGGGCAATGCAGAGACGCTGTTGCTGGCCGCCGGACATGCCCAGCGCATTTTCCGCCAAGCGATCCTTCACTTCGTCCCAGATGGCGGAGCTCCGCAGGCTCTGCTCCACAATTTCGCTCAGCTCCTGTTTGTTCTTGATGCCTTGAAGCCGCGGGCCGTAGGCCACATTGTCGAAGATCGATTTCGGAAAGACGTTCGGTTTCTGAAACACCATGCCGACGCGGGCGCGCAGGGTGACGACATCGATATTGCGGTCGTAGATGTTGTGTCCATCGAAGATCATTTGTCCGCTTGCGTGGGTGGAAGGAATGAGGTCGTTCATGCGGTTGATGGAGCGCAGCAGGGTACTTTTGCCGCAGCCGCTCGGGCCGATCATGGCGGTGACTTTATTTTTAGGAATCTGCAGGCTGACCTTGCGCACGGCCTCGAAGTCGCCGTAGAAGAGCGAAAAATCCTTGGCTTCGATGTGCGTTGATCCCGGCGCTCCATCGTCAGGACGCTCCGCAAACGTATCGATTTTTTTCATGGTGATTTCTTCGGTCATATCAGCCTCTTAATGAATGGTTTGTAGTTCCGCCTTCAGGCGGCTCTGCCGGAATGGCCGCCTGAAGGCGGGACTACATACTTTTTTCATCCTCGCAGTTTTTTTGAGATGCGCGCGCGCATCAGGATTGCAAACAGGTTCAGCAGCAGCACAATGGCCACCAGGGTGAAAACCATGCCGTATTGCACGTGCCGGATTTCGTCCACGGCTTCGTGTTCAGTACACAGGTTGTAAATGTTCCACGGGAGGGCGGGCGTCGGTTGGCTCAGGGTTTCCCAGAGTTTCAGCGGAGCACCGACGCTGACGGCAGCGGTAAAGATGATCGGTGCGGTTTCGCCGGCCGCGCGACCCATGCTGATGACGACGCCGGTCAGGATGCCGGGCAGGGCGGCGGGAAGGATAACCGTCAGCACGGTATGCCAGCGTCCTGCGCCCAGACCGAGCGCGGCTTCCTTGTATGCGCGCGGGACGGCCAGTATCGCCTCTTCGGAAGAGCGGATAATGGTGGGGAGAATCAGCAGGGAAAGGGTCAACGATCCGGCCAACACACTTTTAGAGTCGGACACCTGAATCGTATTCAAAAAGAAGGCGAGGCCGAACAGGCCGAAAACAATGCTCGGGACGCCGGCGAGCGTGCTGATGCAGATACGCAGAAAGCTGACCACGCGGCCTTCCTTCGCATATTCACACAGGTAGATGGCGGCAATCACGCCCATGGGGATGGCAAAAATCATGGCGCCGAGGGTGAGATAAATCGTGCCGAGCACTTCCGGCCAGATCCCGCCGAAGATATGGGAGTCTTTCGATTTGTCGGTAATGAACTGCCAGTAAAAAGTCGTTTTCGGAAGCATCATATCGGAAAGGTTTTCTTCCAGATAGTGGAACAAGGGTTCGAGCGTCGTGTTGGTAAACAGCTCAACCCGCGGTGTTTCAACCAGTACGCCCATGGCATCGGCGTTGGAGTAGTCCCACTCCTCCGAATAGAGCACCTCATGCAGTTTAATCTGTGCACGGTCCCAGCGGGTCTGCCCGTACTGCTGCCGAAGGAGCACCGGGGTGCGCTGGCCGGGCATCGGGCCGAACAGCACCTTGATGCTCTTTTCAATGTCCCGGTATGCGGATTTATACTCCTTGCGGCGGGAGCGATCCATCCCCTTCATTTCGGCTTCAAAATCTTCCATCATTTGATAGAGCGGTGCCCGAGCTTCTGCAACCTTGGCGGAATCCTGCGTAAAGGTATCGGTGTTGCCGCGGTCGAACTGCTCGAGCATCACGCGACGGTGCTCGATGGTTCCCTTGAAGACAAAAGCCTTGGAGCCGCGGACAACGATGGGCGTCAGAATCAGTAGCAACGCCATGGCCATTACACCAATGGCGATCAAGCCAAGGCCGGAGAAGGCTTTATCGAGAAGTTTGCGGGTTTCTAATCGCATGATGTTTCCAGAACCACGGAATACACAGAATTCCAGGTCCGAATGGTTTCAGGTTTCAAATTTCCAGTTTCAGGTTTCAGTTTTCTATTTACCCAGTTTTTTGCGCGAGCGTTTAACGATCAGCTCACTGGCCAGATTCATGATGAACGAGAAGGCGAGCAGGCAGAAGGCCATGGCAAAGAGCACGTGGAAGCGGGATGAGCCGGTCACGTGGTCGGCTTCGCCCATATCCCCGGCGATGGTGGCGGTCAGAGTGCGGACGGGCTGAAGCATGTTGTACCACGGATCGGGAATGCGGGCCGCGTTACCCGAGGCCATCCAGACCACCATCGTTTCACCAATGGCGCGCATGACGCCAAGAATCACGGCGGCAAGGATTCCGCTGATGGATGCGGGAATGATGGTTTTAATAATGGTTTCGGCGCGCGTGGCACCCAAGGCATAGGAGCCTTCCCGCAGTTCGCGGCCGGTCGCCTGCAAGGCATCTTCGGAGACACTCACCACGGTCGGAAGCGCCATGATGCCGAGAATTACCGCGACGTTCAGCGCATTGGTCCCGCTGCTGATTTCAACGCCGCTGAGCTGACTGGCCAGGCGGTGAATGAAGGAAACGGCCAGAATTCCAAGGACTGGAAAAACGACCGCTCCGGCCAGTTTAGGGCTCTTTACAATGTTCCGCAGCTTATCGACGATCAGGTCACCGAGCACGACCACGAGCAGGGCAAACAGCGGGCCGAGAATCATCCATGTGCCTGCCGAGAGAATCACACCCCCATGGTTCTGCAGCATCGGGGCAAAAACCACCAGGGCAAAGAAGCCGTAGGCCACGGAAGGGATCGCGGCGAGGACTTCGATGATGGGCTTCACGATCTGTCGCACATGAAAAGGAAGCAGATCGCTCAGGCAGACGGACGCGGCAATGCCCAGGGGAACCGCCACGACAATTGCGCCAAGCGTTACCAGTCCCGTTCCCATGAAGATCGGCAGGGCGCCGAATTCGGCGGGGCTGCCGGACGGGTACCAGCGGGCACTGGTGAAAAATTCCTTGAAGCCTTCCAGCTTAAAGAAGGGGATGGCGTCCTTCAGAATGAAGTAGAAGATGAAGAACACCGCAATGGTCGAAAGCGATGTGATCAGGAACAGGAGGCTTTTCCCCATGAATGCGGCGAAGTGCTGGCGACGGCTCGCGGCATCGCTCATGATTAAACTTGGACCGACATTCTCAGGCATAGACATAAAATCCCTTAAAAACGCCGCTGACCATGCCCGCGGAATGTGAGCAAGATGTTAGCGGGTGGTTAATGTTCGATAAGGCGTGATGCGGAGATCACGCTTAAATCTTCGTCGCCCTTCGTTCTCGCCCTCGATCAGGTTTTTCGAGGACGAGGGGGCGAGAGCGAGGACGAGATGTCGTATTTAGTATGCAGTAACCGGAACGAATCCGATTTCCTCCACCATTTCCTGGCCATCTTCAGTCAGGTAAACGGTGATGAACTGGTAGAGCGCGGATCCCAGCTTCGGATAGGCGTTGGTGTACATGAAGAGCGGGCGAGCTACCGCGTATTCGCCGGACTGCACCGTTTCTGCAGAAGGGTAGACGCCGTTGATTTTGAGTGCTTTCACGGTTTTGTCCACAAAGCCGAGACCGGCATAGCCAACGGCGGCGGGTGTACTTTGAACACGCTGACGGATGGCCCCGTTGGAACCGACATATTCACAGTTTTCGTGAATCTTCTGCTTGCTCATAACCAGCTTGGCGAAGGTTTCGTAGGTCCCGCTGTTGGTGTCGCGCGAGATGGTGACAATCTTTTTGTCCGGTCCGCCTACTTCCTTCCAGTTGCTGATTTCACCGAGGAAGATCTTGCGCACCTGCTCGACCGTCAAATCCTGAACCGGATTGGAGGGATGAACCAGAATCGGCAGACCGTCGAGGGCAATCACGTGCGCCACGGGCTGAATGCCCTTGTCCGCAGCCGCCTTGAACTCACTGTCCTTCATGGGGCGCGACATCGCCGCTACATCGCAGGTATTGTTGACGAGGCTCTTGGCCCCGTTGCCGCTGCCGGATTCGGATACGGTGATGTTCACATCGGGGTTGGCTGCCATGTAATACTCGGCAAAGGCCTTGCAGATGGGGCCCACCGTGGTGGAACCATCGATAACAATCTTGTCTGACGCATGGGCTGCACCCGCAAACGCTGCTGCGGTGAATATGGATAGAATCTGTTTCTTCATTTTTTTCTCCTTGGTCCGGGGAGTCCGAATGAGTCCCCTCATTTACGTGCCGCTGAACTTGCCTGGGTTCCGTTAGCAATGTGTGTACGGGATGTTAAAAACGCGTGAGAACCAACAGATGCAGAAAATAGAAAAAGGCACCCGTTCGGGTGCTCTTTTCGGTTAACGGATTAGAATTTCGCAGCCAAGTCGAACTGCAGAGTGTTAACATCGTTCCCTGATTGCGTTTCGGTCATGAAGTAGGTGGCTCCTGCGGAAAGATTTTTCATCACGGCATACTGTGCCTTGATTTTATGGCCGCTGCCACCGGTTCCGCCGTCATGGAAGTCGGAGTCGGCCCAGTCGCCGTAGATGGAGTCGGCTTCGACATCACGATAGTTGTAGTCGAGCGAAAGCTTGCCGATCTTGGTGCCGAAGCCAATCATCCAGGCCGTGTCTTCGGAGATGTCATTGGCCATGTTGTTTGCAAAATCACCGAAGATCTTTACCGGCACAGGGGTCTCTGTCAGGTTTACCTGGGCAAAGCCTTCAACGATCGTGAAGTCGATCGCACCACTGTTGCCATCACCGACAGCCGCCGCATCCTCATTTCTCCAGTCGTAGATGTTTGCGCCGGCTGTGAGCGATACACCTTCTGATACCTTGGTCTTGATGGCTGCTTGTCCGCTGGACAGCTGAACGTCGTCGCCTGCGTTTTCATCCAGAATGAAATGACCTGCGTGCAGCATGACGCTGATGCCGTCCAGATCGATGTCATAGCCTGCGCTGATACCTTCCGGATTAAAATCCGAGTCGTAAACCAGATCCGATACCGTGATCCAGGGCTGTTTCATTTTGCCAAATGTCACATTGAGTCCATCCACTCTGTAGCAGTTGAGTGTGATGTATGCGAGATCCAGCCAGATTTCCTTTGAACTGCCATACCCGTCGATATCCTGATTCGTGGAGATCGGGCTTGAGCTGCTGCCGGTCGCGATGCGGACGCCGAAATCAACATGCTCGTTCACGTTGCCGTAGGCACCCACCCGCGCACGAATGCGGTGGCGGGACTTGTCACTGATTTTACCATTCGGTGCGTTGGTCCATATAGCGGCGCTCTGATCGGAGTCGCGGTCTTCGAAGCGATAGCGGAAATCGCCTTTGATTTTTATGTTTTCAGCCCAGCTGCTTTTATTCGCGTTGTCTTCCAGGGCTTCCAGGGCTTCCAGTCGCTGGATGATGCTTTCGTTGTCGGTCTGCGTGGCTGCTACTTCAGTTGCAAAGGTTGTGCAAGCTGAAAACGCAAGGGCTGTCATGGTGGTGTACACGAACTTGATATTCATTTATAGCTCCTCGTAGGTGATGTCAGGTAAACGTCTTTCGGATCTCCCGCCGTTCTATTTACCTTCTGTTTTGTAACGAATATTTTTTTATTTGGTTTTATCGGCTAAATCGCCGGTTTGAGTTCCGCTGAAACTGCATCGCTTAAATTAGAGGGGTATGTTGTTACTATTAGAAAATGATGAGCATCAAGCAGTTTAGATGGATATGGATCGAAAAAAGGCTCCTCCGCAACGGAAGAGCCTTTTGATTAACCCCATTGCACATCACTTATTTTTCGCCGGCGACGACTTCGGCAATATTGAGCGCGTGGTCTTTCATGCGGCGGTAGAAGTTGAGCATGTCCGTATAGATCAGGCTGAAGAAGGGCGACACTTCCTCCTTTTGCAGGCGCTCAAGGTGCAACCGGCGCAGACTCTTCATGAGTTCACCAATGGCAGCGCCCTCGGACGTAGCCCAGGCCAGATTCCCGCGGTTTTCGTCCTTCATGAGCTGGTTCACCTTCTTGATGTAGGTGTCAACGCGATCATGTAAGGTCAGCAGCTTATCGCGTGCAGGACCGTCGAGCAGCATTTGGCTCTCGTGCAGCTTCTTGATCCCCTTCAGCACATTGATGATGTAGTCGCTGAGCGATTCATACTCATCCGCAATGCGCATCTGTTTGTGCGACTTGGTCGTGACATCATGCGGCACCTGACCGGATACAAGATTACTCAGATACAGGAAAATCTCCTTCTGGACGTTGTCGAGAATCTCCTCGCGCCGAAAAAGCTTGTTCTCGAAGGGTGCGCTTATGGAGTCGTTCTCCAGACAGTTGCGCAGCTTATCCATCATGCCCTCGACGCTATCGGCCATGAAGTTGATCTGGCCCTGCGACTGCACAATGCCCAGCGCAGGCGTGTCGAGCATGCGTACGTCGAGATAGGTGAGGTGGGTAACTTCCTTGGTGTCTTTCTCCGGCACCATTTTCGTAACCAGCTTGCCGAGCAACCCGGCAAAGGGCAGAAAAATGACGACGTTGGCCACATTGAAGGTCGTATGGGTCAGGGCAATGCCGGCCGTGATGATTTGTCCGAATGCAACATCATCCATGTTGTCGATACCGATAACCATGGGGTTATAGCCGGTTTTCCATGCAATCAGGCGAGAGAGCGCTTTAATCGCGACCGGGAAGAGAAGGATGAACCAGCAGGTTCCGATTACGTTGAACAAGACGTGGGCATAGGCGGCTCGTTTGGCGGTGGTGGTGGTGCCGAGTGAGGCCAGCCAGGCGGTGATCGTGGTGCCGATATTTTCGCCCATCACCAGGGCGGCTGCGGTTTGAAACTCGATTACGCCGGTCGCGGCCAGACCAATCGTGATACCCAGCGTGGCGGAAGAGGATTGCACGATCATCGTAAGAATCATGCCGACCAGCGCGCATTTAATGATGTTGCCATAGGCCGGGAGGAGGCCACCGTCCAGGCTGATATGGAAGGCATGGAACCAGGCGTTGAATTCTTCCTGCGACCGAAGCGGTTTGAAGCCGTTTTTCATCAGTTCCAGTCCAAAGAAGACCATGCCGACACCCATAATCGTCATGCCGATGTAGCGCAGACGCTCGCGTTTGGAGAAGAGGAAGAAGAACGCCGCGATGCCGAGTATGGGCAGGCCATATTTCCCGATCTTCAGTACAAGGATCCAGCCGGTGATCGTGGTTCCGATGTTGGCGCCGAAGATGACGCCGATGGCCTGCATCAGCGTCATGATTCCGGAGTTCACAAATCCGACCACCATTACGGTCGTGACGGAGCTGGATTGAACCAGACAGGTGACGAGAACCCCGACAATGACGGCCATGATCCGGTTGTTGGTAACGGCACTGATCATCTTCCGGAGACGATCACCCGAAACGGCCTGAAGACCTTCCGACATATGTTTCATGCCGAGCAGAAAAACACCCAGCCCACCGACGACCTGAGAAGCAATTTTAAAAAACAGTCCGACGTCCATTACTTTCCCCTTTGTAGTTGAATTGAAATTTGTCGAGAAACTAGCAGAAACCAAACGGTTTACTAGCCCTTAAATGTTAGCTTTTTGTTAGCGGTCTGCCGGGAGGGAAATGATAAACGTGCTCCCTGCACCGAGGTTGCTTTCCACCCGAATGGTGCCTTGGTGGGCCTGCACAATATGCTTCACGATGGATAAGCCAAGGCCGGTGCCGCCGAGGGTCCGGCTGCGGGCGGTATCGATCCGGTAGAAACGTTCAAAGAGCCGGTCGAGGTGCTTGTGCTCGATCCCAAACCCCTGGTCCTTGACCTGAATCACGACATGATCGCCATGCTCTTCGGCAATGATCCGCACGAGCTTGCCGGGTTCGGAATACTTGACGGCATTAATGATCAGGTTGACCAGGGCCTGTTCAATTAGCGGGCCGTTGATCGGCAGGATTAAATTTTCGGGGCAAACCATCTCAACCGAAATCCTGTTTTCGGCGGCTTGAATCTGGCAAAGATCAATGGCGTTTTGCACGATGGCCGCCAGGTTGCCGGGGCGTAGGGTCTCACGTACATGGCCGTTCTTACGCTCCAGCCGGGAGAGCGTCAGCAGATCATCAATGATGGAGTTGAGCCGCCCGGCCTGCTGGTTGATGATTTCGAGAAAACGAAGAATATCTTCGGAGTGGTTCCAGTCGTCGGAAAGCAGTGTTTCAACAAAACCCTTGATTGACGTAATGGGGGTCTTCAGCTCGTGCGAAACATTGGCAATGAAATCAGACCGAACCGTTTCGAGATGACGCAGCTGCGTGACGTCCCTTAAAACGATGAGCGCGCCGATCGATTCCTCGTCGGCATTGCGCAACACGGTTCCGCTGGCCTGTATCTGCTTCTGCGGGGTGCCGACCAGGCTCAGATCCTTCTTTAAAGGACTCTGCGAGCTGAGTACCGCTTTAATGAATTCCTGCAGATTCGCGAACCGTACGATATGCTGTATCAGTTGGCGTTTGGCATCGCGGTGGTCCACGCCAAGAATTTCACCGGCCACGCGGTTCATGTGGATGATGCGCTCACGCTGGTCCACGGCAAGCACGCCTTCGTCCATGCTCGAAAGAACCGCATTCTGCTCGTTGCGCTGCTCGATCACGGTGGAAACCGTCTGGTTCAACTGTTCAGACATGGTGTTCAGTGAAGCCGCAAGCTGATCGAGTTCGAGTGCCGGATGCGCGGGGATCCGGTGGGTAAAGTCCCCCTCGGCAAACCGGCGGGCCGCAAGATCCATTCCGCGCAGCGGCGTGGTGATGCGGCGGACGGCGGCAATACAGATCAGCATGGCGAGGAGTCCCGTGATGATGGCGGCCATCAGCACCCGCATCGTCATGGAATGGAGTTCACCCTTGATCGATGTCATGGGCAGCGATGCGCGGACGGCACAGAGGATTCCGCCATCCCCGTCTTTAAGCGGAATGGCCAAATAGAGCATGTCCTGCTTCAGTGTTCGGCTGTAGCGCCGGTCCAATCCGACGTCACCTTTGAACGCGGCGATGGCCTCCGGCCGACCGCGATGGTTTTCCATGATTTCAGGATCTTCAGCGGTGTCGCCCAGAACGGTGCCGTCCGGCATAATGATCGTGAAGCGGGTCTGAATCGATTCTCCGATCCGCTTGCACAGGCTATCGGTTTTTTCCCCGTCGCGTTCCCGAATAATGGGGGCGGCTTGTTCGGCGAAAAGGGTTGCGCGCGTATGAATGTCGTTTTCCAGGGCCTGGAAATAAAGATTCGACATTGAATGGAAAGCATAGAATGCAATCACAATGATTGCGATGGCCGTAAGAATCCAGTACGTGGGCAGCAGCAACCAGAACAGGTGTTTTTTCTTCACTGGAACTTCTCCGAATTCCCTGTGAAGAAAGATGGCTGTTCGGATTGCAGGATAAATGGATTCATGGGGCAGGAGGGGGTCGCATTGCGGACGTTCAGCAATCCGCCAGTCCGGAAATCCAACAATAAACTCATCCCGTCTTCCATTCTTTCACTCCACCTACTCTTCTTCTTTAAAGCGGTAGCCGAAGCCTCGAACCGTTTCCACGTAAGCTCCGGCGTCGCCCAGCTTCTTGCGCAATCCGGCAATCTGCACATCGACCGAGCGGTCGGTGACGGGATAACCCTCGCCGTGCACGGCATCCACGATCTGGTAGCGCGTAAAA